>JARXKM010000137.1:0-5104 GCA_030272785.1 Pseudomonadota bacterium
CCCGCCGCCGCTGACTCGACCGATTTTTGTGAATTGCGATCCATTATGTCCAACATCTCCATCAAGACTCCCGCAGAAATCGCCGGCATGCGCATCGCCGGTCGGCTCGGCGCAGAAGTGCTCGACTACATCACCCCGTTCGTCAAGGTCGGCGTCACCACCGGCGAACTGGACCGCCTGTGCCACGAATACATGGTCAACGTGCAAGGCAGCATCCCGGCGCCGCTGAATTACTGCCCGCCCGGCTACACCCCCTACCCGAAGGCAATCTGCACCTCGGTCAACGACGTCATCTGCCACGGCATCCCGGGCGACAAGGTCCTCAAAAACGGCGACGTCGTCAACCTCGACATCACCGTCATCAAGGATGGCTTCCACGGCGACAACAGCCGCATGTTCTTCATCGGCGAACCGTCGATCCTGGCCAAGCGCCTCTCCGACGTCACCTACGAATGCATGTGGCTGGGCATCATGAAGGTCAAGCCGGGCGCGCACCTGGGCGACATCGGCCACGTGATCCAGCAACACGCGGAAAAAAGCGGCTACAGCGTGGTGCGCGAATTCTGCGGCCACGGCATCGGCACGGTGTTCCACGAAGAGCCGCAGGTGCTGCACTACGGTAAGCCGGGCACCCTCGAACGGCTCGAAGCGGGCATGATCTTCACCATCGAACCGATGATCAACGCCGGCCGCCGCGACATCCGCGAAATGGGCGACGGCTGGACCATCAAAACCAAGGACCGCAGTCTGTCGGCGCAATGGGAACACACCATCCTGGTGACGGAAACCGGCTACGAAGTGCTGACCACCTCGGCCGGCACGCCGCCGCCGCCGGCGCTCGTGCTCAAGCAGGCCGCCGCCGCGACGGCGTAAGCGATGCCCGACGCCGCCACCAAAGCGCGCACCCGCGACCTGCTCAAGCAGCAGCTCAAGGCCGAGCGCCAGGTGCTGATCGGCGCCTTCCGCGCCGACGGCAAGCCGGAGAAGCTGCTGCGCGGGCTGCGCCAGAGCGTCGACGCGGTGCTCACCGAAGCGTGGCGCGGCGCCGGCCTGCCGCCAGCCTGCGCGCTGGTCGGCGTGGGCGGCTACGGCCGCGGCGAACTGTTCCCCTATTCCGACGTCGACCTGCTGATCCTGCTGGCCGAGCCGGCCGACGCGATCACCCGCGGCAAGCTCGAGGAGCTGGTCCAGCTGCTGTGGGACCTCGGCCTCGAGATCGGCAGCAGCATCCGCACGATCGACGAATGCATGACCGAGTCGCAGGCCGACATCACCGTGCAAACCAGCCTGCTCGAGGCGCGCCTGGTGACCGGCGATGCCGCCCTGTTCGCCGACCTGCAGCGCCATTACCACGCCGCGCTCAATCCGCAGGCCTTCTTCCAGGCCAAGACGGTCGAGATGCGGCTGCGCCACGCCAAGTACGAGGACACCGCCTTCTCGCTCGAGCCGAACTGCAAGGAAAGCCCGGGCGGCCTGCGCGACCTGCAGGTGATCCTGTGGGTGGCCAAAGCGGCCGGGCTGGCCGATTCGTGGGGCCAGCTGGCCGCGCGCGGCCTGATCACCCGCACCGAGGCGCGCGCGCTGATGGAAAAGGAAAGCGCCTTCAAGGACATCCGCATCCGCCTGCACCTGCACACCGGCCGGCGCGAAGACCGGCTGGTGTTCGACGTGCAAAGCGCGATCGCCGAGACGTTCGGCCTCAAGACCACCGGCGAGGGCCTCAACGCGCGGCGCGCCAGCGAATACCTGATGCAGCGCTACTACTGGGCCGCCAAGACGGTCACCCAGCTCAACACCATCTTGCTGCAAAATATCGAGGCGCAGCTGTTTCCGCAACCGGCCGTCGCGGTCGAAATCGATGCGCATTTTAACGACGTCAACGGCCTGATCGACATTCGCGCCGACGACACGTTCGAAGCATCGCCGTCGACTATGCTGGCCATCTTCGTCGTCATGACGCAACGCCCGGAACTGAAGGGCATGACCGCGCGCACCACGCGCGCGCTATGGCACGCGCGCGCGAAAATCGACGATGCGTTCCGCGCCGACCCGGCCAACCACGCGCTGTTCCTGCGCATCCTGCAGGCGCCGGTCGGGCTGGTGCACGCGCTGCGCCGCATGAACGACATGAGCGTGCTGGGACGCTACCTGCCGGCGTTCCGCCACATCGTCGGCCAGATGCAGCACGACCTGTTCCACGTCTACACGGTCGACCAGCACATCATGATGGTGGTGCGTAACATGCGCCGCTTCACGATGAGCGAGCACGCCCACGAATACCCGTTCTGCAGCCAGCTGATCGCCAACTTCCGCTCGTCCTGGCTGCTGTACGTGGCCGCGCTGTTCCACGACATCGCCAAGGGCCGCGGCGGCGACCATTCAAAACTCGGCATCGCCGATGCCACCCAGTTCTGCCGCCAGCATGGCTTGTCGGCCGAGGACACCGAGCTGGTCGCCTTCCTGGTCGAACAGCACCTGACGATGTCGCAGGTGGCGCAGAAGCAGGACCTGTCGGACCCGGACGTCATCTCGGCGTTCGCCCAGCTGGTCGGCGACGAGCGCCACCTGACCGCGCTGTACCTGCTGACGGTGGCCGACATCCGCGGCACCAGCCCGAAGGTGTGGAATGCGTGGAAGGCCAAGCTGCTCGAGGACCTGTACCGGGTCACCTTGCGGGTGCTGGGCGGCGAGCCGCATTCGGCCGACCGCGAACTGAAGAACCGCCAGGACGAGGCGCGCGCCATGCTGCGCCTGTACGGCCTGCCCGAGCACGCCCACGAGGCGCTGTGGGCGCAGCTCGACGTGGCCTGGTTCCTGCGCCACGACGCCGCCGACATCGCCTGGCAAACGCGCTCGCTGTACGACCGCCTCGACTCGCCCCGGCCGGTGGTGCGCTGCCGCCTGGCGCCGATCGGCGAAGGGCTGCAGGTGGCGGTATACATCCGCGACCAGCCGGACCTGTTCGCGCGCATCTGCAGCTACTTCGACCGCAAGAACTTCTCGATCCTCGACGCCAAGATCCACACCACCCGCAACGGCTACGCGCTCGACACCTTTCTCGTCACCGAGCAGAATTTCGCCAAGAGTTACCGCGACATCATCAGCCTGATCGAACATGAGATCTGCGAGCTGCTGACGTCGCAGGCGCCGCTGCCGGCGCCCACCCACGGGCGCCTGTCGCGCCTGTCGCGCACCTTCCCGATCACGCCGACGGTAGACCTGCGGCCCGACGAGCGCGGCCAGTACTACCTGCTGTCGATTTCGGCCAACGACCGCACCGGCCTGCTGTACTCGATCGCCAACGTCCTCACGCGCTACCGCATCAACCTGCACACCGCCAAGATCATGACGCTCGGCGAACGGGTCGAAGACGTGTTCCTGGTCGACGGCGCGGTGCTGTCGAGCTCGCGCAACCAGATCCAGCTCGAAACGGCCCTGCTCGACGCCCTGAAAGTTTAAGAAAAGACCCCATGACAGATTTATTACGCCTCTCCAAACGCATGTCCGAACTCGGGCTGTGCTCGCGCCGCGAAGCCGATGAATGGATCGCCCGCGGCTGGGTGCGCGTCGACGGCCAGGTGGTGTCCGAACTGGGCAGCAAGGTCACGCCGGAGCAGAAGGTGACGGTCGAGCGGCAGGCCGCCGCCGAGCAGTCCAAGCGCGTCACCGTGCTCATCAACAAGCCGATGGGCTATGTCAGCGGCCAGGCCGAGGACGGCTACACGCCGGCGATCGCGCTGATCAAGGCCGAGACGCGCTGGGCCGACGATCCCTCGCCCGAGCAGTTCCACCCCACGCAGCTGCGCAGCTTGGTGCCGGCCGGCCGGCTCGACATCGATTCGGTCGGCCTGTTGATCCTGACCCAGGACGGGCGCGTGGCCAAGACGCTGATCGGCCAGGACACCGTCATCGAGAAGGAATATCTGGTGCGGGTGCAGTACACCAAGCCGGGCACCCTGCCCGAGTCGGACCTGAAAAAGCTGTGCTTCGGGCTGTGGATGGACGGCAAACCGCTGCTGGCGGCGAAGGTGCGCTGGCAGAACGACGACCAGCTCAGCTTCACCTTGCGCGAGGGCAAGAAACGCCAGATCCGCCGCATGTGCGACATGGTCGGCCTGAAGGTGCTGGGGCTGAAGCGGGTGCGCATCGGCAAGGTCAAACTGGGCGATCTGCCAGTCGGGCAATGGCGCTACCTGCGTCCCGACGAACAGTTCTGATCGCCCGATGAGGCTGCGCGCGCTGCTCGCCGCCGCCCTGCTGACGTGCGTTGGCGCGGCATGCGGGGCGGCGCCGCGCTGTCCGGCCGAGGTGCGCGTGAGCCTGCCCAATTTCGAGATCGCGCCGTACGTGCTCGGCACCGACAGGGTGGAACACCCGCCCGGGCTGCTGATCGAATGGACGCGTGACGCGCTGGCGCGCTGCGGCTGCCCGGTGCGCATCGTGATCAAGCGGCGCCCGCCGAATCGCCAGCTGGCCGAGGTGGCCACCGGGCTGCTCGACGTGCTGCCCGGCTTCGCGTTCAGCGACAACCCTGACGACCAGCTGGTGTTTCCGATGAAAGACGGCCGCGCCGCCGCCGACCTGGCAGTGCTGACCGACACGGTGTCGCTGTATGTGCGCGCCGGCGAGCGCAACGTGCGCTGGGACGGCGCCACGCTGAGCGGCACCGGCCGGCTGGTGGGCAGCTCGACCGGTGGCGCCGCCAGCGCGCAGATGGCCCGTGCGCGCGGCTGGCAGATCGAAAGCGCGCCAACCCCGCAGGCCGACCTGCGCAAGCTGATCGCCGGCCGCATCGACGTGATCCTCGAGCCGGACATGGTGCTGGGAGCGTACCTGCGCGGCACCGACGCACTGGCGGTGCGCAAGCTGCTGCCGCCGGCGCAGGTGACGCACCGCTACGCGCCGGTCAGCAAGCGCTTCTACGCCGCCCACCCCGAATTCACCGAGCGCTTCTGGCGCGAGCTGTGCCAGCAATCGCACGGGCGCGCCTGCCGCTGACACCGGCCGGGTCTGCAAGCCGGTCGGCGCCGCACGGGGTCAGGTCTCGTCATTCGGACATTTGGCTTCATAAATGTGCGAATGTCAGACCTGACCCCAGGCCGAC
>JARXKM010000137.1:5204-12546 GCA_030272785.1 Pseudomonadota bacterium
ATTCGGACATTTGGCTTCATAAATGTGCGAATGTCAGACCTGACCCCAGGCCGACGGCTATCAATGTGCGAACGTCGCCCCGAGGGGAGGGACCTGCCCCCAGGCCGACGGCTGGGCGCTGCGCCTACTGCACCAGCTTGACCTTCAGCTGCACCGACAGCCCGCCATACAGCCGGTCCTTATACGACGGCACAAAGCCGAAGTTGACGCCGAAGCGCTGATACTCGAGCGACGCCACCGGGATCAGCGCCGGGAACCAGCCGCCGTCGCGCATGTGCGGATAACCGTTGAAGGCGGCAATCACCGCGCCCAGGCGCAACGGCCCGACCGCATACGGCTGCCAGATCGCGCCGGCGTAGTTGGAATACTGCCGGTCGCTGTTATAAAAACGCCCCGCCGTCGCCGCCAGGTCGGCGCGGAACTTGTACTCGGCGCCCAGGCCGCCGTTGCTGCCGTTGAGGTCCTTGTCGCGGTCGAAATGATAGGTCGCAAAACCGCTGTCGAGCCACAGCTCGCGCGCCGGCTCCGGCGCGATGCGGGTGAAGGTGTCGTCCGCGTGCGCCAGCGGGCCGATGGCGGCCAGCGCCAGGATCAGCCGCTTCATTCGTCGTCGTCCGGATCGAGTTCCGGGAACATCACGCTGGTGTAGCCGAACCGCGAAAAATCGGTGATCCGCATCGGGTACAGGATGCCCAGCAGGTGATCGACTTCGTGCTGCACCACACGCGCGTGAAACCCCTCGGCGTCGCGCACGATCGGCTCGCCGTGCTGGTCGACGCCCTCGTAGTGCAGCTGCGTGTAACGCGCCACCACCCCGCGCAGGCCCGGCACCGACAGGCAGCCTTCGAACTGCTCGTCCATTTCCTCGGACAAGGGCGTGAGCACCGGATTGATCAGCACCGTCTCGGGTACCGGCGGCGCTTCCGGGTAGCGCTGATTGTCCTTGAAGCCGTAGATCACCAGCTGCAGGTTGACGCCGATCTGCGGCGCCGCCAGCCCGGCGCCGTTGGCGGCGTGCATGGTGTCGAACATGTCGGCGATCAGCGCGTCCAGCTCGGCGGTGCCGAATTCGCGCACCGGCTCGGCGACGCGCAGCAGGCGCGGGTCGCCCATTTTCAGGATCTCACGTACCGTCATTTGCTGACCTCATCCTTATGCATCTGGTCGAGAAAGGCGCGGTAGCCGTCGGCGGTTTCGGGATGCTTCAGCCCCATCGCCGTCGTCGCCTTCAGGTAACCGAGCTTGGAACCGCAATCATAACGCTGTCCGGCGTAACGGTAGGCGAGCACGCGTTCGGAAGCGAGCAGCGCGGCGATGCCGTCGGTGAGCTGGATCTCGCCGCCGGCGCCGGTGCCGAGGTGTTCGAGGTAGTCGAAAATTTTCGCCGACAGCACATAGCGCCCGACCACCGCCAGGGTCGACGGCGCCACTTCCGGCTGCGGCTTCTCGACGATGCCCTCGACCAGTTCGAGGTCGAGCCGGTACGGCGACGCGCTGACGATGCCATACTGGCGGGTGTTCGCGCGCGGCACATCCTGCACCGCGAGGATGCTGCATTGCTCGTAGCTGTACAGGTCCGTCATCTGCGCCAGCACCGGCTTCTGGCCGTCGGCGGTGTCCATGAAGTCGTCCGCCAGCAGCACCGCGAACGGTTGGTTGCCGACCACCGGACGCGCGCACAGCACCGCATGGCCGAGGCCGAGCGGGGCCGACTGGCGGATGTAGATGCAGGTGATGTTTTTCGGGATCACGTTGCGCACGAATTCGAGCAGCTCCGCCTTGCCGGCCGCTTCGAGCTCGCTTTCGAGCTCGTAGGCCTTGTCGAAATGGTCCTCGATGGCGCGCTTGTTACGCCCGGTGATGAAGATCATCTCGGTGATGCCGGCGGCGACCGCCTCCTCCACCGCGTACTGGATCAGCGGCTTGTCGACGATCGGCAGCATCTCCTTCGGCTGCGCCTTGGTGGCGGGCAGGAAGCGGCTGCCGAGACCGGCCACCGGGAAGACGGCTTTGGTAATTTTTTTCATGGTCATTCTTCGGTTGGTGATGCGGCGCCGGCGCCAGCCAGCAGTTCCTGCAATGCGGTTTCGTCAAGGATGGCGATGCCCAGTTCCTGCGCCTTGGTCAGCTTGCTGCCTGCGTCCTCGCCAGCCACCACGTACGATGTCTTCTTCGACACCGAGCCGGACACCTTGCCGCCGGCCGCCTCGATCAGCGCGGCGGCGGCGTCGCGGCTCAGGGTCGGCAGGGTGCCGGTCAGCACGAACGTCTTGCCGGCCAGCGCGCCGACCGCCTTCATGACGTGCGCGCCCTCTTTCCAGCGCAACTGGGCGCGCAATTGCGCCACCAGCTCGGCGTTCTGCGGATCGGTGAGGAAATCGGCGATCGAGCGCGCCACGATCGGACCGACGTCGGCCACCTCGAGCAGCTGGATGCCGCCTTCCCATGACGCAGCATGCAGCAGCGCGTCGAGGTTGCCGAAGTACTGGGCCAGCGCCTTGGCGGTCGATTCGCCGACGTTGCGGATGCCGAGCGCGTAGATGAAGCGCGCCAGCGTGGTGTCCTTCGACTTCTCCAGCGCGGCGATGACGTTCTGCGCCGATTTGGCGGCCATCCGGTCGAGCGAGGACAGCTTGTCCTGGTCGAGCGCGTACAGGTCGGCGGCGGTGTGGATCACGCCCTTGTCGACCATCTGCTCGATGAGCTGGTCGCCGAGCCCTTCGACGTCGATCGCGCGGCGCGACACGAAGTGCATCAGGCCGCCCTTCTTCTGGGCACTGCAATGGGTCCAGCCGCCGGAGCAGCGGGCGATCGCTTCGTCTTCGAGGCGCACGATCGGCGAGCCGCACACCGGGCAGGCGGTCGGCATGACGAACTCGCGCGCGTTCGCCGGGCGCCGCTCCGGCACGAAGCTGACCACCTCGGGAATGACGTCGCCGGCGCGCCGCACGATGACGGTGTCGCCGATGCGGATGTCCTTGCGGCGCACCTCGCCTTCGTTGTGCAAGGTGGCGTTTTCGACCGTCACGCCGCCGACGAACACCGGCGCCAGGCGCGCCACCGGGGTGATCGCGCCGGTGCGCCCGACCTGCACGTCGATGCCCTGCACTTCGGTGAGCGCTTCCTCGGCCGGGAACTTGTGGGCCATCGCAAAGCGCGGCGCGCGCGACACGAAGCCGAGCTGGCGTTGGTACTCGAGCCGGTTGGCCTTGTAGACGACGCCGTCGATTTCATACGGCAGGCCGGCGCGGCGCTTGCCGACCGACGCGTAGTAGCCGAGCATGCCAGCGGCGCCGGCCACCACCGCGCGCTCGTTCGACACCGGCAACCCCAGCGCGCCCAGCCAGTCGAGCAGCGCCGCGTGCGACTCGGGCAGGTCGGCCCCTTCCAGCGCGCCGACGCCGTAGCTGAAGAAGCGCAGGTTGCGCGCGGCGGTGATGCGCGAATCGAGCTGGCGCAGGCTGCCGGCAGCGGCGTTGCGCGGGTTGGCGAATTCCTTCTGGCCGGCGTCGCGCTGGCGCGCATTGAGCTTGGCGAAATCGGCCTTGAACATCAGCACTTCGCCGCGCACTTCGAGCAGCCGCGGAACGGCGTCGCCGCGCAGGCGCAGCGGGATGCTGCGCACCGTGCGGATGTTGACGGTGACGTCTTCGCCGGTGGCGCCGTCGCCGCGCGTGGCCGCCTGCACGAACACGCCGTCCTCGTAGCGCAGGCTGATGGCCAGGCCGTCGAACTTCAGTTCGCTGGCGTAGTCGACCTGCTCGGCGGCCAGTCCCTTGCGCACCGCCTTGTCGAAGTTTTCGACGTCTTCCGGCGAAAAGGCGTTATTCAGCGACAGCATCGGCACCGTGTGGGTGACCTGCTTGAACTCGGGGATCGGCGCGGCGCCCACGCGCGAAGTCGGCGTATCCTGCGACACCGCTTCCGGGTGCGCCGCCTCGAGCTGCTGCAGCTCGCGGAACATGCGGTCGTAGTCGGCGTCCGGAATGGTCGGCGCGTCGAGCACGTGGTAGGCGTAGATGTGGCGATTGAGCTCGGCGCCCAGCCAGGCCATCCGCTCGCGGTATCCGGGTACGGTGGTCACGATAATGCGGCCGTTCAGCTGAACAGGCGCAGCGCGCGGGTCGAGCCGGCCGGGATGTCGGCCGCCGCCATCTCGTCGTAGAATTCGCGCACCTGGCCGTTGATCTCGGCAAGCGCCTCGTCCATCAGCGGCTGGTTGCTGTCGTCAACGATGGTCGCATCAAGCCGCGCCACCATCGAACGGGCGCAGGCGACCATGCTGCCGAAGCCGTCGCGCGCCGGCGCCACCACCGGCACGTCGAGCAGCAACGTCAGGTGCGAGGTGGTGTCGGCGCCCAGCGTGACATTGGTCGAGAGCGTAAACAACACGCCGCCGTCGCCGTCCGGCATGGCGTAGCGGCCGTCCGGACGGACGTCGAAGCCCTGTTTTTCGAGCGCGCCGATGAGGGTCGAGATGGCCCACGGCGCACCGTTCGACATCAGGTTTACGCCCAGTTGGGCGTCGTGGCCGGCGACGAAGCGGTGCAGCGTTTTCGCCTCGCCCATCACTTCGATCATGTCGGGAATTTCCGGCTCGGCGCCGATCTCGTCGGCCAGGGTGCGCAGGCGCGTCACCAGTTCCGAGTATTCGAGTTCGTTGAGCGCGGTGGTGCGGCTGGCCATCTGCACGCCGGCCTGCAGCTTGGTGTAGACGCCGCCGTGGACGATCGGCTCCCAGTCGCCGCTGACGGCCAGGCCGATGTAGTGGATCGGCTTGTTGCCGACGTGGCGCAGGGTATGCAGCACCGGCAGGATTTTGTCGCCGCGCACCGCCACTTCGAGCGCCAGCGGGATCAGGCAATCGATCAGCGGGTCGACCAGGCTGATGGCCCGTTCGGCCGCCGGCGTTTCGCCGTCGTCGCCGCTGATGACCGGCTCGGTGCGCAGCGGCTGGACGCCTTCTGCGCTGTCGCCGCCGCCGGCGAGGTTGAAGCTGGGCTCCTGGCGCGGCACCGCCGGCGCGTCGCCGCTGCGCATGAGCACATCGTCGTGTTCGGACGAGAAGGCCCGTTCGACGCTCTTGCGCGCCTTGTGCTCCTGCCATTTGTTATAGACGAATACGGCGCCGACAAACACGACGGCACCGCCGATCGCGGTCAATTGGATATCGGTCATGCTGCGTAAGCCCCGGTTGCTAAATTGGCGGCGGACGCAATGTCGGCGGCAATCCAAAAATATGCCTGCATGTGCAAGGCCCTTTATTCCAAAAATCCGTTGATGGGTGAGTCATTCTGTCAAGACCAGCGAGGGTAACACGGCAGCTACGGGCGCGTAAGGGCGCGCGGGCAGCACCGGCCATGGATTTCCCCCTCGCTGGACAAGGCTGCACGGCAGCCTCGCGCGCAAGTCAAGCGGCGCACGAGCGCGATCATGATACCAATAACAAGATCGGTTCGCCATGCATAGGCGCCACGAATCGTCCGCGCGCGACGCCGGGGCGCAAAAAAGCCCGCACAGGGCGGGCTGGGGTACTGCGGTCCAGCAATTTATGCCGATTTTTTCGCCGCCTTGCTGCGCAGCGCCGCCAACCCCGCCAAGCCGAGACCGAACAGGGCCAGCGCGCCGGGTTCCGGCACCACGTTGGCTTTTTGGTAGGCGACGTTATCGAGCACGAAATAATTGCTGGCGCCGCCCTCATTGAAGCGCAGCTCATCAAACACCACGTTCGAAAACGTCAGGAAACTGCGGGTATTCGCTGCCGTGTACTGTTCAACCAATACGCCATCGTTATACGCCTTGATGGTGTTCGTGCCGTAGGTGTACAAGCCAAAAGATGCCGCAGAGACGTCGTAGGCAAATTTCATCGAGAATGCATCGATCGATGCGTTTGTACTGCAGTTTGGCCCATAAGTATTCAGAAAGTCGCCAGCAAAACCGGTGTAGCTGTTCCAGAAGCCCGTGCCGCACGAATTGGCGCGAATGCCGCCGCCGCTCAATGCGGAAAAGGTCAAGCCACTGGCAGAAAATTGATTCGTGACGGTCGTGTTGGCAGCGAGCGCGGGCGCCGAGAAGTTCACCGACTTGGTGAACGACGCAAGGCCGCTGCTCGACGCGATGACTGTCGCGCCAGCGAGCGGGGAGATGGCGGCGATAAGGACCAGAACGAGAGCGGAAAGCGATGATTTCATGTTTTGTCCAATAGATAGGGAGTGGATGATATCCCTACCTATAGCAATATACATGCCACACGGAACTATTCGTTGAAAATCAACAACTTATATTTCCACAGGAAACTTTTTTCTCGCCCGCTGTAAAGAATCTCGACAAATTTACCTGTCCGCGCCGGCCTGGAACCGTCATGCGGCCTGCGCCTGCGCGGCGAAACCGGCGGCCGCTTCCATGTCGACCGCCACGATGCGCGAGACGCCCTGCTCCTGCATCGTCACGCCGATCAGCTGGTTGGCCATCTCCATGGCGATCTTGTTGTGCGAGATGAACAGGAATTGGGTATGTTCCGACATCCGCTTCACCATCCGGCAGAAGCGTTCGGTATTCGAGTCGTCCAGCGGCGCATCGACCTCGTCGAGCAGGCAGAAGGGCGCCGGGTTCAGGCGGAACATGGAAAACACCAGCGCGGTCGCGGTCAGCGCTTTCTCGCCGCCCGACAGCAAGTGGATGGTGGCGTTCTTCTTGCCCGGCGGCTGTGCCATGACCTGCACGCCGGAGTCGAGGATTTCATCGCCCGTCATCACCAGGCGCGCGTTGCCGCCGCCGAACAGGATCGGGAACAGCTCGGAGAAATGCAGGTTGACCTTGTCGAACGTGTCCTGCAACAGCTCGCGCGTTTCCTTGTCGATCTTGTGGATGGCGTCTTCGAGCGTGGTGATCGCCTCGTTCAGGTCGGCGTTCTGGGCGTCGAGGAAGTTCTTGCGCTCGGACGCCTGCGCCAGTTCGTCGAGCGCGGCCAGGTTGACCGCGCCGAGCGCGCTGATCGAATTGGTCAGGCGCGTCACTTCGCCCTGCAGCCAGGACGGCTTCATGTCCGGCTGCAGCTTCTCCGACAGCGCCGCCTCGTCCGCATCGACCGCCTTCAGCGCCTCGGCGAACTGCTCCTGGTTCAGCCGCGCGGCCTGTTCCTTGAGCTGCATCTCCGAGATCTTGTCGCGCTGCGGCTGCAGGCTGCGTTCGGCGCCCATGCGCGACTCCTCGGCCTGGCGCAGCTGCAGCGCGATCTGGTCGAGTTCATGGCGCGCGTCCGACAGCGCGCGTTCCTGCGCGGTGCGACGTTCGAGCAGGTCCTGCAGGCCGTCGTTGGCGGCGCCGGTTTCGAGCGATTCGA
>JARXKM010000138.1 GCA_030272785.1 Pseudomonadota bacterium
CCGTCGTTGCGCACATGCGCGGCACCGACCACCGCGCGCAGCGCCCGCAGCAGCGCAGCAGCGCCGCCCTCGGCGCCCTCATCGCCCACGCCGGCGCCGGCGTCCTGTCGTGCATCCTGTTCGGCCATGGCCGCCTCCTTCAGTCCAGGCCGGCAATGAGCCGGCCGGTGATGCCGGGCTCGTCGCCGCTGGCGAAAAAATAGGGATAGAACGAACGTTCGTCGCCATGCTCGTCCATGCGCCCGCCCCAGGTGCGGATCTGTTCGCCCATCTGGTCGAGCGGCAGGCGCAGCAGGACGGCCGGGGCGCCGACCCGGTTGCACGGCCGCGCCGGACCGACGTCGTGGAAGCCGAGCATGCGCCGGTAGAACATCACGTGGCGCGGATTGACCTCGATCACATAGTCCGAGTAACGATGGATGGTGCGCGCGTAAATATAGGAAATGTGGATCAGCGCGGCGAACACGCGCTTGCTCATGCCCTTGTCGATCGCCAGGCGCGACGGTTCGCACAGCCGCCGCCCTTGCTCGCGCAGCAGTTCGAGCTTGTCGCGGAAATTGTCGTCGGCCGGCAGCCGCGCCGCGCTGTCCATGCACAGGCTCAGCGTGCCCACCACGACGCCGCCGGTCTCGGCGTACAGGGTGATCTTGTTCGCTTCCTGACAGCGGTGCGGCTCGACCGCGTAGCCGCGCCAGCCGTACATCTTGCGGATCAGCTGGCCGGCCGCCTCGCGCCGGTGCGCCGAATCGGCCATCCGGATGTGAAATATCTGCGGGTCCAGCGTCGGCTCGCGCGCGCTGGCGGCGCGGCAGGCGCCGGCGCCGGCCTCGCGCATGCCGGCCGTCGCGGCGAAGGTCGCGATCGGGAGTTGTTCTCGGATCATTTTGTCTTCCTCCAATGGATGGACGCGTACCGGCTTCAGTACGGCCCAGGTTGTCTGAGTCAGACAAGGTCATGGGTAGTGAGTTCCGGCCGCGTCGCTCCCGTTTGCCTTTGGACAAATCGCCACCACGCCGGCCTTCCCGCCATTCTTGACGCGAATCAACGTCACCCAAGGTAGCGAAAAGCGCCTCTCTTGCAGTCCTATAATCAGAGTGGCGCAGCGAGCGGCACCGCTTCGGTGCAGCGCGACACGGAGACTGACAGCCTATGGAAACGTTGATCCACCCGCTCGCTGGCGCGGCCACGGCCTGCGCGCTGCAAGCTTCAGCACGGAGTCGGCCATGCCAGACCTCGTAGGCCAGCCCAGGCTGGTGGTGCATCTGGTCCAGCAGCTCGATGCCGGCGGCCTGGAAAACGGCCTGTTCAACCTGATCCGCCACATGCCGCCCGAGCGCTACCGCCACGCCATCGTCTGCCTCAAGGACAACACCGAGGTGCATGCCCCCATCCGCGCGCGCGGCGTCGAGATCATCAGCCTGAACAAGCGCGACGGCAGCGATTTCGGCCACTACATGCGCATGTACAAGACGCTGCGCGCGCTGCAGCCGGACCTGATCCACACCCGCAACCTGGGCGGCTTCGAAGGCCAGCTGGTGGCCGCGCTGGCCGGCGTCAAGCTGCGCGTGCACGGCGAACATGGCCGCGACATGGCCGACCTGTACGGCACGCGCCTCAAGTATCAGCTGCTGCGGCGCATGTTGCGCCCGCTGATCGGCCACTTCATCGCCGTCAGCGCCGACCTCGAACACTGGCTGATCGACAGTGTCGGCGCCGCGCCGGCGCGCGTGTCGCAGATCAAGAACGGCGTCGACAGCACGCAGTTTCACCCGCGCCTCGGCCCGCCGGCGGCGGTCGGCCCGGCCGGTTTCATGCACGATCACGCCTTCGTCATCGGCAGCGTCGGGCCGATGGTCGACGTCAAGAACTACCCGACCCTGGTCGACGCCTTCCTGCGCCTGATCGCCTCGCCCCATCCGGCCCACCAGCGCCTGCGCCTGCTGATCGTCGGCGACGGCCCGGCGCGCGCCGAATGCCTCGAGATGCTCAGCCGCGCCGGCGCCGCCCACCGCGCCTGGCTGCCGGGCGAGCGCACCGACATCGCCCAGTTGCTGCGCGCGATGGACCTGTTCGTGCTGCCGTCGCTGGCCGAGTGCAGTTCCAGCACCATCCTCGAGGCGATGGCCACCGGCTTGCCGGTGATCGCCACCGGGGTCGGCGGCAACACCGAGCTGGTGCACCCGGGCTTCACCGGCATCCTGGTGCCGCCGCGCTCGCCCGACCTGCTGGCGGCCGCCATCGCCGACTACTGTCGTATCCCCGAGATGGGCGCGCGCCACGGCATGCGCGCGCGCAGCCAGGTGATCGCCCACCACAGCCTGCCGGCGATGGCGCGCGGCTACATCGCGGTGTACGACGCCATGCTCGGCCAGGCAGCGGCGCCGCACCAGACGGGCTAGATACGAGGTATTGACAGGTCAATGCATCGTATCTAGGCCGCCGCCGAACCGGCCCCCGCCGGCGCGCCGGATGCGGCGCACGCGCCGGCGGCGCGATCGGCGCGCCGTACCAGCATGATCGCGTCGGCATAGCAATCGGCCAGCTGCAGCGCCACGCTGTCCCAGGTAAACGGGCGCACCAGCGCGCGCACCCGCTCGCGCGCCGGCGGCGCCTCGAGCAGCGCGAGCAGCGCGCTTTTCTGCGCGCGGCTGTCGTCCCAGCGCACCTTCTTGAGGGCGAACTCGCTGTTCGGCAGCACCAGCGCGGTGTCGGCCGTCATCATCACCGCGGTGCCGGCCGCCAGCGCCTCGAGCACCGCCAGCGGGCAGCCCTCGCCCTGGCTGGGCATGACGAACACGCTGGCGGCGGCGTATGCGCTGGCCAGCATGCGCTGCTGCTGGTGCAGCGCGCCCATGCAGATCACGCCGGGCACCGCGCGCAGCTGGCGCAGGTAGTCGGTGTCGCGCTCGAGCGCCTCGCCGATGACCACGAACGGCAGCGCCATCTCCGACAGCGCTTGGGCGATGCCGAGCTGGTTCTTGTAGGGCGAGACGGCGCCCACCATCAGCGCGAACTGGCCGGCGATGGCGGTGCGGGCGCGAAACAGCGTGCCGTCGGCATCGAAGAAGTGCGGGCTGATCCCGCCCGGCAGCACGCGCACCTTGGCCGGGCTGATCAGAAAGGCGCTGCGGATCGCCTGGCGCTCCGCTTCGCCCTGCGCCACGATCAGGCTGGCCAGGTGCAGCGCGTGGCGCGTCTGCGCATAGCTGGTCTGCATGTCGCAGGCGATCAGGTTGCCGAGCAGGCGGTCGGCGATGCGCGCGCGCGTGCCGTTCGAGCGGTTCCAGCCGGGCGCCACCAGCGCCGACAGCACCACCGGCACGCGCAGGTCGACCGCCGCCTCGACGATGCGGTGGTTGCCGTTGACGGCAGCGAACACGTGCACCACGTCGTAGTCATCGAGCCGCGAACGGAACGGGTCGACCAGCTCGGCCTCGAGCTGGGCGCCGCCGGCCAGCGGCGGCAGCCGGTTGAGCGCCTTGACCGTTTCGCGCACCTGCACCTGCAAGCTGCCGTCGCGCTGGAACAGCATCGGGTACGACAGGATCCCTACACGCATCGCGGCCTCCGGCTTCAGTGCGACAGCGCCGCCACCAGCTTGCGGCGCGCCAGGTTCAGTTCGTCGAGCAGCGGATGGCGCACCAGCACGATGCCGGCCAGCCACAGCAGCACGCTGGCGCCGCCGGCCAGCGCCGCGATCGCCGGCGAGGACGGCGACCAGGCCAGCGCCGACACCGGCGCGAGCACGCTGATGGCCGTCAGCAGCAGTGCCTTGGCGCAGGCGCCGGCCACTTCGGCGACGCCGATGCCGCCCTGCCGCGTCAGGCAGCGCATGGTGATGGCGACGCGGAACACGGTGGCCCCGACCAGCGCCCACGCCACCGCGGCCAGGCCGAACGGCACCGCGCCGACCACCAGCGCGATGCGCACCGGCACCGTCATCCCATCCAGCTGGGCCTGCGCCCTGCCATGGCCGAGCGCGACGAGCAAATAGCGCGACATGCTCGACATGCTATAGATCGCCGACGACAGGCACATGATGCGGATCAACGGCGCCGCCGCGTCCCATTGTCCGCCGTACAACAGGCGCAGGATCGGCAGCGCCAGCACGCCGACGCAGGCAAAGAACGGCCAGGCGAAGGCGGTCATGTAGCTCACCGTGCGCAGGTAGATGGCGCGCACGTCGTCGCCGCCGCGCACGTGCTCGGCGTACAGTGGATAGACCACCGGCGTGACGGCGTTGGTGATCGCCTTGTGGAACACCGCCAGCACGGCCAGCGCCTTGCCGAAGATGCCGACCGCGTCCATGCCGAGCATCTTGCCGATCACCAGGTCGGGCGCGGCGGCGCCGGCTTCGTCGATCAGGTTGCCGCCGGTGGCGTAGGCGCCGAACACGATCACCTCGCCGATGCCGGCGCGCGCCGGCAGCCACGGCATCGCCGGCGGTCGCAGGCACACCGCCACCAGCAGCGCCGCGCTGGTGGCCGCCACCGAGCCCCACGCCATGCTCATGAAGCCGTGGCCGCGCCAGGCCAGCACCACCGACACCAGCACGCCGCACAGGCCGTGCGACAGGTTGATTGCGCAGATCGCGCCGAAGCGCTGCGCACGCCGCAGCATCGGCACGATCACCGCGCTGAATGGCAGCAGCACGAAATTTACCGCCAACAGCTGCAGCAGCGGCGCCAGGGCCGGCTCGCGGTAGAAGCGCGCCAGCGGCCAGCCGAGCAGCGCGATGAGCGCCGCCAGCGGCCAGGCAAACAGCAGGCTGGCACCGAGCACCGCGCGCAGCTTGGCCTCGGTGAGCACGCGCTGCTGCACCAGGTACTGGCCGGCGCCGAAGTCGCGCAGCACCTGGGCCACGCCGAGCAGCACTGCGGCGACCCCGTAGATGCCGGCCTGGGTCGGCGTGAGCAGGCGCGAGATGATCATGCCGCCGGCCAGCGAAAGCAGCACCAGCACGTACTTCTCGACGAACGAGAACAGCAGCGAGACGCGCGTCGAGCTCACGGCGGGACCCCCGGCAGGGGCGGCGCGTCATTCCAAGCAGCCATGAGAACGGTCAACAAGCGCGCTTCTCCCCTGATCTAGTATTGCCTGACCTACACAATGAAGTCTACCGATCAGTCCGGTCCCATCGTTGCGGGGTGTCAAGGAGTCCTGACCCGTGCGCGCCCTTCCCTGCATCGCCGTCATGTCCGCCGCGCCGGCTGCGCCATGAAGCTGCCGTGGCCGCTCGCCATCCTGGTCTACCACCGGGTGCCGGCGCAGCCCGATCCGCTGTTCCCGGAACGGCTCGACGCGCGCCGTTTCGAGCGGCAGCTGCGTCTGCTCGAGCGCAGCTTCCACCTGCTGCCGCTCGGCGCGGCGCTGCGCCGGCTGGCCGAACGGCGCCTGCCGCCGCGCGCCGCCTGCCTGACCTTCGACGACGGCTACGCCGAGCACGCCGCGGTGGTGCTGCCGATCCTGCAGCGCCACCGCGCGCCGGCCGCCTTCTTCGTCGCCAGCGGCCTGCTCGACGGCGGCTGCCTGTGGCACGACGCGGTGACCGAGGCGGTGCGCAGCGCGCCTGGCGAGCGCCTGAACCTGGGGCGCGCCGGCTTCGGCGTGCACGCGATCGGCAGTGCGCAGCAACGCCGCGCCGTGATCGACATGCTGATCGTCGCCCTGGCGGCGCTGCCGGCCGGCGAGCGCGGCGAGCGGGTGCGGCGCATCGCGCGCCGCGCCAACTCCACCATGCTCAGCACCGACCAGCTGCTCGCGCTGCACCGCGCCGGCATGGAGATCGGCGCGCAGACCGTCAGCCAGCCGGTCCTGAGCGCGCTGTCGAACGTGCAAGCGCGCGCCGAGATCGCCGGCTGCCGCGCCGCCTTGCAGGACATCACCCAGGCCGCGGTCAGCCTGTTCGCCTATCCGCACGGCGAACCTGGCCGCCACTTCGAGGCGCGCCACGTCGACATGCTGCGCGCGCAGGGCTTCGCCGCCGCGCTCACCCGCACCACGGGCGCGGCGCGCGCCGGCAGCGATCCGTTCTACCTGCCGCGCGTGACACCGGCCGACTGCGGCAACGGCCGCCTGCTGGCGCGCATCACCTGGCACATGCTCATTGCCCCCACCTGAGCGCGCAGGTACAGCGCGCCGCCCGGCCGCAGCACGCGCAGCAGTTCGGTGCCGCACACCTGCCACAGCCGCAGCGGGACGATGCACACGTCCATCGAGCGGTCCGGCCACGGCAGCGCGTTCGCCGCGCCGACGTCGAACAGGATCTCGACGCCGGCATCGGCGGCGCGCCGGCGTGCCAGCGCGATGCGCGCCTGGTCGCGGTCGACCCCGTACACCTGGTGGCCGCGCTCGGCCCACCGCACGGCGCGCGCGCCGGCGCCGCAGCCGATCTCGGCGACGTTGAGCGCGCGTGCGCCGTCACAGGCGACAGGTTGCCGACGCATCGACCGCCCTCCTGACCGGCGCTGCGGGGCGGGCGCCGGCGCCGCGCTGCGCCAGCCATTGTTCGAGCATCATCAGCAGCCACACCATGTCGGCGTGGCGCTGCGCCGGCGCCGCCGGGTGCGCCGCCAGCAGCGCGTCGATGAAGCCGGGCCGGACGATGGCGCGCCGCTTCAGGGCGGCCAGGCTGTCGAACGCCAGCGCGCGGATGCGCGGCGCGCTGTGCAGCCAGAGGCCGAACGGCAGCACCGCCGCTTGCGCGGACGCTTTGTGCGCCGCGCTGCCGCGCAGCGCCTCGCGCAGGAATGGGCACCGGCGCATGCCATCGAGCT
This sequence comes from Pseudomonadota bacterium, assembly GCA_030272785.1. Taxonomy (GTDB): domain Bacteria; phylum Pseudomonadota; class Gammaproteobacteria; order Burkholderiales; family Burkholderiaceae_D; genus JAFCUW01. The sequence continues at coordinate 6,777 of JARXKM010000138.1, forward strand.
TCTGCCGCGGCGCCAGCCGCGCCGCGAACGCCACCATCGCGTCGCCCAGCAGCGGGAAGCCGGCCTCCAGCCCGGCCAGCTGGCAGGCACGCCGCATGGCCGGCAGGCGCTGGTCGGCCAGTCCGTATTGCAGTTCGAGGGCGATCAGCTGATTGACCTGGCTGCAGCGCTCGGTCTTCGACCAGCTCTGGCCGAGCAGCCAGGCCGGCGCGCTCGGATCGACGCTGGCCAGGAAGCCGGCGTCGAACAGGTCGGCGCCGGCGTGCTCGTGCAGCAGGTTCGATGCCGCGAGCCGCGCCGGCAAGCCCACCAGCGCCCGTTCGATATAGCTGCGGGCGCGCCGCAGCGGCGCCGCGTCGGCCGCGCCGGCCAGCTGGAACAGCAGCGGCTCGACCAGTGCCTGGCGCAGCGCCGAGGGGATTTTCTCGTACTGGCTCAGGCGCGCCTGCACCGCATACTCGGGGCGCGCGCCGAACAGCTCGGCGCAGCCATGACCGCCGAGCAGGCGCTGCACGCCGTCCTCGCGCGCCATCAGCGCGCCATGCAGCGGCACCAGCAGGGCCGGATCGCCGAGCGGCTGGTCGCACAGCGCCGCCAGCTGCGCGATCGCGTCGGCGACGTCGGCCGCGCCGACCTGCCGCTCGCGGTGGATTGCCCCCAGCTGGTGCGCCAGCTGGCGTGCGTGCGCCAGGCTGTCGTCGGCGCCGCCATCGTAGCCGACCGCATAGGTGCGCAGCGGCGCGCCGGCGCCGGCCAGCATGGCGGCGATCAGCGCGCTGCCCTGGCCGCCCGACAGCAGCACGCCCGCGGGCAGAGCGCCGCGCGCGTCCTGCGCCGCGTGCCTGGCGGTGTCGAGGAACTCCTGCTTCAGCTGCGCCGGGTCGGCCTGGCCGTGTTCGTGAAACTGCAGCTGCCAGTAGCGCGTGCGTTGCAGGCGCCCGCCCTGCAGATGCACCGCCTCGCCCGGCAGCAGGCGCCGCTGGCCCTTGTAGATGGCCGCCGGCGCCGGCACGGCGTGAAAGTGCAGGTAGTGGAAGAGCGCCTGCGGATCGAGCTCGCTGCCGGCGCCGGGATGGCGCACCAGCGCATCGGCGCAGCTGGCGAACAGCAGGCTGCGCCCGACCTGCTGGTAGAACATCGGCCGCGTGCCGCAGCGGTCAACGGCCAGCAGCGCCTCGTCGCGCCGTTCGTCGAGGATGGCGAAGGCGAAGCTGCCCGACAGCGCGGCGCAGGCCTTGGCGCCATGACTGCGCTACAGCCGCGCCACCGTCTCGGCGCGCTCCCCCCACACCGCCACCAGCAGGCCTTCCTCGTGCAGCAGGCTGCCGTTGCCGGCGCCGACCGCCAACGCCAGCGCACCGGCGCCGTGTTCGCCCACCTGCAGCGGCGGCGCGCCGAACCGGTACAGCGGCGCCGCCATCTGGTCGATCGGCACAGCCGCCGGCTCGTGCGAAAACCAGCCGCACAGCCCGCTCATGGCGCCGCCCGGCCACGCCGCCGCACCGGCCGCCAGGCGCCGCCGCGTCTCGATTGCTGCAACAACTCGGCCATGGTGTCCCCCTCGCAACGGCTTGCATGAAGGAACCATGATTGAGAATAATCGCGCCGGTCTCATTGACACTGGTCAATCAATAACGCAGAGCCGCTAGCTTGTGCGCTGTCAAGAACTGCGCGTTGCAGGGGTGTCTAATTCATATTATCGCTGGACAAAACATTATCAAGAAGATCGCCGCACGTGGTTCGACCAGGCAGCGGCGATCGGTCTGGCCTCGCCGGCGCCCACCTGGGCGCGGCGTCCTTGCAGGAGATGCCAACGCCATGAACGCCCCGCTGCCGATCGTCCCGAACGCCTTGCCGTTCTTCTTCAACGTCGATCCGGGCACCCGCTTCTGCCTGTATCACGGTCCTAACAACAGCGTGCCGGCGCGCGGCGCGATCCTGTATGTGCATCCGTTCGCCGAAGAAATCAACAAGACTCGCCGCATGGCCACGCTGCAGGCGCGCGCGTTCGCCGCGATGGGCTACGCGGTGCTGCAGATGGACCTGTTCGGCTGCGGCGACAGCTGCGGCGACTTCCAGGCCGGCCGCTGGGAGCAGTGGAAGCGCGACCTCGGCGTCGCCGCCGAATGGCTCGCCGAGCGCACCAGGGGACTGCCGCTGCACCTGTGGGGCGTGCGCCTGGGGGCGCTGTTGGCGCTCGATTTCGCCACCATCCGCCAGGTCGAAAGTGTCATTTTGTGGCAGCCCTTCATCAACGGACGCACCTGCATCAACCAGTTCCTGCGCCTGCGCCTGGCAGCGGCGATGGACGACGACGACGCCGCCCCGCGCAGCACCTCGGCGCTGCGCGCAGAGCTGGTCACCCGCGGCCGGCTCGAGGTGGCCGGCTACGAACTCGATGCGGCCATGGTCAGGGGCATCGATGCCTGCGACGCCGCCGGCCTCGCGCTGCTGCCATGCAGCGTGCACTGGTTTGCCAGCGGCGCGCCGGCCGCGCGCAAGCTGGCCGCCGCCGCCGCGCGGCTCGACGAGCGCTGGGGCCCGCGCGGCGTCACGCTGCACTTTCATCCGGTCGACGGCGTGCCGTTCTGGGCCACCAACGACATCACCGAATGCCCCGCGCTGCTGGCCACCACCGGCGCCGTATTCGCCGCGGGCGCATCATGATCACCGTCCAGCGCGCGCTGCGCTTCGGCTGCCACGGCAACGGCCTGGTCGGCATCGTCGAAGTGCCCGAACGGCCGCTGCCGCGCGGCGTGCTGGTGGTCACCGGCGGCCCCCAATACCGGGTCGGCAGCCATCGCCAGTTCACCATGCTGGCGCGCACGCTGTCGCAACGCGGCATCCCGGTGATGCGCTTCGACCGTCGCGGCATGGGCGACAGCGAGGGCGAACCGCGCAGCTTCGAGTGCATCGACGACGACATCGGCGCCGCCATCAAGGAATTTTTCATGCAGGTGCCCGAGATGGAGGAAGTGGTGATCTGGGGCCTGTGCGATGCCGCCAGCGCCGCCGCCTTCTACGCCTGCACCGACGCTCGCGTGCGCGGGCTGGTGCTGCTCAATCCTTGGGTGCGCACGCCGGAAGGCGCGGCCCGCGCAATGCTGCGCTACTACTACCTGGCGCGGCTGGGCGAGGTAGCGTTCTGGAAGAAGGTCGCCAGCGGCAACCTCGATTTCGCCGCCAGCGCCAGTGCGCTGCGCCAGAACATGCGGCTGGCCACCAGCGATCGCGGCGCGCTGCTGCCGCGCCGGGTGTTCGACAGCCTGGCCAGGTTCAAAGGACACGTGATGGTCATCCTCAGCGGCGACGACCAGGGCGCCGGCGATTTCGCGCGCCTGATGGTGCGCCACAACGTGCGCGCCAAGCGGCTCGACATCGACGGCGCCAACCATACCTTCGCCAGCGAAAAATGGCGCACTCAGGTGGCCGAGGCGAGCGCCAACTGGATTATGTCGTGGTGACCGGCGCGCCCGCCGCCTAGCGTCCTGAGTTAGCCACGCAGGAGATTAAACGCGTACGCCGTGGTAGTGCATCAGGTCGTACACGGTCGGCCGGCTCACCCCCAGCAGTTCGGCCGCCTTGGCGATATTGCCGTCGGCGCGCGCCAGCGCCGTCACCATCGCCCTGTATTCGGCCGCGTCGCGCGCCTGGCGCAGATTGACCGGCTGCTGTTGCGCCAGCGCGCCCGGCAGCGCGAGGTCGTCCACGCCGATGCGCGCGCCGTCGGCCATGATCACGGCGCGCCGGATGCAGTGTTCCAGCTCGCGCACGTTGCCTGGCCACGGGTACTGCTCGATGGCCAGCAGCGCCGCCTCCGACAGCGCCATCGACGGCCGTCCCTCGCTGGCGCAGTAGCGGTTGCGGAAATGCTGCGCCAGCAGCACGCTGTCGCCGCTGCGCTCGCGCAGCGACGGGATGCGCAGCACGATTTCGCTCAGGCGGTAGAACAGGTCCTCGCGAAAGCGCCCTTGCCGCACCAGCGCCTGCAGATCCTGGTGGGTGGCGCAGACGATGCGCACGTCGATCGCAATCTCGGCGCGCCCGCCGAGCCGCTCGATCACCCGCTCCTGCAGGAAGCGCAGCAGCTTCGCCTGCAGCGCCAGCGCCATGTCGCCCACTTCATCGAGGAAGAACGTGCCGCCGTGCGCCATTTCCAGCTTGCCCAGCGTCTGCTGGCCGGCGCCGGTGAAGGCGCCCTTCTCATGGCCGAACAATTCGCTCTCGAGCAGTTCCTCGGGAATCGCCGCGCAGTTGATTGCCACGAAGCGGTGGCCGGCGCGCCCGCCCAGTGCGTGCAGCGCGCGCGCCAGCAGTTCCTTGCCGCTGCCCGATTCGCCCAACAGCATCACCGTGGCCGACGATGGCGCCACCCGTTCGAGGTCGCGGCACAGCCTGAGCATGCCCGGGTCGCGCGTGAACATGCCGGCCAGCGGCGAGTCGGCAGCGATCTGCAGCATGCGCCGGTTCTCCTGCTGCATCGCATGCAGGCAGAAGGCCCGTTCGATCACCAGCCGCAGCAACTCGGCGTCGAGCGGCTTGTGGTGAAAATCGTAGGCGCCCAGCGCGATCGCCTTGAGCGCATTGGCGCGCTGCTGGTTGCCCGACAGGACAATCACCTTGGTATCCGGGGCGATCGCCAGCATCTCGCGCAGCGTCGCCAGGCCTTCGCTGGCGTCGTCGGCATGCGGCGGCAGGCCCAGGTCCAGCGTCGCCACTGCCGGCTGGTGGCGGCGCAGCTGCGCCAGCGCCGCCTCGCGCTCGCTGGCCAGCAGCACGTCGTAGCCGTCGAAGCGCCAGCGCAGCTGCTTTTGCAGGCCCGGATCGTCCTCCACCACCAGCAGCTTCGGCTTTCCCATCATGCGGCTCCTTGGTTAACAGCCTGCAAACGGCGCGTGCAACGCCGCGCCCGCGCCTGGCCGCCTGGCCGGCGCGCCGGCGGCCAGGCGCCGGCGCGCGGGCGGCCCCCCGATGATGGCCGAGTCTTGCCGATGCGGCGTTGACTCTGAACAAGCGCGTCCGGCGCAAACAGCCCGCGCGGGCAGTCCGCCGGCAAATAGACTATAGTGATGCCTCCGTACACATCACCTCGATCCCCATGAAATTTGACGTCGCTATTGTCGGCAGCGGACTGGCCGGCCTGTCGGTCGCGCTGCATTTGGCGCAGACGCGCACCGTTGCCATCATTTCCAAGCGGGCGCTGCTCGATGGCGCCAGCAACTGGGCCCAGGGCGGCATCGCCGCGGTGCTCGATTCGGGCGACAGCTACGAGGAGCACATCAACGACACGCTGGTCGCCGGCGCCGGCCTGTGCGACGAAGCGGCCACCCGCTACATCGTCGAACACGGCCGCGAAGCGATCGAATGGCTGATCGAGCAAGGCGTGCCGTTTACCCGCGACTCGACCGCCGAAATGGGCTTTCACCTGACGCGCGAGGGCGGCCATAGCCAGCGCCGCATCATCCACGCGGCCGACGCCACCGGCCACGCGGTGCAGCTCACGCTCGAACAGAAAGTGCGCGCGCACCCGAACATCACGCTGTTCGAACAGCACTGCGCAATCGACGTGATCTCCTCCGACAAGCTGACCAGGGGCGCGCACCCCGGCCAGCCGCTGCCGCCGCGCTGCGTCGGCCTGTACGTACAGGACGAAAAAACCGGCGCCGTGCTCACCTTCGAAGCCGAGCACACCGTGCTGTGCACCGGCGGCGCCGGCAAGACCTACCTGTACACCACCAATCCCGACACCGCCACCGGCGA
>JARXKM010000139.1:0-10765 GCA_030272785.1 Pseudomonadota bacterium
CCAGGTTAAACCGGGCGACGCGCTATACATTGCGCCGCAAGACCGGGCACGCATCTGGTAGCGCTTCAGTGGCGCAAGGGGCGCGGCAAACTCCCCTGGCGCCGCGTCGCTGCGCGCCAATCTGACCCACTGGCGACATATTTGGTCAAGGCAGCGCTATTTGCGCGATAATTGCCGCAACTTGCACACTGATCGCCGCGATGCTGCGCTTTACCTTTTTCGACCCGCCGTTGCCGCCCCTTGCCCGCACCAGGACGCCGCCATGAAACCGACCTCGCGCGTCTCGCGCCTGTGCGAGGTGATGGACCTGATGCTCGACTCGGTGGGCGATCCGCTGGCGCTCGAAAGCCTGGCGGCGTCGGCCAGCTACTCGTCGTTCCACTTCGACCGCATCTTCCGCGAACTGACCGGCTTTTCGGCGGTCGACTACCAGCGCAAGCGCCGCCTGCGCCGCGCCGCGCACCTGCTGCGCCACGAGCCCGACGTGGCGGTGGTGCGCATCGCCCAGGATTGCGGCTTTCCATCCAACGCCGCCTTCGCCAAGGCATTCAAGCAGCAGTTCGCGATGTCGGCCAGGACATGGCGCGACGGCGGCTGGCGCACCTACATGGACCAGCAGGTCGGGCGCGAGAGCGACGTCAGTTTCTTCGTCGCCGAACCGGCCAACCTGGCGGTGATCCTGGCGCCCTACATCGCGCCCGAACCGGGCAGCATCGCCGCGCGCATCACGGTGCGCGCCATGCCGGCGCTGACGCTGCGCTACCAGCGATTCTTCGGCCAGTCCGGCGCCGCCCTGTCGATCGCCTGCAACAGCTTCATCGGCGAGCGCGAAGCGGGCGACGGCGCGCCATGCAATACGCCGTACTACGGTGTGTTCGACGAGGATCCGGGCTTCACCGGCGAGCGCGAATACTGCTACGACTTCGGCGTGGCCGGCATCGCGGTGACCGATCCGAACCTGGGCATGCGGGTGCTGCCGGCGGGCGACTATGCGATCATCGATTTCCACGCCGAGTGGCCGCGCTTTCGCTCGATGTACGAGGACTGGCTCGACAAGCAGAGCGTCTGGCGCCTCGACAGCACGCGCCCGCACATCCAAAAGGTCCAGCGCGACGCGGCCGGCCAGTGGCAAGGCTGGCTGGCGCTGCCGGTCAAGAAGCGCTAGCCGGCCCTTCGAGGCGCACGAAGCGCAACAGCAGCAGCACCGGCACGGCGGCGCAGATCACCCACAGGAAGAAGTGGCGATAACCGAGCGCATGCTGCAGGTCGCCGCTGATGACCTTGAACAGCACGAAGCCGAGCTGCATGAAGCCGGTGCCGAGCGCGTAGTGCGCGGTCTGATAGCGCCCGCTCGCCACCACCTGCATGATGAACAGGATCACGCCGACGAAACCGAAGCCGTAGCCGAACATCTCGGTGCCCAGCGCGACGGCGATGACGCCGAGCGACGACGGCTGCGCCACGCTGAGGTAATAGAACACCAGGTTGGGCAGGTTCATCGCCAGGATCAGCCACGGCATCGCGCGCCGCAGCCCGAGCGCGGCGGTGAAGTAGCCGCCGCCGATGCTGCCGGCAAGGAAGGCGATGGTGCCGGCGGTGCCGTACACCGCGCCCACTTCGGCGGTGCTCAATCCCAGCCCGCCGAGTGCCTTGGCGTCGCGCAGGAACAGCGGCCCGATGGTCTGGATCTGCCCTTCTCCGGCGCGGAACAGAATGATGAACAGGATCGCCATCCAGATCCCCGGTTTGGCAAAGAAGGCGCGAATGACGTCGGCCAGGGTGGCGGCGATGCCGCGCGCCGACGCCCGTGCGCCGCTGCCCTGCTCCGCGCCGCCGGCCGGCAGCGCCCACAGGTGGTACAGCCCGAGCGCGGCCATCGCCGCGCCCAGCAGCGCGAAGATCGCCGACCATGCCGGCGCTACGCCGATGCGCGCCTCGAGGTGGCCGGCCAGGATCACCAGGCCGCCGAGCGAGATGAATTTGGCCGCGTTGAAGAACGCGCCCTGCCAGCCGGCGTAGCGGGCCTGCTGGCGCGCCGTCAGGCTGGCGATGTACAGGCCGTCGGCGGCGATGTCGTGGGTGGCCGAGGCCAGCGCCACCACCGCCAGACAGGCGATGCAGGCGGCGAACCAGGCCGGCAGCTGCAGCGCCAGCGCGACGCCGCCCAGGCTGGCGCCGCCGATCATCTGGAACGCCGCCACCACGCCCTTCTTGCTGCGCGCCAGTTCGAGGAAGGGACTCCACAGCGCCTTGAACACCCAGGCCAGGCCGAGCAGGCCGGTCCAGCGGGCGATGTGCTCGTTGGGCACAGCCATGCTCTTGAACATCAGGCCGGCCACCAGCGCGACGGCATAAAACGGCAGGCCCTGCGCCAGGTACAGGGTCGGCACCCACGCCAGCGGGTGGCGGGCGGCCGGCAGCGGCACGGCAATGGCGGTAGCATTATTCATAGTCGGCATGGTCCGGTTCAAGGGTGACGGTGCGGCTCTTGCGGCCGCGCGTGTCGAAGGTGGCGACGCGGAAGGCGACGATGGCCGGCGCGGCCGGCACCGGACCGGCGTAGCGCGCACTGTGCGCGTCCGGCTCGCTGCCGTCGATAGTGTAATGCAGCGCCAGGCCCGGCAGGGCGACGTTGGCACGGTAGGCGTCGTCCGCCAGCACGGCGCCCGGCGGCGGCAGGCGGTAGCCGTAGGCCAGCGGGCTGGCGTCGAGGCGCGCCAGGTCGCGCTGGCCGAGCCGGTTGGCGAACTCGTTCCAGTCGCACGCGATGCGCGCGGCGCGCAGGTGCGCGTCGCCGATGGCGCTCCAGCCGGGGTCACTCGCCCAGGCGCGTTCGGCCAGCGCGATCAGGCGCGGCGCGGCAAGGTATTCGATGCGTTCGCGCGAGCGTGCATTCTCTCCCCACAGCTGCCCTTGGATGCCGACGATGCACGCCATGCCGCCGGCGTCGAGCCGGGTCATCGCCGCCAACGCCTGCGGCGGCACCGGTCCACCCATCGGTTCGGTGCCGGCGGTGGCGACCATGTCGAGCGGGCAGAAAACGAAGGCGTCGCGGACGCTGACGAAGCCGCACCAGTAGTAGCCCGGCTCGTCGGGGTCCTTGGCCTGCGCCAGGTCGAAATACAGGTTGGCGCAGTTGGCCAGCACCACCTGGCAGCCGGCGTTGGCGAGCCGGTAGGCGCCGTCTTCCTGCCCCCAGCCCCAGGCATTGTTCCAGGCATAGACGAGCATGCCGCCCCCCCCCGCTGCCGGTTGCGGCCGCGGCACCAGGCGGTCGCGCCCGTCGACAAGCTGGTGCTCGAGCGCCGTCTCTTCCCAGCCGGCCAAAGCGACGCCGTGGCGTGCCAGGATGGCGCGGCAGCGCGCCAGGAAATCGCTGCGCAGGGCGGCGATGCCGGTCCAGCCGCGCGCGGCCATCAGGGCCTGGCAGCGCGGCGATCCCAGCCAGGCGCCGGCCGGCACCTCGTCGCCGCCGGTGTGGACCGTCCGCAGCGGCACGCCGGCGCTCCGGTACAGAGCGACCAGTTCGGCGACGACCGCATCGATGAAGCGGTCGACCGACGGCAGCGCGATGCAGATCACGTTGTCGTGCCACAGCTGCACCGACTCGTAGACCGAGCGGTCGCCGGCATCGTCGAGCAGGTAGCGTTCGGCGCCATCGACGTCGCCGGCGGCGCGCAGGCGGTCGTGGCGCGCGCGCATCGCCACCACCGCGGCGCGCGCGTGGCCCGGCAGGTTAAACTCGGGGATCACCTCGATGTGGCGCGCATGGGCGTAGCGCAAGATGGCGACGAAGTCGGCGGCGCTGTAATGGCCGCTGCCGGCCGAACGCTCGACATCGGCGCCGGAGCCGAACGACGGCGGCAGGCACGCCTGCCCGTCGGTGGCGACACCGCGGCGCGCGCCGATGGCGGTCAGCTCGGGCAGCGCCGGCACCGCGAAGCGCCAGCCCTCGTCGTCGGTCAAGTGGAAGTGAAAGCGATTGAGCTTGTAGAGCGCCATGCAGTCGAGCAGGCGCATGACCGTTTCCTTGCTGGCGAAATGGCGCGCGACGTCGAGCATCATGCCGCGGTACGCAAAGCGCGGCGCGTCCGCCACCCGCCCGGTCGGCAGCGCACCGCTGCCGTTTGCCAGCAACTGGCGCAGACTCTGGATTGCATTGAAGACGCCATGCGCGCCGGCGCCGCGGATGCGCACTGCGCCCGGCTCGATGTCGAGCTGGTAGGCTTCGTGCGCCGGCGAGCCGGCCGACGCGGCGACGTCCACTGCGGCGATGTCGAGCAGGATGCGGGCGGCCGCGCCGTCGGCCTGGTCGGGCAACTGGTCCAGCATCGCGCGCAGCAGCGCCGCTTCGCCCGACAGGCCCTCGGAGAACACGATCGAGGTGCGTCGCGTCAGCGTGCAGGCGACGTCGCCGAACTGCGCCACGAGCGGGCGCGGCGTGATGCGCCCTACATGCTCGGGCGCTAGCAGCGACGCCGACGAATTCTCCACATAGCGGCCGGCGGCGTCGGCCAGCGGCGTGCGGTCGAGCGCGCCGCGGTGGCGCTGTTCCGGCCGCGCGAACGGCACGATGTGCGGGTCGCCCAGGTCGGCCGCGCGGCCGCCGTCCCCGGGCACCAGGTAGAAGCCGAGCGGCGCATCGGTCATGCTGATGGCCCAGAACTGCGCGTCGTAAGTGATGACCAGCGCCGCGCCGGCCGGCCAGCCGGCGCCTGGCGCGGTGGCGCTGAGGCGAAACAGGTCGCCGTTGATATGGTCGATGGCGTAGCCCGGCGCGACGCTGCCGGGGACGACCTTGCGGCAGGTGTTGAAGCAGACGGCCCAGCCGGCGGCGATCGGCTGTTCCGAGCGATTATGCAGCGTCAGGCGGGCGGCGAAGGCGTTCTCGCGCGCCATGTTGGAGATGCACTCCCAGCTCACCGCGACGGGCGCCTCCGGGGCTGCATCGATTCGGTCTGTGTTCGGCATGGTGTTCCTTCCCGCATGCGCGGGTTATCGAATCTGCGAATCTGCGAATCTGCGAATCTGCGATTCTGGCGGTATGCTCGCAAAAAAATGGGCAAGACCGGTTCGGCCTTGCCCCAAGCACGACTGGAATTTCTCTGCCCTTACATCTTGGCGCGCAGGCCGATGTAGAAGGTGCGCCCGTTCGAGTAGAAGGCGCGCGGCCGGTCGCGGTTCTCGGCGTACATCTTGATCGTCTCGTTGGTCAGGTTGAGCGCATCGAACGTCAGGCTAAGCTGCTCGGTGAGCTTGACGTTGATCGACGCCGCCAGCGACGGCATGCTGTCGACGTGCTGGCTGGCGCCGCGATCGACGCCCGCCTTGTAGGCCGAGCGGTAGTTGTAGGCCAGCCGCGCGCTGAAGCGCTGGTTCTCGAAGTAGCCGGTGACGTTGTAGGTGTCCTTCGAGGAGTTGAGCAGTTCGCCGCCGTCGTCGAGTTTGCCGTCGGCGTAGGTGTAGTTCACCAGCATGCCGAAATCGCCCATCAGCGGCTGCTGGTAGCTCAGCTCCACGCCCTTGTTTTTGCCGGAGGTGTTGTACGGCGAGGTGATCTGGTAGACCGCCTGCGCGCTGCGCTTGTTGTTGTAGTAGCTGCCGCTCGAGGTGCCTTGCGCGACGATCGAGCGCAGGTCCATGTAGAACAGGCCGGCCGACACCAGCGACTTCGGTGCGAAGTACCACTCGGCCGACAGGTCGAAGTTGGTCGACCGGACCGGATTGAGGTTAACGTTGCCGCCGCTGCCGCTCAAGGCGTCGTCGTTGAGCGACACCGAGCCGCCCAGCGCGCTGTAGTCGGGACGGGCCAGCGTCTTGGCCAGTGCGGCGCGCAGCACCAGGTCGGCGCGCGCGTCGAACTTCAGGTTGGCGCTGGGCAGATAGTCGCGATAGGTGCGCTCGAACGTCGTCGGCGTGTAGGCGCCGAACGCCGAACCGGTGATCGGATGCGGGCCGCCGGCCAGGTTGACGACGGTGGTCTGGCGTGTCTCGATGGCGCGCAAGCCGACGTTGCCATGCCAGCCGTCGCCGCCGAAATCGGCCATGCCGTACAGCGCCGAGGTCTTTTCCTTGACCTGGAATTCGTCGGTCCAGTTGTGGCGCACGGTGTAGTCAAGCAGGCGGTTGCCCGGCACCGCGCCCCATGCGGCCAGCGCCGCGCCGTCGTACTTGAAGTAGTTCGACGACAGGTTGCCGCCCAGGTTGGAGGCGAAGTCGGACGGATACATCTGGCCGTTCCACACCGGACCCGGATTGCTGAAGCCGAGCGGACCGGGACGCGTTTCGAGCGGATGCTCGGCGCTGCGCTGGTGGTCGGTGAAGCGCGTGCCGAACTTGAATGCCTCGATCATCGAATCGTGCATGCGCCAGTCGGCGTCGAGCTGGCCGTACTTTTCCTGGTCGACCGATTGCGCCTCGCCGCCGCCGGCCCAGGCGGTCGAACCGGGTGCGTTGGTGGTGCCGCCCGGGTAGCTGACCGACGCCGGCGCCAGGCCATTGAGCGCGTACGTCATGCCGCCGTTGACGTTATTCTGGTAGTAGACATCCTGGCGGTCGTAGCCGACGCCGTGGGTCTTGCCCAGTTTTCCGGTCAAGGTCAGGTCGCCGGTGGCGCGGTACTTGCCGTTCAGGTCGAGGTACCACGACTGCCCCCCGGCATCGGGACGATAGATGTTGTCGACTTCGCCGGAGTTGACCGGGAACGACGCCGACACCAGCGTGTTGTTGCGCACGACCGCGTTCGAGGCGAGCTGGTTGGCGCTGTTGATCGAGTTGGCCGGCGCGGCCAGCCAGTTGGTGTTCTGGTGCGGCGCCTCGAGTTTCGAGTAGAAGCCGTTCAGGTCGATGCCGAGGTCGCGCGACGGCTTCGCTTCCAGGTCGAAGGCGCCGCCCGAGCGCGTTTTGGTTTGCTGGAACAGGCTCGCGCCGATGAAGGTCGGCACCGCCACGCCGGCCAGCGCCGGATTGGCGATGGCGGCCGCGCTGGTCGCGCTGATCGGCGTGTAACCGAGGATCTCCTGGCCGTCGCGGCGCACCGACGACTTTTCCGAGAACGCCTGGAACAGCGCGCCGAAGGTCTTGGCCGGATTTTTCCATGCGACCAGGGCCGACAACTGCGGCTCGGTTTTCTTCGACAGGTCGTTGTAGTTGGCCTGCACCGAGCCTTCGACCGTGAGCGCCTGACGCAGGTCGAGCGGATGGCGCGTGAGCACGTTGATGGCGCCGGAAACGCCGCCTTCGACCAGGTCGGCGGTGGCGCTTTTTTGCACCACCACCGAGCCGACCAGCTCCGACGGCAGCAGCGAGAAGCTGCTCGAGCGGCCGACATTGCCGCCCACCTGGTTGAGGATGAACCAGTCGCCGGTGCTGATGGCGTGGCCGTTGAACAGGGTTTGCTGCAGGCTCGGGCTGGTGCCGCGCAGGCTGACGCGGTCGTTCTCGCCGAAGCCGCCTTCACCGCCGGCCGACGACTGGGTGTTCACGCCAGGCAGGCGCTGGATCGCGTCGGCGACGTTCTTGTCGGGCATTTTGCCGATGTCCTCGGCGGTGACGACGTCGACGACCGCATCGGCATTGCGCTTCTGGCGCAGCGATTGTTCGAGCGCGGCGCGCACGCCGGTCACCACCACCGACTGCAGGGCGCCCGCGTCGGCCGGCGCGTCGCCGGCAACCTGCGCCTGCGCCGCTCCGCCCATCATCAATACCGTCACCGCGGCCGCGATTGCGGTGCGCGTGTACTTTTGCCGTGCCATCATCTCGTTCATTACTACTCCCCCAAAACTGTTGTGGTGGTCAGCTGCAGCGTATGCATGCTGCTTGGACCGGCTCGATTTTCTTGTGCATTCCAGTCTTGATCCGGCGGACGCTCAGGCGTCTCTCCGTTGTATGAAGCGATTGTGTCGGTATCGTGACATGCACGTTTGTCAAATCTTGCTAAGGCGTGTCGCGGTGTCGTATTTCCGCCGTGCGCCTCGCTTGCAGGTCGCGCTGCGCGTGCGTGCGTGCGTGCGCTTAAGCACGGCGTGGCAGCGTATAGTGCAATATACGCAGCAACCACGCCACCATCGAAAGAGCGCACGCCCATGATCATCCCGCGTAGTCCGTTGTGGACCTTGATGGCGCCGTGCGCGCTGGCCGCCACCTTGAGCGCTTGCGCGACGACGCCGCGCCAGGACGCGCACGACCGCGCGGCAACCATCGGCATGCTCGATCGGATCAGCTGGGGCGTGAATGCGGCGGCGGTGCGGCAGGTCGACGCGGTCGGCTGGCCGGCCTACCTCGACGCGCAATTGCGCCAGCAGGCCGCGCCGATGCCGGCGCCGTTGCAGGCGCAGATCGCGGCGATGACGATCAGCCAGCAAAGCCTCGACGTGCTGGTGAGCGCACTGCAGCAGCGCCGCAGAGACGCCGATGCAACCGCCGGCGACGACGCCAAGAAGGCGGCGCAGCAGGCCTACCAGGACGAATTGAACCGGCTCGCGCGCGAGGCGGCGACCCGCTCGCTGCTGCGCGACCTGTATTCGGACACGCAGCTGCTCGAGCACATGAGCTGGTTCTGGATGAACCATTTCAACGTCCATCAAGGCAAGAGCGACCTGCGCGCGATGGTCGGCGACTACGAGGAAACGGCGATCCGCCCGCACGCGCTGGGCAAGTTCAGCGATCTGCTGGCCGCCACCGCGCACCATCCGGCCATGATCCGGTATCTCGACAACGAGCAGAACGCCGTCAAGCACCTGAACGAAAACTACGCGCGCGAGCTGATGGAACTGCACACGCTGGGCGTGGACGGCGGCTACAGCCAGGCCGACGTGCAGGAGCTGGCGCGCATCCTGACCGGCGTCGGCGTCAACACCGGCAGCGCGGTGCCGGCGGTGCGCAAGGAGCTGCAGGCCCAGTACCTGCGCCGCGGCCTGTTCGAATTCAACCCGAACCGCCACGACTACGGCGACAAGCAGTTCCTCGGCCACGCCATCCACGGCCGCGGCCTGGCCGAACTGGACGAAGCGATCGGCCTGCTCGCGCGCAGTCCGGCCACCGCCACTTTCGTCAGCCGCAAGCTGGCGCAGTATTTCGTGACGGACGACCCGGCGCCGGCGCTGGTGCAGCGCATGGCCGCGCAGTTCAGCGCCACCGACGGCGACATTGCCGCCACCTTGCGCACGCTGTTCGCCTCGCCCGAATTCGCGCAGTCGCTGGAACACAAGTTCAAGGACCCGGTGCATTACGTGGTCGGCGCGGTCAGGCTGGCCTACGACGACAAACTGATCCTCAACAGCGCGCCGATGCTGAACTGGCTGGGCCGCATGGGCGAGCCGCTGTACGGGCGCCAGACGCCGGACGGCTATCCGCTGGTGGCGTCGGCGTGGGCCAGCCCCGGCCAGATGACGACGCGCTTCGAGATCGCCAAGGCGATCGGCTCGGGCAGCGCCGGCCTGTTCAAGACCGACGGCCCGCACCCGCAGGAACGCGCCGCCTTCCCGCAGCTGGCCAATGCCTTGTACTTCCAGTCGCTGCAACAGCGGCTCAGCCCGGCCACCCGCCAGGCGCTCGAGCAGTCCACTTCGCCGCAGGAATGGAACACCTTCCTGCTGGCCTCACCCGAACTGATGCACCGCTGATGCCAGGATTGCCCGCCATGCAACGACGTCACCTGATCAAGGCGCTCGCCGCGCTGCCGCTGATGAGCGCCGCCGGCGCGCTGTGGAGCGCCCCCGCGAAGCAACCGCGCCTGCTGGTCGTGTTCCTGCGCGGCGGCTACGATGCGGCCAACCTGCTGGTGCCCACCGCGAGCCAGTTCTATTACGACATGCGGCCCAACATCGCCATCCCGCGTCCCAGCACCGAGCTCAATTCGGCGCTCGCGCTCGACGCCGACTGGGGCCTGCATCCAGCCTTGCGCGACAGCCTGTTCCCGCTGTTCCAGCGCGGGCAGCTCGCCTTCGTGCCATTCGCCGGCACCGAGGACGTCTCGCGCAGCCATTTCGAGACGCAGGACAGCATCGAACTGGGGCAGCCGACCACCGGCATCAAGAATTATCGCTCGGGCTTCCTGAACCGGCTCGCGGTCACCCTGGGCGGCAGCCAGCCGATCGCCTTCACCGACCAACTGCCGATCATCCTGCAGGGCGGCGTGCAGGTGCCGAACATGGCGCTGCGTACACTGGCCAAGCCGGCGCTCGACGGCCGCCAGAGCGCCATCATCGCCGCCATGTACCAGGGCACGGCGCTCGGCCCGCAGGTGGCCGGCGGCTTCGCGGTGCGCGCCGACATGGCCGCGGAAATGACCACCGAGATGGCGGCCGCCAGCCGCAACGCGCCCAGCGCCAAGGGCTTCGAACTCGAAGCGCGCCGCATCGCCCGCCTGATGCGCGACAAATACGGCATCGGCTTCGTCGACGTCGGCGGCTGGGACACCCACGTCGGCGAAGGCGCGGCCACCGGCTACCTGGCCGGCCGCTTCGACGAACTCGGACGCGGCCTGGCCGGCTTCGCCGACGAGATGGGCAGCGACTGGAACAACACCGTCGTGGTGGTGGTGAGCGAATTTGGCCGCACATTGCGCGAGAACGGCAACCGCGGCACCGATCACGGCCACGGCTCGGTATTCTGGGTGCTGGGCGGCGCGGTCAAGGGCGGCCGCGTGATCGGCGAGCAGGTGCAAGTGACCCAGCCAACGCTGTTCCAGAACCGCGATTTCCCGGTGCTGAACGAATACCGCGCCCTGTTCGGCGGCCTGTTCGCCGGCATGTACGGCTTGAGC
>JARXKM010000139.1:10865-12509 GCA_030272785.1 Pseudomonadota bacterium
TGCCCTTCGAAGCCTTCGACGTCGATCTTGATGAAGTCCACCGCCGGCAGCGCCAGGCTGGCGACAACATCGTCCACCGTCCGGATCGCGATTTGCTCGCTGACGTGGTTGGCATCGGCCTGGGTGAGGTCGGAAACGAAACCACCGGAGCGATTGTTGGGAGCGAATGTGATGGTGGTGGTTGCCGCCTCGGCGCCCAGGCCAACATTGTGCGTCACGACGTTGCCGGTGCCGTTCGCTTGCAGGTTCTGCCGCAGGTAGGCATAGGTGGTCGGCGACGGTTCAAATGCGTGCACCTGCCGCGCCATGTCGCCGAACAAGATGGCTGTGCAGCCGATATTGGCGCCGATATCGAGGATCACCTCGCTCCCATCGGCGACGCTGCGAAACAGGTCGATCATGTGCGGTTCGAACGTTCCCCGGATGTGATCGAGGTAGTTGTCATCCGATTGGATCAGGCAATCGCGCGCGCCGATCTTGACCGCGACTTGCTTGGCGTGCGTCGGCAGCGGTACGGTCAACGCAACACCATCTGGCGTGCTTTTTTCATCTGAAACCTTCGAACGTGAATGATAAGGCGCGTTACTTTCTTGTTAATTATACTGTGAAGACATGATTGGCAAGGGGCAAGTTTCGATCCACTGCGATTATCAGCCGGTTTTGCCGCGGTCCGGTCCCCGCCGTGAGAAACTGTGCGCCCGATCAGCCTGGAAGAATGTCGATGTGGAATGGTTTGTTGTGCGGCGTGCTGGCGGGCGCCATGTGGGGCATGGTGTTCATCGTACCGGAAATCCTGACCGCTTTTTCGCCGCTCGAACTGGCGGTCGGCCGCTACATTGCCTACGGCGTCATTGCCGCGGGCCTGATGCTGGCGCGCCTGCCCGGGCTGTGGCGCCGGCTCGAACCAAGCGACTACGCCGCCCTGCTGCGTCATGCGCTGACCGGTAACATCGTTTACTACATGCTGCTGGCGATGGGCGTCAAGCTGGCCGGGGTGGCGCCGACCTCGCTGATCATCGGCCTGCTGCCGATTTCGGTCACGCTGATGGGCCGCAAGGACCACGGCGCGGTGCCGCTGCGCCGGCTGGCGCTGCCGCTGCTGGTCGTCGCCGCCGGCATCGCCTGCATCAACGTCGACCTGTTCGGCCACGCCAAGGCGGCCGGCCCGACGCTGGCGCCCACCTTGCTCGGGGTGCTGTGCGCGGCCGGCGCCCTGCTGTGCTGGACCTGGTACGCCATCGACAATACGCGCTACCTGAAGCGCAATCCGCATTTTACCAGCGCCGAATGGTCGGCCCTGTACGGCATCTCGAGCGGGCTCATCGCGTTGCTGATCGGCCTGGCCGCGTACGCGCTGCGGCATGACGCGGTGACCGGCGCGGCGGGGCTGGCAAGCGGGCGCGACTGGACCATGTTCTGGATCGCCAACGGCCTGCTCGCGCTGGGCGCCTCGGTGATCGGCAACCAGCTGTGGAACATCGCCAGCCGCAGCGTGCCGGTGACCCTGTCCGGCCAGCTGATCCTGTTCGAGACCCTGTTCGCGCTGCTGTACGGTTTCCTCTACCAGCAGCGCCTGCCGCGCGCGCTGGAGGTCGCGGCGATCGTGCTGCTGACCGCCGGCGTGCTGTGGTCGGTGCGGGTGCA
>JARXKM010000140.1 GCA_030272785.1 Pseudomonadota bacterium
ACGCCGGCGATCGCGTCCGAGCCGTACTGGGCGGCGGCGCCATCGCGCAGCACCTGCACGTTCTTGATCGCCAGCAGCGGGATCGCGTTCATGTCGGTGCCGGTGTTGCCGCGGTTGCGCGCGCCGAAGATATTGACCAGCGCGGTGGTGTGGCGGCGCTTGCCGTTCACCAGCACCAGCGTCTGGTCCGAGCCGAGGCCGCGCAGGGCGGCCGAATCGATCAGGTCGGCGCCGTCGGCACCGGTCTGGCGGGTCGAATTGAACGATGGCGAGATGTAGGTGAGTGTCTGGGCCAGGTCGAACTGGCCGCCCTGTTCGGCCACCTTGGTCATCGGGATGACGTCGACCGGCACCACGGTTTCGGTGGCCGAGGCATTGCCGGTGCGGCGCGAGCCGACCACGCTGACGGTTTGGATGGCATCGGGCGCGGCGGCGGCGGGTGCGGTCTGGGCGAAGGCGGCAGGCGCAAAAGCGGCGAGGGCGGCGCTGCCGTACAGGCTCAGCAGAATGGCCTTACGGAGGGTACAAAGTTCGAACACGCGGCATCTCCAAATGAAAAATAAAGTCCGTTCATTCTAAGCACTTGCTCGGTGCCCAACAGTGCATGTGTGGCAATGCCGCAACGCTATGCGCATATAAGTTAAATTAATAGGTTGCCTGATCTAAACGTGCTAATCCCTGGGGTCAGGTCTGACATTCGGACAAAAAGCTGGGGTCAGGTCTGACATTCGGACAAAAAGCCGGGGTCAGGTCTGACAATCGGACATTTTTCGGGCCGGGGTCGGCGTTAAAATCGCTGATGGGTGCCGAATCGCAATCAGGGTGGGTCCGATAAGGGGACACAATGCGCAGCCGAGGCCGGCAAAATGTCCGAATGTCAGACCTGACCCCAGCAAAATGTCCGAATGTCAGACCTGACCCCGGAAAAATGTCCGAATGTCAGACCTGACCCCAATCGGAAGTGACCCCCAATCGGAAGGAATTTCGAATCGGAATTGGCGGGCGGAACCGCTATTTTGCAATCGACTGCAACAGCACAAACCCTTCGTGCCGGATGACGCCATCGGCATCGGCCAGCGCCTTGCTGGCCTTGAGGTAGGCAGGACGCTGCATGTCCTTGCGCTCGGCCGCAGTGGCGACCGGACCGGCCGCGTTGCCATAGCTGACCTTGCTGTTGTACATCTGGTAGACGACTTTCTTGCCGTAGCTGGATGTATAGAAACGCGTCATCTCATTCGCCGTTTCCGCGCTGATGGTGCGCGCCAAGGGATAGGCCAGGCGCGCGTAGATCTGCGCCGGCGCCACTTTGCCAAGCTTGGCGTAAGCGGCGGCGCGCTGCGCTTCGCTGGCGTAGCGGCTCGAGCCGGTGATCGTGCGCATCATTTTTTCCATCTGCATCGCCGTCATCAGGTCGGTGACCGCCTGCACGTGGCCCACCGTGATGACGCCGACGGGCGCAGCAGCAACGGCGGCCGGCGCCGCCGCGAAAGACATGCTGCAAGCGCCCATCAACACAGCCGCACCCAGCGTTTTCATTAATCTCATCATGTTCCTTTAGATAATGTTTTCTCAAGGCACTCATGATAGCAAAGATGCATCATGCGATACGCAGTTCGGTGGCGCCGCCGACATAGATCGTGGCGCCGTCGACCCGGGTCAGGATCCGGCATGGCTGGCCCAGCGCGTGCCCTTGCCGCAGCGTCAGTCCGTGCCCCAGCGCGGCGCTCAGCGCGCCCGCCGCCACGCCGGTCGCGCTGTCTTCCCGCGCGGCGTCGAGGTGGTTGAAGTTGCGCCCTTCGTAGTCCGTCGCGCCGGTGCGGCAATACGCGTAGCAGCCGTTGACGCCATTGGCCAGGCCCCACGCAACGAGGCGCGCCAGGTCCGGCCGCAAACCGGCCAAGGTCGCGCTGTCCGCCACTTCCACCAGCAATTTGGCGCTGCCGACCGACGCCACCACCGGCGCGCTGGCCGGCACCAGGCCAGGCGCGCCGAGCAGTTCGGCGAGCAGCCCGGACGGCGGCGCTACCGCCTCGACCGCCATCCGGCCCAGTGCGACGAAGATGGCAGCGCCTTCGCGCGACAGGGTCAAGCGTTGCCCGCGCAGCGCCGTCGTCGCGCTGAGCGCCGCGGGTGCGCCGCGCTGGGCGAACAGGACGTGCGCCGCAGCCAGGGTGGCGTGCAGGCACAAGGGACTGCGCATGTGCGGATAGTAATAGTCGAGCCGCTCGCCGTCGATGAAGACGCAGGCGCTGACGCCGCTCGCTTGCGCGAACGCTTGGCGCGCCGCCGGGTCGTCGGGCCCGCCTTGCACCACCAGCGCCGGGTTGCCTTGGCCGGCGCGCTCGCCAAAACATCGCACTTCATGAATCTGCATCGCGTTTTCCTTGATCGTTCGTGACGGTAGGATATACTGTGTTTATATACAGTATTTTCATTCCCAGCCTCAATCTTACCTTGCCCGCACCGATGCCGTCCCCCGTTTCCCCGCCAGGCCTGCCCGATTACGCCGAGCTGTTTTGCCTGTCCAATTTCAGTTTCCTGCAGGGCGCCTCGCACGCCGAGGAACTGGTCGCGCGCGCCGTCCAGCTCGGCTATGCGGCGCTGGCGCTGACCGACGAGTGCTCGCTGGCCGGCGTGGTGCGCGCCCACGCCGAGGCGAAGAAGGCGGCGCTGCCGCTGATCGTCGGCGCCCATTTCCACCTGACCGACGCCGACGGCAGCGCGGCGCTGTCGCTGCTGCTGCTGGCGCAGAACCGCAACGGCTACGGCAACCTGTCCGAGCTGATCACCGTCGCGCGTACCCGCAGCGAGAAAGGCACCTACGTGCTGACACCGGCCGATTTCACCGCGCCGCCGCCCGGCCTGGCGCACCTGGCGCAGCTGCCGGACTGCCTGGCGATCCTGCTGCCGGCCTATCCCGGCCACGACGCGGCCGACGTCGACCGCTTGCACGCGCAGGCGGCGTGGCTGGCGGCGACTTTCCCGCAGCGCGCCTGGATCGGCCTGAACCTGCTGCACCGCGCCTTCGACGACGCCCACCGCGCCACCATCGAGGAGGTCGGCTGGCAGCACGGCCTGCCGATCACCGCGCTCGGCCACGTGGTCATGCACGTGCGCTCGAGGAAGCCGCTGCAGGACACGCTGGCGGCGATCCGCATCGGCCAGCCGGTCGCCGAGTGCGGCTACCAGCTGGCGCAGAACGCCGAGCAGCACCTGCGCGCGCGCCTGCGCCTGGCCAACATCTACACGCCCGCCGCGCTGGCCGAGACGATCCGCATCGCCCGCCTGTGCACCTTTTCGCTCGACGAGCTGCGCTATGAATATCCGAACGAGGTGGTACCGGCCGGCCATAGCGCCGCCAGCTTCCTGCGCAGCGAGACCTACATCGGCGCGCACCGGCGTTTTCGCGACGGCATCCCGGCCAAGGTGCAGGCCCAGCTCGAACACGAGCTGGCGCTGATCGGCGAGATGGGCTACGAGCCGTATTTCCTCACCGTCTACGACATCGTGCGCTTCGCCCGTTCCAACAACATCCTGTGCCAGGGCCGCGGCTCGGCCGCCAATTCGGCCGTCTGTTACTGCCTCGGCATCACCGAGGTCGATCCGGCGCGCGGCAACCTGCTGTTCGAGCGCTTCATCTCGAAGGAGCGCAACGAGCCGCCCGACATCGACGTCGATTTCGAGCACCAGCGCCGCGAGGAGGTGATCCAGTACATCTACGCCAAGTACGGCCGCACCCGCGCCGCGCTGGCCGCCGTGGTGATCAGCTATCGCCCCAAGAGCGCGCTGCGCGACAGCGGCCGCGCGCTCGGCATCGACCTGGCCATCGTCGAAAAGGTGGCCAAGACCCATCACTGGTTCGACAGCCAGCAGGACCTGATCAACCGGCTGGCCGAGAGCGGACTCGATCCGCACTCGACCCTGGCGCGCCAGTGGGCCGCACTGGCGCAGCTGCTGCTCGGCTTTCCGCGTCACCTGTCGCAGCATCCGGGCGGCTTCGTCATCGCGCAGGGCAAGCTGTCGCGCCTGGTGCCGATCGAGAACGCCGCGATGGCCGAGCGCAGCGTGATCCAGTGGGACAAGAACGACCTCGAGGAGCTCGGCCTGATGAAGGTCGACGTGCTGGCGCTGGGCATGCTGTCGATGCTGCGCCGCGCCCTCGCGCTGATCGGCACGCGCCACGGCAGCGTGTTCGAGCTGCAGGACATCCCGCACGACGACGCGCCGACCTACGACATGCTGTGCGCGGCCGACACGGTGGGCGTGTTCCAGGTCGAGTCGCGCGCGCAGATGAGCATGCTGCCGCGCCTGCGCCCGCGCCGGTTCTACGACCTGGTGATCGAGGTGGCGCTGGTGCGCCCCGGGCCGATTCAGGGCGGCATGGTGCATCCCTACCTGAAGCGGCGCCAGGGCCTCGAACCGGTCGATTATCCGAAGCCGGAAATCCGCGCCGCGCTCGAGCGCACCCTGGGCGTGCCGATCTTCCAGGAGCAGGTGATGCAGGTGGCGATCCTGGCGGCCGGCTTCACGCCCGGCGAGGCCGACCAGCTGCGCCGCGCGATGGCCGCCTGGAAGCGCAAGGGCGGCATGGAGATCCATTACGAGCGCATCGTCGGCGGCATGCTCGAACGCGGCTACACGCTCGAATTCGCCGAGGCCATCTTCCGCCAGATCCAGGGCTTCGGCGAGTACGGCTTTCCCGAGTCGCATGCGGCCAGCTTCGCGCTGCTGGCCTACGCCAGCGCGTGGATCAAGCGGCACGAGCCGGGCGCCTTCCTGTGCGCGCTGCTCAACAGCCAGCCGATGGGCTTCTACAGCCCGTCGCAGCTGGTGCAGGATGCGCGCCGCCACGGCATCGAGGTGCGCCCGGTCGATATCGCCGTCAGCGGCTGGGAGTCGACACTCGAGGAGTTTGACGAATCAAGTGCGCGGCAACCGGCGGTGCGGCTCGGCCTGTCCCTGCAGCGCGGCATGCGCCGCGAAACCGCCGCGCGCATCGAGGACGCGCGCGCGATCCGGCCGTTCGACAGCGTCGCCGACCTGGCGCGCCGCGCCGGCCTCGATCGCGCCGACCTGCAGGTGCTGGCCGCCTCCAACGCGCTCGCCGCGCTGGCCGGCAACCGCCGCGAGGCGCTGTGGCAGGCGGTCGGCGCGGTGCCCGACAAGGACTTGCTGCGCCCGACCACGCCCGACGAGCAGTTGCCGCAATTGCGCGCGCCGTCCGAGGGCGACGAGATCGTCGGCGACTACCGTTCGCAGGGACTGACCCTGGGGCGCCACCCGCTGGCGCTGCTGCGCCCGCAATTGCTCAGGCAGCGCTTCCTGCCGGCGGCCACGCTGAACGACTACCAGAACGGCCAGCTGGCGCGCGCCTGCGGCATCGTCACCGTGCGCCAGCGGCCCGGCACCGCCAAGGGGGTGCTGTTCATGACGCTCGAAGACGAGACCGGCAACGTCAACGTGATCGTCTGGCCCAACCTGGTCGAGCAGCAGCGCCGCGAGGTGTTGGGCGCGCCGCTATTGGGCGTGTACGGGATCTGGCAGAGGGAAGGGGAGGTGCGCCACCTGGTCGCCAAGCGGCTGGTGGACATGTCGGCGTTGCTCGGCAGGCTGGGTACCCAGAGCCGCGATTTCTGCTGACGTGACGTCGCCGGCGCCCGCGCGCAGGCGTGGACGACGTCATGGTCACTGAACGACCGGCTCGCCTAGTCGGCGCTGGTGCCGTAGTAGCCGTGAATCTCGCTGGCCCAGGCCTGGTCGGCCATGTTCGGCCAGTTGTCGGTATCGAAGCCTGGCGCGGCGTCGATCTTTTCCTTGGCCATGTTCAAGGTCATGCGGTGGTTGACGGTGTCGAGCGTGAGCGCTTTCCACGGCACCGCGAACAGCTTCTGGCCGATGCCGAGCAGGCCGCCGCTGGACATGACCGCATAGGCGATCTTGCCGCTGCGCATGTCGAGCATGATTTCCTTGATTTCGCCGAGGTGTTCGTCTTTCAGGTTGTGCACGTGATCGCCGGTCAGGGTGTTGGCGCCCATCAGTTCAGGACCCGGTCCCTTGTGGTTCTTGTCGGCATACATGCCAAAGGTATCGCGTTTCAGATAGGACATGGGTAACCTCCGTTGAGAAAGACCCGAGCATGGCCGCGGCGCGCGCCCGGGTCTGTTCGCGAACGCACGCTGGCGCTCATGGCGGGGCCGCCTGGGCGGCGCGGCGCAGTCGTTCGCTGCGCTCGCCGCTGGCCGGGTGGCTGGACGCATAGGCGATCGTCACCGCCATCCAGCGCGGCAGGTGGCGCGACGGATCGGCCTCGTGGATTTTTTCCAGCGCGTCGAACAGGTCGGCCAGCGGCGCCGGCGACATGCCGTGCTGCTTGAGCAGCGCGATCGCGTAGCCGTCCGCTTCGGTTTCCATCGCGCGCGAGTAGTGCATGTTCATCACCACCGCCGGCAGGCCGGCCGCCACCGCGCTGAAGTCGCCGAACAGCGCCGCCGACGCCGCCGCCGTCAGCGACGAACGCGCCATCACGCGCACGCTGTGGCGATAGGCGATGTGGCCGAGTTCATGCGCCAGCACGCCGGCCAGTTGCGCCTGCTGCCGCTCGTCGAAGCTGTCGTCCTTGCCGAGGATTTGCAGGATCATCGCGTCGGTCACCATGATGGTGCCGTCCGGCAGCGCCAGCGCGTTCGCGCCCAGCCGCGGCGCGCTGCGCACCAGCAGGCGGATCGGCTGGCGCGGCGCGGCCGGCACGATCGCGCGCAGCACCTGTTCCACTTGCGCCACCCGCTGTTCGCTCAGCCGGCTCGGCGCCATCAGCTGCGCCTCGAGCGCGCGGCGCGCGGTCCGGCCGAGCTGCTGGTCGAGCGACGGCGGCAGCGCGGCGGCGATCTGCTCGGCGGCCGCCGGCAAGCCCCAGGTGACGATCGCGAAGCCGACGCCGATCAGCAGCGCCAGCGCCGCCAGCGCGGCATACCAGTGCTGCTGCCAGCGCATCACCGCCGACTTGCGGTAGCCCAGCGCCTGCGCCAGCGCGCGTGCGGCGTCGGCGCCGGTCACTTCGCAGCGGGCGCCGTCGTCGAAATACAGCACCGCCGGCGCCTGCGCGAACGGCTCGGCCAGGGTCACCTGGGCGTAGCTGTATTCCCTGGCCAGCGCGCCGCCCATCACCAGCAGGGCGCCGTGGCCGGCGGTCAGTTCGACCGGGTGCAGGCGCGCGCTGTGGCCATCGAAGTAATGTGCATTGATCATTTGAGGGCTCACCATGACAGGTCCACGCCGAGGAAATCAGCCATGCCGTCGCCGGCGGCGCCGCCGCGCCGGCGCGCGGCGGCGGCGGCGATCGATTCGAAACTGCTGGCGCTGTGCAGCGCCAGGTGCGCCAGCCGATATTCGTAGACCCGCACCACCGCGAACGGGCGGTACAGGCCGAGCGTGACGACGGTGAGCAGCGCATTGACGCTCTGCAGGCGGATGAAGGCGCCGGCCGCCATCGTGCTGCGGATCTCGACGCCGGGGAAGGCGGTGTTCGACCACGCCAGGTTGGCGATGCGCGTCTGCAGGTAGGGCCCGGCCAGCAGGTACGTCGCATAGGCCGACAGCGCGCCTATCGCGATCGGCAACCAGGTCACGAGCGCGCCGCCGGGCGCGCTCGTGCCGCTCGCTTTGGCGACCATGGCAACGACGATCCCGCCGAAGAAGAACAGCACGAAGAGGGAGGTCAGCACGGCCAGGCCGACCAGCACCGCCAACAGGTAGGGCTTGAAGAAGCGGCGCGCCGGCACCTCGTAGCGCGAGCCGATCGCGCCGAACTGCAGGTGCTGATGCTGGTAGCGTTTCATGGCGCCGTACATCAGCGGCCAGCCGAGGTACAGCAGGAACGCGTACAGCGCCCATTTGCCGCCCGGGTCGATTGCCACCAGCGCGCCGGGCAGCAGGAACGTCAGCAGCGGCGGCAGGTAGGCGCGGTAGGCGCCGCCGGTGCTGCCGCTGAAGTCGAAGTGCAGGCCGCGGTACTGCGTGTTGTGCAGCCGGAAGCGCAGCGCGCTGCGCAGGAAGAACGGCAGCGCCAGCAGCAGTCCGGCGACCACCGCCAGGCCGATGGCAAGCGAAAAACCGAACGCGTAGTGGTAGGCGGCGAGCAGCAACACGCCCAGCAGGCGCCCTTTCAGGATCGCCCGCGGGTCGCCGCGAAAGTCGAACACGGCGCCGGCCAGTTCGGTGTTGCGGTCGAAATACTGCAGCCGCCGCACCTTCGCCCAGGCCGAATAGATGCCCAGCGTGGCCACCGTGAGGAACAGGTTGACGATCCAGATGCGGAAGTATTCCTTGCCGCTGCCGGTGAATCTGAACCCATGCACCTCGGGCGCCGTGCTGCTGTCGTTGGCGGCCGGCGGCAAGGGCGCCGCGCCATCGTGGGTTGCCAAACTATCCGACTGGTCGTGCATCGCGTCGCTCTCCCGTTATCAAAAAGTACAGCGCATTCTATCGATGAAATGCCAACCTTAGGAGATTATTAACAGTCGTTTGATGGCGCTCATTCGACGCCGCTTCGGCACGCAACGGCGTGCGCCGGCGCCCACCCGAGCGGCGCCGGGCGTGGCTTTTTGGCGTGTTTAGCCGCAGGAATGGCTGCATTAAGGTATAATCTCAATTTCCCGCACGTGCCGTTCGGCACCTCCTGCAATGACCAAATTTGTCTTCGTCACCGGTGGCGTCGTGTCTTCCCTTGGAAAAGGGATTGCCGCCGCCTCTCTCGCCGCGATCCTCGAATCGCGCGGCCTTAAAGTCACCATGCTCAAGCTCGACCCGTACATCAACGTCGATCCTGGCACCATGAGCCCGTTGCAGCACGGCGAGGTGTTCGTCACCGACGACGGCGCCGAAACCGACCTCGACCTGGGCCACTACGAGCGCTTCATCAGCACCCGCATGAAAAAGGTGAACAACTTCACCACCGGCCAGATCTACGAATCGGTGATCCGCAAGGAGCGCCGCGGCGAATACCTGGGCAAGACGGTGCAGGTGATCCCGCACATCACCAACGAAATCCAGGACTACATCTACCGTGGCGCCGAAGGTGCCGACGTGGCGCTGGTCGAAATCGGCGGCACCGTCGGCGACATCGAATCGCTGCCGTTCCTCGAGGCGGTGCGCCAGCTGTCGCTGCGCGCCGGCCGCAAGTCGGCCGCCTTCGTGCACCTGACCCTGGTGCCGTACATCGCCTCGGCGGGCGAGCTCAAGACCAAGCCGACCCAGCACAGCGTGCAGAAGCTGCGCGAAATCGGCATCACGCCGACCGCGCTGCTGTGCCGCGCCGACCGCCCGATCCCCGACGACGAGCGCGCCAAGATCTCGCTGTTCTCGAACGTCGAGGAAGCGGCCGTGATCTCCGTGTGGGACGCCGACACCATCTACAAGGTGCCGCAGATGCTGCACGACCAGGGCCTCGACGCCATCATCCTCGAGGCGCTCGGCCTGGAAGCGAAGCCGGCCGACCTGTCGGTGTGGACCAAGCTGATCCACGCGCTCGAGCATCCGAAGGAAACCGTCACCATCGGCATGGTCGGCAAGTACGTCGACCTGACCGAGTCGTACAAGTCGCTCACCGAAGCGCTGCGCCACGCCGGCATCCACACCGAGAGCCGCGTCAACATCGAGTACCTCGATTCGGAAGACATCGAGACCAAGGGCTGCGCCCACCTGGCCAAGTACGATGCGATCCTGGTGCCGGGCGGCTTCGGCAAGCGCGGCGTCGAGGGCAAGATCATGGCGGCCCAGTTTGCGCGCGAAAACCTGATCCCGTATCTCGGCATCTGCCTCGGCATGCAGGTCGCGCTGATCGAATACGCCCGCCACGAAGCGGGCCTGAAGAACGCCAATTCGACCGAGTTCGATCCCGACACCGACCAGCCGGTGGTGGCCCTCATCAACGAGTGGCAGAACCACGACGGCAAGGTCGAGAAGCGCGACGAAAGCTCCGACCTGGGCGGCACCATGCGCCTGGGCGCGCAGACCTGCGCCGTCAATCCGGGCACGCTGGCGGCCGAAATCTACGGCAGCGTCGTCACCGAACGCCACCGCCACCGCTACGAAGCGAACAATCACTACCTGCAGCGGGTCGAAGCGGCCGGCATGATCGTCTCGGCGCGCACGCCGACCGAAGACCTGTGCGAAATCATGGAACTGCCGCGCCAGGGCGCCCACGCGCACCCGTGGTACATGGGCGTGCAGTACCACCCGGAGTTCAAGTCGACGCCGCGCTCCGGCCACCCGCTGTTTACGTCGTTCATCCGGGCGGCGCTGGCGCACCACGCCGCCAGCCATCCGGCGGCGGCCGCCGCCAACCGCGCCGAGCCGGGTTTGCAAGGAGACGCAGCATGAAGCTTTGCGGTTTCGACGTCGGCCTCGACCAGCCGATCTTCCTGATCGCCGGCACCTGCGTGATCGAGTCGCGCCAGATGGCGATGGACACCGCCGGCACGCTCAAGGAAATCACCGCGGCGCTGGGCATCCCGTTCATCTACAAGTCCTCGTTCGACAAGGCCAACCGCTCCTCGGGTTCGACCTTCCGCGGTCCCGGCATGGAGAAGGGCCTCGAGATCCTCGCGGACGTCAAGCGCGAGATCGGCGTGCCGGTGCTCACCGACGTGCACACCATCGACGAACTGGCGGCCGTGTGCGCGGTGGTCGACGTGATCCAGACCCCGGCCTTCCTGTGCCGCCAGACCGACTTCATCGTCGCCTGCGCGCAGACCGGCCTGCCGGTCAACATCAAGAAGGGCCAGTTCCTCGCGCCCGGCGACATGAAGAACGTGATCGACAAGGCGCGCGCGGCGGCCAGGGCTGCCGGCCTCAATGAAGACAACTTCATGGCCTGCGAACGCGGCGTCTCGTTCGGCTACAACAACCTGGTGTCGGACATGCGTTCGCTCGCCATCATGCGCGAGTCGAACTGCCCGGTGGTGTTCGACGGCACCCACTCGGTGCAGCTGCCGGGCGGCCAGGGCACCTCGTCGGGCGGCCAGCGCGAACACATCCCGGTGCTGGCGCGCGCCGCCGTGGCGGCCGGCATCGCCGGCCTGTTCATGGAAACCCACCCGAACCCGGCCGAGGCCATGTCCGACGGCCCGAATGCGGTGCCGCTCGGCCGCATGAAGGAGCTGCTGTCGGTGCTGGTCGATCTCGATCGCGTCGTCAAGCGCGCCGGCTTCCTCGAACTGCAGAATTTCGCCTGATGCAAAGTTGGGGTCGGTCCCTCTCATTGGGGGCATGACCCCGGCCTTGCCTGCTTGCGTGCTGACTAATTTTTTTACCCTCCGGAGACTAAAAACATGAGTGCTATCGTTGACATTATCGGCCGTGAAATTATCGACTCGCGCGGCAATCCCACCGTCGAATGCGACGTCCTGCTGGAGTCCGGCGTGATGGGCCGCGCGGCGGTGCCGTCCGGTGCCTCGACCGGTTCGCGCGAGGCGATCGAGCTGCGCGACGGCGACCTGAAGCGCTATTTCGGCAAGGGCGTGCTGCAGGCGTGCGAGAACATCAACACCGAAATCTCCGAAGCCATCATGGGCCTGGACGCCAACGAACAGGCTTTCCTCGACCGCACCCTGATCGACCTGGACGGCACTGAAAACAAGAGCCGCCTCGGCGCCAACGCCATGCTGGCCGTCTCGATGGCGGTGGCCAAGGCCGCTGCCGAAGAAGCCGGCCTGCCGCTGTACCGCTACTTCGGCGGCTCCGGCGCGATGCAGATGCCGGTGCCGATGATGAACGTCATCAACGGCGGCGCGCACGCCGACAACAACCTGGACATCCAGGAATTCATGATCATCCCGGTCGGCGCGCCGAGCTTCAAGGAAGCGGTCCGCTACGGCGCCGAAGTGTTCCACACGTTGAAAAAGATCCTGCACGAGCGCGGCCTGACCACCTCGGTCGGCGACGAGGGCGGATTCGCGCCGTCGGTGGCCAACCACGAAGAAGCGATCAAGCTGATCATGCTGGCGATCGAGCGCGCCGGCTACGAGCCGGGCACCCAGATCGCCCTCGGCCTCGATTGCGCGGCCAGCGAATTCTACAAGGACGGCAAGTACGTGCTGTCGGGCGAAGGCATGTCGCTGTCGGCCACTGAGTTCACCAACATGCTCGCCACCTGGGTCGACAAGTATCCGATCATCTCGATCGAAGACGCGATGGCCGAAGGCGACTGGGAAGGCTGGGCGATCCTGACCGAGGCGCTGGGCAAGAAGGTGCAGCTGGTCGGCGACGACCTGTTCGTCACCAACACCAAGATCCTCAAGGAAGGCATCCAGAAGGGCATCGCCAACTCGATCCTCATCAAGATCAACCAGATCGGCACCCTCACCGAGACCTTCGCGGCGATCGAGATGGCCAAGCGCGCCGGCTACACCGCCGTCA
>JARXKM010000141.1:0-5381 GCA_030272785.1 Pseudomonadota bacterium
GGCGCCGGCCGCCAGCAAGGTTTCGCGGCGGGCGTCGGCGCGGAAGGCCCGTCCGCCGCCGGTAAATTCGACGCCGCGGCACAGCGCGCCCTGCCCGCCCTGCTCGATGATCAGGCGCTCGACGTGGCAGCCGGTCATGATGGTCAGGTTTTCGCGCGCCGCCACCGGTTTGAGAAACGCCTTCGCCGTGTTCCAGCGGATGCCGCGCTTCTGGTTGACTTCGAAATAGGCGCTGCCGGCGTTGTCGCCGCCGTTGAAGTCATCGGTCTTGCGGATGCCGACCTGGTCGGCGGCATCGCGAAACGCGTCGAGGATGGTCCACGACAGGCGCTGCTTCTCGACCCGCCATTCGCCGCCGCCGCCGTGCACCGCGCTGGCGCCGCCATGGTGGTGCTCGCTCTTCATGAACAACGGCAGCACCTGGTCCCAGGCCCACGAAGGGTCGCCCGTCAGCTCGGCCCAGCGATCGTAGTCGCCCGACTGGCCGCGCATGTAGATCATGCCGTTGATCGAGGAACTGCCGCCGAGCACCTTGCCGCGCGGGTAGATCAGCGCGCGCCCGTTCAGGCCGGCGTCAGGCTCGGTCTGATACA
Organism: Pseudomonadota bacterium; assembly: GCA_030272785.1. Lineage (GTDB taxonomy): Bacteria > Pseudomonadota > Gammaproteobacteria > Burkholderiales > Burkholderiaceae_D > JAFCUW01. The sequence continues at coordinate 594 of JARXKM010000141.1, forward strand.
GCCAGTCGGTGCGCGGATTGCCGATGCAGTGCAGGTAGCCGACCGGGATGTGGATCCACAGGTAGTCGTCCTTGCCGCCCGCCTCGATCAGCAGCACGGTGGTGTCCTTCTTGCGGGTCAGGCGATTCGCCAGCAGGCAGCCGGCGGTGCCGGCCCCCACGATGATGTAGTCGTATTGTCCTGCCGATTCCAATCACAGCTCCTTCAAGTCGGGCGCATCTCCGCCACCAGGGTTTGCATCAGTTGCGCCACCGACAGCGCGCGCGCACGGCCGACTTCGGTGCCGGCCCACAGCGACATCCATTCCGGGTCGCCGCTGGCGGCAGCGGCGGCGCGCAGGCTGGTCGTCAATGCATTTTGAACAGGATACGCGGGAACCTGGCTCTCGACCGCCTTCATTTGCCGCGTGAACCGATTTTCGATGGCGCGCGCGTAGCGACCCGAGAAGGCGCGCGTCAGCCGGGTCGGCTGGGCGCCGCCAGACAACAGCTTGTGCTTGTAGGCCGGGTGGATGCCGGACTCGTCGGTCACGAGGAAGGCGGTGCCCATCTGCACCGCCTTGGCGCCCAGCGCCAGCGCCTCGCGGATATCGACGCCGGTCATGATGCCGCCGGCGGCGATGGTCGGTATGCGCACGGCCGCGGCCACCTGAGGCCACAGTGCGCGGGCCGGCAAGGTCGCCGCCTCCTGGGCGCCGAGGAAGGTGCCGCGGTGCCCGCCGGCCTCGGTCCCGGAGGCCACCACCGCATCGGCGCCCACTGCCTCCCAGGCCAGCGCCTCCTCGACCGTGGTGACGGTCCCGACCACGGCGATGCCGGCCGTATGCAGGCGCTCGACCTGCGATGCGCTCAGGATGTCGAAGGTAAAACTGGCCACCGCCGGCTTGAGCGCCAGCAGCGCCTCGAACTGCGCGCCGAAATCCTGGCACCACTGCTGCGGGATCGGTAACTCGGACCAGCCGAGCGCTTCCCATACGGGACGCAACAGCTCGGCGGCGGCGGCGATGTCGGCCTCGCTGGGCGCCGGCGGGTCCTGGACGAAGAAATTGAGCAGGAAAGGCCGATCGGTCAATGCGCGGATCTGACCAACCTGGTCGCGGATCGCCGCCGGGCTCAACAAGGAGCCGGCGAGACTGCCCAAGCCACCCGCGTTCGACACCCCGGCCACCAGTGCAGGGGTACACGCGCCGCCCGCCATCGGCCCTTGAATGATGGGAAACTCCATCAGAGACAACACTTCCATACGCCCTCCTTGTGGATAAGTCCTTGCATATCCACAGGTACCGATTGTGGACAAATGCCATTTTATGCACAGGCAGATTTTTGTCCAGATTTGATGCCTGTGTCATACAAAGTCGTTAACCGGCTTATACCGGCGGCAAGTTCCTGATTTTGTGCAGATTTATGCGTTTATCCACAGAAAATGCCCTGCGTTAACTACTACTACTAAACCTGTATACATCCTTTTTCGGTAAACCAAGCAACCGCTGTTGGCGTAGCCACGTGCCAGATCTCACCTCTGTGTGATGTCTCCACAACAATAAAAGTTCCGAAGCAGCGCCGCCTACGCCACAACGAATCCGCACGGCAAGCAAAAAACCGGGTCTGTCCCGGTTTTGCGATCCAAAAAACCGGGACAGACCCGGTTTTACGGCCGGACCAGCATGACAGTTGGGGCCGGGCGACACTGGCAGTAGAACCTGTTCGGTCCTGCCACGCTAGCGCGCCCAAGCTGGAAAAACAGTCTTCAAGGCGCACCTGTGGATAAGTCTATGAATATCCACAGGGGTAGTTTGTGGATAAACGCCGATTTATGCACAGCCGGTTTTTTGTCCAGATTCGCTACCATCGTCATACAAGGTCGTTAACCGCTTTATACCGGCTGCAACCGATTGATTTGATTCAGTTTCAGGAGCTTATCCACAGAAAACTGCCTGCGTTAACTACTACTACTAAACTTGTATATTCCCTTTTTTGAGTAAACCAGCAAACGCAGCGAGCGACGTGAAAACGTCCAAAACGGCGCTTCGAACCCGTTTCTGAACAAAAGCGGCGAACCAGCTTGATAACTGTTTTTTGTGCAAGCTGCCAGTTCTCAAAAAATCGGACCAAGCCAGCTTTACATAAAAACTTGTCGGATGAACATGTCGTTCTTGGCGGCATCGAAACATGCGGTCGGACCGCTCCAGGCCGCTTTAACGACGCCCGAACGCTTTAAAAACGATTTTTCGACCCCGCCTGTGGATAAGCCACTGGATATCCACAGCATCCATTGTGAAGAACTCGTCCGTTTGTCCACAGGCAAATTTTTATCCAACAATGATCCCAACTGGATACAATGTTTTTCAAGGTAGTTGTAAACGCCGTAAACCGTTGAACCTGTTGATAAATTCCGACTTATCCACAGAAAAATCCGCGTTTACTACTACTACTAAATTTGTATACATACCTTTATATAAAACAGTAAACGCAGCGAACAACGTGGATAACCCCCAAAACCGGCTTGCAGAAGCATGATCAACCACCCAATCACCCGCCTTGGCATCATTAGTGCCCTCCATGAAGAACAGGAAGGGCTCGTACAGGCCATGCAAGGGGCCGCCACGGTCGCGCACGGCATGCGTGACTACACCATGGGCCAGTTATGGGGAATCGACGCTGTGTGCGTGCTGTCGCGTATCGGCAAGGTCGCCGCGGCGATGACGGCGATCATGCTTGTGGAAAAGTTCGGAGTTACCCACATCCTGTTCACCGGCGTGGCAGGTTCAGGCGATGCACTGGTGCGCGTTGGCGACATCGTGATCGGCGAGGCGCTGGTCCAGCACGACATGGATGCCAGTCCCCTGTTCCCGCGCTACGAGGTGCCGTTGACCGGCATTGCGCGCTTCCCGTCCGATTCGCGGCTGTCGGGCCAGCTTGCCGGCGCGGCGCGCGGTTTCGTCGACAGCGACTTCATGGAAGTGATCGGCAAGGAAGAACGGCACGATTTCCGGCTCGGCCAGCCGACGGTGCACCGCGGCCTGATCGCCAGCGGCGACCAGTTCGTCAGCAGCCGCGCGCATATCGAGCGCTTGAAGGTTGCCCATCCGGGCTTGCTGGCGGTGGAAATGGAGGGGGCGGCGGTGGCCCAGGTGTGTTTCGAGCTTGGCGTCCCGTTTGCGGTGATCCGGACGATTTCCGATAACGCCAACGAAGACGCGGCGACCGATTTCATGCGTTTCGTGAAATCGGTCGCCGCGCGCTATGCCTTCCATATCGTCAGGCGGTTCTGCCAGGATGCGCCTGGCCGGCCGGACTAGGCGAGCATCTCGTCCGCCGACACGTACTCGTAGCCCAATGCCTGTGCGACGGCCTGGTAGGTGACCTTGCCCTGGCAGACGTTCAAACCGTTCTTCAGGTGCGGATCGTCGCGCATGGCCTGCTGCCACCCTTTTTCGGCCAGCGCGACGGCGTGACCGATGGTGGCGTTGTTGAGCGCGAAGGTCGAGGTGCGGGCCACCGCGCCCGGCATGTTGGCGACGCAGTAGTGGACCACGCCGTCGAGGATGAAGGTGGGGTCGGCGTGGGTGGTGGCATGCGAGGTTTCGAAACAGCCGCCCTGGTCGATCGCCACGTCGACCACCACCGCGCCCGGCTTCATGCGCGCGATCATCGCCCGGGTGACCAGCTTGGGCGCCGCTGCCCCCGGCACCAGCACGCCGCCGATCACCAAGTCGGCCGACAGCACCGCTTCCTCGATCGCATGGGCGTTCGAGTATTGGGTCGCGATGCGGTTGCCGAAAATGAGGTCGAGCTGGCGTAGCCGGTCCATGTTTTTGTCCAGCACGGTGACGCGCGCGCCGGTGCCGACCGCCATCTGCAGCGCGTTGGTGCCGACCACGCCGGCGCCGATGATCGCCACATGGCCGGCGGCCACGCCCGGCACGCCGCCGAGCAGCAGGCCCATGCCGCCCTTCGATTTCTCCAGGTGCGCCGCGCCGGCCTGGATCGCCATGCGCCCCGCCACTTCGCTCATAGGCGCCAGCAGCGGCAGGCCGCCGCCGGCGCCGGTGATGGTTTCGTAGGCGATGCAGATGGCGCCCGAGCGCACCAGCGCCGCCGTCTGTTCCGGGTCCGGCGCCAGGTGCAGGTAGGTGTAGAGGATCTGCCCTTCGCCGAGCATCGCGCATTCGCCGGGCTGCGGTTCCTTGACCTTGACGATCATGTCGGCCCTGGCGAAGATTTCTTTCGCTGTTACGACGATGGTGGCGCCGGCGGCCACGTATTGCTCGTCCGGCAAGCCGATCTCCAGGCCGGCGCTCTTCTGCACCAGCACCTGGTGGCCGCGCGAGGTCAGTTCGCGCACGCTGGGCGGGGTCAGGCCGACCCGGTACTCGTTATTTTTGATCTCTTTTGGTACGCCAACTATCATGTCTTCCTCCAAGTGGTACTACGGACTTCTGCATCATTACAGACCCAGCGTCATCAGACTTGCGTTACCGCCAGCGGCGGTCGTGTTGATGCACAGGGCGCGTTCGGCCACCAGGCGCCACAACGGGATCGCCCCCTCTTCCGAAGTGTCGATCATGCTGATGATGGCCCCTTCGCGCGCTGCCAGCAGCGGGCGCAGCGCGTGCGAGCTGGCGGTGTCGACCAGCGCGAGCTGGAACGGCGCCTTGCATTCATCGATGCTGCCGATGACCTGAATGCGGTCGCGCACGGCCGCCGGCAAGCCTTCCGGAAGCAGGTGGCCGCGCGTCAGCACCACCGCGCGGTTACCGGTGGCGAGTACCGCGGCGAGCTGGTTGAG
>JARXKM010000141.1:5481-9367 GCA_030272785.1 Pseudomonadota bacterium
CCGCCGAACGGCTGCACGCCGACCACCGCGCCGACGATATTGCGGTTCACGTAGATATTGCCGACGTGGGCGCGCGAGGCGATGAAGTCGATCGTCTCGTCGATGCGCGAATGGACGCCGAGCGTGAGGCCGAAGCCGCTCGCGTTGATGTCCTCGACCAGCTGCGCCAGCGCGGCGCGCCGGTAGCGGATGATGTGCAGCACCGGGCCGAAGACTTCCTGCGTCAGTTCGGCCAGCGAGCCGATTTCGAGCAAGGTCGGCGCGACGAAGGTGCCGTGCGCCGTCAGGCCGGGCGGCAGCTCGAGCGAAAAGCTCGATTTGGCGTGCCGCTTGGTGCGTTCGATATGGGCGATCAGTTTGTCGCGCGCCTCGGCGTCGATCACCGGGCCGATATCGGTGGCCAGGCGGTCGGGATTGCCGACCCTGAGCTCCTGCATCGCGCCCTTCAGCATGCGGATCGTCTTGTCGGCGATTTCCTCTTGCAGGAACAGCACCCGCAGCGCCGAGCAGCGCTGGCCGGCGCTGTCGAAGGCGGAACTGAGGGCATCCTGCACCACCTGTTCCGGCAGCGCAGACGAATCGACGATCAGCGCGTTCTGGCCGCCGGTTTCGGCGATCAGGGGGATGTCGCACGATTCGGCCACGGCGCGCTGCGCCAGCGTCTTGTTGATCAGCTGCGCCACTTCGGTCGAGCCGGTGAAGATCACGCCGCGCACGCGCGCGTCGGCGGTCAGCGCGGCGCCCACCACTTCGCCGCGGCCGGGCAGCAGCTGCAGCGCGGCGGCCGGGATGCCGGCCTGGTGGAACAGCTGCACCGCGCGGTGCGCGATCAGCGGCGTTTGTTCGGCCGGCTTGGCCAGCACCACGTTGCCGGCGGCCAGCGCGGCGGCCACCTGGCCGGTGAAGATCGCCAGCGGGAAGTTCCACGGGCTGATGCAGGTGACCGGGCCAAGCGCGAGCACGTTCGGCGTGCCGTGCACCTGCGCCGCGTAGTAGCGCAGGAAGTCGACCGCCTCGCGCACTTCGGCGATCGCGTTCGGCAGCGACTTGCCGGCTTCGCGCACGGCCAGCGCCATCAGCTCGTGGCAGTGCGCTTCGAACAGGTCGGCGGTACGCGCGATCGCCGCGGCGCGCAGCGACGGCGCGGTGGTCTGCCAGTCCATCGCATACGCCTCGGCGGCGGCGAGCGCGGTATCGACATCGGCGGCGGTGGCGTCATGCACATGGCCGACGACGTCCGGATGCCAGGCCGGATTGACAATTTCATGGCTTTCCGATTGCCCGCAGCGGCCGTGGATCAACGGCGCCGCGTCATACGTGCGCGGCTGTGCCAGGGCCGCGGCCAGGCCGGTCAGCACATCTTCGTCGGTGAGGTCGATGCCGGCCGAATTGCGCCGTTCGTGGCCGAACAGCGCGCGCGGCAGCGCGATGGCTGGATGCGGCGTGCCGCCCTGCGTGCGGGCGGCTTCGAACGGATCGCCGATCAGCGACTCGATCGACACGTTCTGGTCGACGATCTGGTTGACGAACGAGGAATTGGCGCCGTTCTCGAGCAGCCGGCGCACCAGGTAGGCGAGCAAAGTTTCGTGCGAACCGACCGGCGCGTAGATGCGGCATGCTTTGTCGAGGTTGTCCTTGCCGACCACCTGGTCGTACAGCGTCTCGCCCATGCCGTGCAGGCACTGGAACTCGTAGTTGCTGATGCCGTCCTGCTTGGCCCAGGTGTAGATCACCGCCAGCGAGTGCGCGTTGTGGGTGGCGAACTGCGGGTACAGCGAGGCGCTGGCGGCGAGCAGTTTTTTCGCGCACGTCAGGTACGACACGTCGGTGTAGACCTTGCGCGTGTAGACCGGGTAGCCGGGCATGCCGTCGACCTGCGCGCGCTTGATTTCGGCGTCCCAGTAGGCGCCCTTGACCAGCCGCACCATGAACTTGCGGCCGCTGCGGCGCGCCAGGTCGGCCAGGAAATCGATCACGAACGGGCAGCGCTTCTGGTAGGCCTGCACGACGAAGCCGATGCCGTCGAAGCCGGCCAGCGCGACGTCGAACGCCAGCGCTTCCATCAGGTCGAGCGAAATCTCGAGGCGGTCGGCCTCTTCGGCGTCGATGTTGATGCCGATGTTGTACTGCTTGGCCAGCAGCACCAGGCTGCGCACGCGCGGCAGCAGTTCGGCCATCACGCGCGCATGCTGGGCGCGGCTGTAGCGCGGGTGCAGCGCCGACAGCTTGACCGAGATGCCCGGCCCGTCCTTGATGCCGCGGCCGTCCGAGGCCTTGCCGATCGCGTGGATCGCGGTTTCGTACGAGGCGTAGTAATGCTGCGCATCGAGTTCGGTCAGCGCCGCTTCGCCCAGCATGTCGTAGGAGTAGCGGTAACCGCGCGCTTCGTTGTCGCGGCTGTTCTTGAGCGCCTCGGCGATGGTCTGGCCGGTGACGAACTGGTTGCCGAGCATGCGCATGGCCAGGTCGACGCCTTTGCGGATCAACGGCTCGCCGCCCTTGCCGATCAGTTTCGTGAGGGCCGAGCCGAGCCCGGTCTCGCTGCTGGTGCCGACCAGCTTGCCGGTGATCAGCAGGCCCCAGGTGGCGGCGTTGACGAACAGCGACGGCGATTCGCCCAGGTGCTTGCGCCAGTCGCCCTTGCTGATCTTGTCGGCAATCAGGCGGTCGGCGGTCTGGCTGTCGGGAATCCGCAACAGTGCTTCGGCCAGGCACATCAGCGCCACGCCCTCTTCCGACGACAGCGAAAACTCGTGCATCAGCGCATCCACGCCGGACGCGCGGGTGCGCTTTTCGCGCACCTGCGACACCAGCCGATGGGCCAGCGCGGCCGCCTCGCCATTCGCGTGGGCGCCCTGCGCCAGCAGCCACTGCACCGCCGTCGCCTCGTCGCGCCGGTAGGCCGCGGTGACGGCGGCGCGCAGCGGCGACTGGGCCGGCTTGATCTCCGCCTGCAACGCGGCGAAAGGGGCGGGAAGGATGGCCGTAGCAGCGGCAGTTTGCATAAGTGACTCTTTAGTGGAAAATAGTAGTGGAAAATAGGAAACAAAACATGGTCACGCAGCGCAATGCACGCCGAGACGGCGGGATCGCGCTGCGCGAAAAATTGATTCGATTGTAGTGCGATTTCTTCTGGATTAATTCTGGTATTACGGAAGACTAGCAATAGATAGTTTTTGGTGAGACAATTTCACCAAATAAAATTTATCTTGGAGATGGGCTCACATGCTGGACAAGATTAGTAAGAAAATACTGTCGGAACTGCAAAACGACGGTCGCATCAGCAACGTCGAACTGGCCGCGCGCGTCAATTTGTCGCCGGCCGCCTGCCTCGAGCGGGTGCGCAAGCTGCACGAGTCGGGCTACATCATGGGCTACACCGCCCAGCTCAATCCGCAGTTGCTCGACGTGTCGCTGCTGGTGTTCATCGAGGTGGTGCTCGACCGCACCACGCCGGAAGTATTCGATGCCTTCAAGAACAGCGTGCAGCTGATCCCCGAAGTGCTCGAATGCCACATGGTGGCGGGCGGCTTCGACTACCTGGTCAAGGCGCGCGTGAAAGACATGGCGGCGTACCGCGAATTTCTCGGCAAGACGCTGCTGCAAAAAGGCGTGCGCGAGACGCACACTTATGCGGTGATGGAGGAAGTCAAGAACACCACCAAGCTGCCCATCAAGTAGCTTGCTGTAGCCTTACATCCCAAAATATATTTCTGACAAGGAATATTTGTTGAGCTTGTCCGAGCGATGCTGTACGGTAGGGGTTATCTGACGCTAGGGATGCGGCCGCCGTGCGGTCGCCAGAGACATGCCCACATGTCCGCGATGCCCTGCAAGCGAACCCAGGGGACGGCATCATGCAACGACTTACTTTCGCCACGGCGCG
>JARXKM010000141.1:9467-12223 GCA_030272785.1 Pseudomonadota bacterium
GTCGCCGGCGAGGTGGTCGGCAGCGCCGAACAGGTTGCGCAGAGCACGCGCCAGATTGCCGCCAATGCGCAGCGCGCGGTGACGGTGGCGGCGCAGGTGCGCAGCGAAAGCGTGGCCGGGCGCGCCGAGATCGAACAGGGCCTGCAGCGCATCAGCAGCGCGCGCACCGATGCGCGCCACGGCGTCGCCACCATGGCCGAGTTGCAGGAAAAGGCCCGCGGCATCGCCGGCTTCACCCAGGTGATCAGCGAGATCTCGGCGCGCACCAACCTGCTGGCGCTGAATGCGGCGATCGAGGCGGCGCGCGCCGGCGAACACGGGCGCGGCTTCGCGGTGGTGGCCGGCGAGGTGCGCCAGCTGGCCCTGCGCGCCAAGGAAGCGACCGACGAGATCAGCCGGATGGTGCGCGACATCCACGCGCAGACGACGACGGCGGCGGCCGGCATGGTCTCGCTCACCGAGGTGGTCGGCCAGGCGGCCGGCAACGTCGAGCGGGTCCACGCGCTGCTCGGCACCATCGAGCAATCGGCGGCCGTGTCGGAAGACGAAATCGGCCAGATCGCGCGGGCGGCGCGGGTGCACGTCGACACCACCCGGCAAATCCAGGAATCGCTGACCGGCATCCGCGACAGCATGCTCTCGACGAACGCCGAGCTGCCGCGCGCGGCCGGTTCGGCGATGGCACTGGCCGAGCAAGCCGAGGTGATTGCCGGCGCGCTCGGCGCATCGGCGATCGAAACGCCGCACGACGCCATCCGGGTCGCCGCGCAGGACGCCGCCGCGCAGGTCGGGCAGCTGTTCAGCGCGGCCATCCGCGCCGGCGCGATCAGCCGCGAGGCGCTGTTCGACCGCCGCTACAAGCCGATCGCGCACACCAACCCGCCCAAGCACACCAGCCGCTTCGACGCGTTTACCGATCGCGTGCTGCCGGAGCTACAGGACGGCCTGCTGGCGCGCATGACGCAGCTGGCGTATGCCGGCGCGGTCGACAGCAACGGCTATTTCCCGACTCACAACGCGAAGTTTTCGCAGCCGCTGACGGGCGACTACGACGTCGATATCGTCCACAACCGCACCAAGCGCATCTTCAACGACCGCACCGGCGCGCGCTGCGGCGCCAACCTCAAGCCGTTCCTGCTGCAGACCTACAAGCGCGACACGGGCGAAGTGATGCACGACCTGTCGGCGCCGATCTATGTCGACGGCCAGCACTGGGGCGGCTTCCGGGTCGGCTACCGCTCGAGCGCCGCCTGAACGACGCGGCACGAAACCGGGTCAGACCCGGTTTTTGAGCAACAAGGGCGTAAGCCAGGCGCGCCATGAAACCGGGTCAGACCCGGTTTTCGAGCAACAAAGGCGTAAGCCAGGTATAAAACCGGGTCTGTCCCGGTTATCGGGGGTTAGATGCCGGCCGGCGACATGGTCGTCGTCGTGTCCATCGATTCGAGGTGCTTGCGCAGCCACATGTGGGCCGGGCTGCGGGCGTCGCGCTCGTGCCACAGCATGTCGAGGTTGACCGCCGGCAGGGTGAACGGCAGTTCGCGCCACACCAGCGCATCGCTCATGCCGGTCGAGGCGATCAGGTGCTTCGGCAGCACCGTGATCAGGTCGGAATTGGCGACCACGCGGCCGGCCGTGAAGAACTGGTTGACGGTGAGCAGGATGCGCCGTTCGCGTCCCAGCTGCGCCAGCGCTTCGTCGGTCAGGCCGTGGGCGCGGCCGGAAAAACTGACCAGCAAGTGGTTCGCCGCAACATATTTGTCGAGCGTCAGGTCCTCCTTGGCGAGCGGGTGGTTCTTGCGCATCACGCAGACGTAGCGGCCCGAATACAGGCGCTCGTGGCGGATCGGCGAGCTGGTGTCGGACGACAGCTGGGCGGCGACGCCGGGGAAGAAGCCGACCGCCAGGTCGATGTCGCCGCGCAGCAGCATCGGGCGCGGCTCGCGGGTGGTCAACGGCACCATCCGCACGTTGACGCCGGGCGCTTCCCGTTCGATCGAGCGCATCAGCGAGGGCAGCCAGAAGGCGGCAGTGGCGTCGGCCATCGCCATGCGAAACGTCGCGTTGGCCTTGGCGACGTCGAAGGTGCCCGGCGTGACCGCCGCTTCGAGCCCGGCCAGTGCCTGGCGCACCGCCGGCCACAGCGATTCGGCGCGCGGCGTCGGCTTGACGCCGTAGGCGGTGCGAATCAGCAAATCGTCGCCGAGGCTTTCGCGCAGCCGCTTGATGGCATTCGACACGGCCGGCTGGGTCATCGCGAGATGGCCGGCGGCACGGGTCAGGTTTTGCTCGGTCATCACGGCATCGAATACCCGCAGCAGGTTCAGGTCTAGCGTCAGAAAGCTCATGGCAGGAAGATCCTGTTGATTTTAGGGATGAGATGGCGCGCGGCGCGCACCGGTCAAATATACCCGATTCCATTCACGATGCATATAATTGGTATCAGATATTCGAATTAGATTTATATGTTGCGTTGCACTATAGTTCATGTCAACAACTATTAACGCATCGGAATAACGTGTCCATCACCGCAAATTTGTTTCAAGCCGCCACCCTCGGTGCTTTCCAGGTCCTGCCATTCGTGCGCGCCGCGCTGAGCCTGTCCGCCTTCGCCGGCCTGGCGATGTTCTTCAAACCGCTGCTGACCGGCATCGTCCGCGCGCTGGTGCTGGTGGTGCGACCGCGCCTGAGCAAGGAAGAAAAACTGGCGCGCCGCCACATGCGCGATGCGCTCATGCTGCAACGCATGATCAATT
>JARXKM010000142.1 GCA_030272785.1 Pseudomonadota bacterium
GCTCAGGCGGATCGTTGAGGTGGGCGGGATCGGCGACGACGATCACGCGCGGCGGATGCTGGCCTGCGCACTCTGGGGTCAGAGGCTGAGAGTTTTTCGGGCGTGCCAGAGCAGCGCGCCAGAAAGTGGTCGATCGAGGCGCAAAGCACAGCCATAGCTCGGGCTATGGCGAGCATTTGCAACGACGAGCGGGCGCATTCTGGTGTGATGAGCGGGCATGATCGAAAGACTCTCAGCCTCTCAGGTCTGAGATTCGCACATTTGAAGGACCAAATGTCCGAATGACAGACCTTACCCCGTCCGTTACGATCAGGGTTTTGATTCTTTTGTGCGCGGGCGTGCGTGCCGTGGCGCCTCACCTAGAATACGCAGCACGCTTTTCCTTGTTCGCCACGTAGAAATCGATCACATGAAACCACTTTTGCCAGCCGCGCGCCGCGCCGCCACTCTCATTTTCGTGCTGGGCGCGTTGCCGGCGTTCGCCCAGTCCGGGCGCGTGACGACTTCATTCGATCCCGGCTGGCGCTTCCTGAAGGCCGACGCCAAGGGCGCCGAGCTGCCGGCCTTCAGCGACGCCGCCTGGAAGACCGTGGCGGTGCCGCACGACTGGAGTATCGAGGGGCCGTACGACAAGACCAACCCGAGCGGGCGTGGCGGCGGCTACCTGCCCGCCGGCGTGAGCTGGTATCGCAAACAGTTCACGCTGCCGGCCGGCGACGCGCAGCGCAGCGTGCGCATCGAGTTCGACGGCGTGATGGCCAACAGCGATGTCTGGATCAACGGCGTCCACCTCGGCAAGCGACCGTACGGCTACGCCAATTTCGGCTATGACTTGAGCCGCCACCTGAAGTTCGGCAAGGGCGCGCTCAACGTGATCGCCGTGCGTACCGATACCGCGCTGCAGCCGGCCTCGCGCTACTACACCGGCGCCGGCATCTACCGCCATGTGAAGCTGGTCAGCACCGCGCCGGTCCACTTCGGCGCCGGCGGCGTCTTCGTCACCACCCCGACAGCGGCGGCCGACAGGGCCACCCTGCGCCTGCAGGCCGATGTGATCAACGAGTCGAAGGCGGCCGGCGAATTCATCCTGCGCACGACCATCCTCGACCCGAGCGGCAAGGCGATCAAGACCATCGAAACGCGTCAGAGCGTGGCCGCCGGCCAGTCCGCCAAACTTGAGCAGACTGGCGAGGTCGGCGCGCCGCAGCGCTGGTCGCCGTCGCAGCCGATGCTGTACCGCGCGGTGTCGGTGCTGCGCAGCGGCGCCACGGTGCTCGACGAGCAGACGTCCACCTTCGGCATCCGCGAAGCGCGCTTCGATGCCGATACCGGGTTCTGGCTCAATGGCGTGAACATGAAGATCAAGGGCGTCTGCCTGCACCACGATGCCGGCGCACTCGGCGCCGCGGTGCCGCTCGATGCATGGCAGCGCCGCTTCGAGCTTCTGCGCGAAGCGGGGGTGAACGCCATCCGCACCTCGCACAACCAGGTCGCCGCCGAATTCCTCGACCTGGCCGACCGCATGGGCTTCCTGGTGATGGACGAAACCTTCGACACCTGGAACGAGGCCAAGCCGAACGGCGAACAAGGCTACAACCTGAATTTTTCCAAGTGGTGGGACACCGATACGCGCGCCATGGTGCTGCGCGACCGTAACCACCCGAGCATCATCCTGTACAGCGTCGGCAACGAGATCCACGACAGCCTGAACAACCCGGAAGGCTTCAAGAAATACAAGCAGCAGCAGGACCTGGTGCACGAACTCGACCCAACCCGGCCGGTGACGATGGCGCTGTTCCGCCCGGCCCTGTCGAAGGTGTACGAGAACGGCTTCGCCGACACGATGGACATCGTCGGCCAGAACTACCGCGAGGCCGAACTGGTGGCCGCGCACATCGCCAAGCCCGCGCGCAAGGTGATCGGCACCGAGAACAACCACGCCGTCGCCGGCTGGGTGGCGATGCGCGACAACGCCTTTTTTGCCGGCCAGTTCATCTGGGTCGGCTTCGATTATCTGGGCGAGGCCGAGTGGCCCGCCATCAGCTACGACCAGGGCCTGTTCGACCGCGCCGGCAACTGGAAGCCGCGCGGCATGCAGCGCCAGAGCTGGTGGTCCGACAAGCCGGTGGTCCACATCGTGCGCAAGCAGGACAACGGCGGCGTCGGCGGCTGGGTCAACGACTGGACGCCGGCCGACTTCGGCACCTATGACGATGCCAAGGTCGAGGTCTACAGCAATGCCGAGGAAGTTGAACTGTTCCTCAACGGCGAGTCGCTCGGCGTCAAGAAGAAGCCGAAAAACGACACACCGCGCGGCTGGGACGTCACCTTCGCCAAGGGCAAGCTGCGCGCCGTCGGGCGCAACGGCGGCAAGGAGGTCGCGGTCGAGGAACTGGTCACCGCCGGCCCGCCGGCGCGCCTGGTGCTCGCCAGCAGCCGCCCTGCCCTGAGTCCGAACTTCGACGACGCCGCCTTCGTCACCGCCAGCGTGGTCGACGCCAACGGCATCCTCAACCCGAACGCCAGCAACGCGATCACCTTCAGCGTGGCCGGTCCCGGCGCGCTGGCGGCAGTCGACAATGGCGACAACAACAGCCACGCCTCGTACCAGTCCAGCCAGTGCATCGCCGCCAACGGCAAGTGCCTGGCGGTGGTGAAGGCCAGCGCCGCCGGCGGTGCCATCACGCTGAAAGCTTCCGTGCCCGGGCTGCCCGACACCAGCATCAGCATCGCGACCCAAGCGGCGGAGGCGCGATGAAGGCGCTGGTAGCGGCGTTCGCACTGTTGCCGGCGTTGGCACACGGCGCCGATGCCTGGCACTTCGACTTCGGCGCCAAGCCGGCCGCCGGCCGCACCGCGGTCGCGTCCGGCACGCCTTACAGCGCCGAGCGCGGATACGGCTTCGAGACGGGCGCCGGCGCGCCGGTGTTCTTCAGCGCCGATCTGCCGGAGGGGAACTACAACGTGACCGTCACCCTGGGCGACGCCAAGGTGGCGACAACGACCACCGTCAAGGCGGAACTGCGGCGGCTGATGCTGGAAAACGTCAAGGCCGCGGCCGGCGAAACCGTCACGCGCACCTTCACCGTCAACCTGCGCACGCCGCAGATCGCCGCCGCCGGCGACGTCGCTGCCGGCGCCGTCAAGCTCAAACAGCCGCGCGAATCGCTCGGCGAAGCGTGGTCGTGGGACCGCCGCCTGACGCTCGAGTTCAACGCCACCGCTGCCGTGCGCACGCTCGACATCGTGCCGGTCAAGGCGCCGACGCTGTTCCTGCTGGGCGACTCGACCGTCTGCGACCAGTCGGGCGAGCCATACGCCAGCTGGGGCCAGATGCTGCCGCGCTTCTTCAAGCCGGGCGTGGCGGTGGCCAACCACGGCGAATCGGGCGAAACCTACCGCGACTCGATCGGCCGGCGCCGGCTCGACAAGATCCTCAGCGTCGTGCAGCCGGGCGACACCGTCGTGATGCAGTTCGGCCACAACGACCAGAAGCAGATCAAGGAAGGCAAAGGCGGCCCGTTCACCACCTACCAGGCCGAGATCCGCACCCACGTCGCCGGCATCCGCGCGCACGGCGGCGTGCCGGTGATCGTCTCGCCGATGGAGCGGCGCGGTTTCGACGACAACGGCAAGGTGCGCCCGTCGCTGATCGACTATGCCGACGCCGCGCGCCAGGTGGCGCAGCAGCTCGGCGTCGCCTTCATCGACCTGAACGCGATGAGCAAGCCGTTCTACGAGGCGCTGGGACCGGAGAATTCGAAGCTCGCCTTCGCCGAACCGACGCCGGGGCATATCGACAACACCCACCACAACAATTACGGCGCCTACGAGCTGGCCAAGGCGATCGTGGTCGGCCTGCGCCAGGCCAAGCTGCCGGTGGCCGCTTTCGTGGCCGACGATTTCGGCCAGTTCGACCCGGCGCATCCGGATCCGGTGGCGGCGTTCGCGGTGCCGGCCAGCCCGGGATTCACCAACCTGCGCCCGCTCGGCGATGAAGCGAACAAGTAGCATGGGACGCCGCCTGCTCGTCCTGCTGCTCGCGCTGGCCGGCGGCGCGGCCGACGCCGCCGACGCGTACCTGTTCACCTACTTCACCAAAAACGGCGAGGACGGCCTGCACCTGGCTGCCAGCGACGACGGCTACCACTGGCAAAAGCTCAACGGCGGCAACAGCTACCTGGTGCCGAACGTGGGCAAGTCGAAGCTGATGCGCGACCCGTGCATCGTGCGCGGCCCGGACGGCACCTATCACATGGTGTGGACGTCGGGCTGGAACGAGAACAACATCGGCTACGCCTCTTCGAAGGACCTGCTGCACTGGTCCGAGCAGCAGGAGATCCCGGTAATGGCGCACGAACCGACGTCGCTCAACGCCTGGGCGCCGGAGATCGCCTACGACGCGCAGCGCGGCGAGTTCCTGATCTTTTGGGCGGCCACCGTGCCGGGCAAATTCCCGCTCACCGACGGCTCTTCCGAAGGCAAGTACAACCACCGGATGTACTTCACCACGACCAAGGACTTTGCGACGTTCGCGCCGACCAAGCTGTTTTACGACCCGGGTTTCAGCGTGATCGACGCCACCTTCGTGCGCGCCAACGGCAAATCGTGGCTGCTGGTGAAGGACGAAACGCGCAACCCGCCGCACAAGTACCTGCAACTGGCCGCCGCGCCCGACCTGCAAGGCCCGTTCGGCAAGCTGTCTGCGCCGATCACCAAACCCGGGCTGTGGGTCGAGGGCCCGACCGCCCTGCAAGTCGGCGCCGACGTCATCGTCTACTACGACGCCTACGCCTCCAGGCACTACGGCGCGCTGCGTTCGCGCGACTTGGTCAACTGGGAAGACGTGACGAGCCAGATGCATTTTCCGGACGAAGGAACGCCGCTGCGCATGCGCCACGGTACCGCCATCGCCGTCCCCGCCGCGCTGGTAGAATCGCTGCGCAGCGCCCCCTCCCCACTACCGAGACCGACACCATGAAACGACTCCTGATCGCCGCCCTGCTTGCCGCCTCGTTCACCAGCGCCTGGGCTGCGCCGGCGACTGCGCTTGCCGACGATGGCAATTACCGGCCGCGTATCAATTATCAGGTGTACCTCGGCGACTACCTGGCGGTCAAGAAAGGCCATCCCGGCGACTTGATCTTCATCGGCGATTCGATCACCGAGCAATGGCGCTGGGGCGCCGGCAATCCGGTTTGGAAGCAGCATTTCGAAGAGCGCGCGTTCGACTTCGGACTGAGCGCCGACAAGACCCAGCACACGCTGTGGCGCCTCGAGAATATCGAACTGGCCGGCGTTGCGCCCAAGGTGGCGGTGGTCATGATCGGCACCAACAACGTCAACGACACGCCGGAGGACATCGCCGCCGGCGTCAAGGCCGTCATGGTCGCCACGCAGAAGAAATTTCCCGGCATCAAAATCGTTTTGATGAGCGTGCTGCCGAATGCGCGCGCCGGCGAGAAGATGGCCATCGCCAACGGTTTGCTGGCGCCGATGGCGGATCAGAAGAGTGTGTTCTACCTCGACCTGGCCGCGAAGTTCACTCCCGTGGGCGACAACTGGAAGGGGCTCAGCCGCGACAAGCTGCACCTGACGGCCGAAGGCTACGAGTTGTGGGCCGCTGATCTGGAAGCGTTGTTGCCAACAGTGTTGCGCGCGCCAAAATAGCGGGCGCGTCCGGGCCTTGCGACATCATCAGCCTTGATTCAATTTCTCCTGCAGCCAAACCTTGATGAGCGACTGGTAAGGTACGTCGCGTGAATTGGCGGCAGCTTTGATTGAGTCGAGCAGATGCTGGGGCAAGCGCAGGGAAATCGTCTTGGTCGTCGGCTTCAGATTCGGCAACACAACCGCCTTAGCTGCCGACCAATCAAGGTAGTCGGTCGAATCGTGCGTTTCCCAAAACGTGCGTTCCGCTGCCTCATCGGCGAAGGGCGGGATGATTTTAAGCTGCTTCTTCATATGTTTTTCGCTCCTTGCGGTGCATATCGCGTGCCGATATCACCCGGATTTTCTCGCGTTGCCCGCGTAGCGTGAACGTGATGTGCAGAAGCCGTCCGCTGTCGGTTTGGCCCAGTGCATGAAAGCGTGTCTCAAGAGCAGTATGCTTTTCGTCTGCTAACAGCAATAACGGCACATTAAAAAAAATCTGTTCAGACTCGCTCTTAGCGACGCCGTGCTTCTCGTTCTTTCGGGAATTTCCTTCATCCCAATCGAATCCTGTCACTGTCGCCAAGTCTATCATTTTTGTATATTACGAACATACAAAGACGAATGCAAGCCCGTGTTGCACAGCTTCTTCATCGAAAGATTTCGGAGACATACCCGGCCAAGTTGCGCCCCTCCGATGGTTGGTAGGCGCCGCTTACTGGCGCGCGCCCTGGTACATCAGGCCACTGTCGTTCAGGCCGAACTTGAACTTGCGGTTCATCGCGATGATCTCGGCGCCGGCCAGCAGTGTCGGACCGTAGCCGTGCGCCGCCTTCACGCTGGTCGGGCGATACGAGTAGAACGCCGGGTCGAACGCCATGCCGGTGCCGACGCAGATGCCTTCGATCTGGCCGTTCGCCGTGACCTTGCTGGCCACCGCGTTCCACGCCAGGTTGACCATCGGGCCGTACATCTGCGCGTCCACGTAGCCGCGGTTGACGGCGCGCGCGATCGCGTAGGTGTAGATGGCGGTGGCGGAGGTTTCCTGGTAGGTGTCCGGACGGTCGATCAGCTGGTGCCAGAAGCCGTCGCGGGTCTGAAAGGCGGCCAGTCCCTTGATGTGGGCACGCAGCTGCGCCAGCACGGCGCTATAGAGCTTGTGATTCTTCGGCAGCACTTCGAGCACCTCGACCATCGACATCACGGCCCAGCCGTTGGCCCGACCCCAGTGCATTTCGGGATGGTCGCGCAGTCCCTCGACGTAGCCGTGCATGTAGATGCCCAGCGCAGGATTGAACATGCGGCGAGAGAACTGCAGCACCTGCCTGGCCGCGTCGTCGAAGTGCTTGCGCTCTCCCGTGACCGCGCCCAGGTAGGCGATGGTCGGCAAGCCCATGAACATGTCGTCGAGCCACAGCGTATCGGGCAGCGGGCGCATCTTCACGCCGCCCTTGTCATCCGGTCCGCCGCGCGCCAGCGTGCCGTCCTTGAGGCGGTATTCCTGCTTGCTGACGAAGTCGCCGCAGATGCCGATCATCTGCGCGTAGTCGACCTTCGATCCGGCCAGCCTGGCCTTCAGGAAGCTGTGGCACAGCGCGCCGGCGTCGTCCATCGCGTGCGGGTTCAGGAAGCTCTTGATCGGCGCGTGCGCATTCTTCGGGTCGGCCTGCACGAGCGGATAGTAGGTCCTGGTCAGCTGGGATAGCAACTGGTGGCGCTTGATCGTGTAATCGGTGTAGCGCTGGTCGCCGGTGGCCGCTCCCGCGGCCAGCATGCCCAGGTAGGTGACGCCCCACTCATAGCTGGTCAAGCGGAAGTCGCCCGGCTTGATCACCGCGTCCGGATCCGGACGCGAAAGATCGGTGACCGGTGCACCGCTGGTCTGGTTGATCAGTTCAGCCGGCGTGGTGCGGTCCAGGTAGACGAATACGCGGTCCAGTACCGCCTTCACTTCGGCCACATCCATCGCGCGGTATGGCGTCGGATACACGACCTGCAGTGCATGCAGCATGGCGTCGGCGGCGGCCGGCCCCTTTTCCTGGGCGACCGGCGCCTCCTGGGCCGCTACGTTGAGCGCCAGCGGAAACAGGCCGGCGACGAGCGTGCCGATCAGACGGCGGCGCAGGGGCGAGGCATTCATCGGGTTCGTAGTCATGTGCGTCCTTGGCTATTTGCTGACCGCGGCCGGCGCGCTCGGGCGGCGGCGCTCGGACTGCGGCGGTGGCGGCGGCAGGCTGTTCGGCAGCGCGTCGCCCAGCAGGACCAGCGATTCGATCATCGTCAGCCCGGTCTGCGCCGCGTCGTTGGTCGATACGCCGATCGCTTCGGTGGTCGCGCTGAGCACGTCCGGCCCGTTCACCGCATGCGGTGCGGCGCCGCGCCAGCGGATCATGTTGTCGATGGCGACTTTGGCGAACGCCGGGTTCTTCGTCTGAGCGTAGGCATAGGCCGCCAGGCGCGGGCCGCCTTGTGCTTTTTCGACGTACTGCGCATCGGCGCCTTCGCTGCCGGTGCTCTTGTCCTTCAGGAGCACGTCGCCGGGTGCTTCGCCCAGGCGCGCGTATTGCAGCCAGGCGGCGGCAAAGTCCGGCCGGCCGAGCAGCGGCACCAGCTCGAACATCACCTGCGCGCCGCCCTGGATGGTGGCCAGGTTGTACAGCACTGGCACCTGCTCCAGCTTGATCGGGTCAGCAATCGGCAGCAGCTTGCCGGACGCCAGATCATAGCCGACGGTCATGCTGCCACGCCCTTTGAGAGGGCCCAGCTTGCCGCCCAGGTCCGGATTGAGGCCATTGAGCACGCCCGACCGCAGCCAGTACGGCATTTGCAGGATCGAATCGACGCCGGCGTTGATCCGGTCGCGCCACTTGGTGTCGCCGCTGCGTTCCCACTCGGTCATCCAGTTCCCGGCCAGTACGAACCAGTCCGGACCGATGCGTATCCGGCCCGGATACTTGGGATCTTGCGGCAGCACCGGCTGCGCCAGCCGCATCGGATCGTACTTCACCATCGCCTTGTCCGATTCGAGCTGCTCGCGCATCACGTCGCCGATGCGTTCGTCGGTCGTCAGGTAGTAGAACGGCCGCCAGTGCGCCGCCTGGCTGATGCGCCCTTCCTTGGAACCGTCGCCCCACTTGACGACGTTGTGGCGCGAGCCGAGGCCTTTCATCGGACCGAGGTGATAAACGTTGGTCTCGCTGGTGTTGCGGGCCAGCGCTTCGGCCATGCGGAACAGCTCCGGGCTGCCGCTGCGCAGGTAGCTGGTCCACATCCACAGGGCCGTGCCGAGCTCCGTGTTATCCCAGGCGAAGCCGCCATGGTCGTAGTTCCATACGTGGCGCTTGAAATTGTAGCTGTGGATGACGTCGCCGTAGGTCCAGAAGCCGTACCAGTGGCGTTCTTGCTGCTGCTGCCGATAGAACGCCAGCACCGAGTCGAGCCGGTCCTCGATCGTTGCGCGCGCCGGCGTCGACCGGTCGACCGGTCCCCACACGCCGAACACCTTGGTCGATTGCAGATAGACCGGGCTGGCTGCCAGCAGCGCACGCGCGCCGCCCGCCCTGGCCATCGCCGCCAACTGCTCGCGCGCCGGCACCGATGCGCTCGGGTACAGCGTGAATTCGCTGGTCCTGGCCACGCCATACGCCTGCGACATCCCCTCCTGCACGTCCTCATACGTGGCCACCAGACCGTGCGCGCGGTTGGCGTAGTGGCGCATGTCCATCGCCGGCGCTTCCGGCGAATACAGCCAGGCCGTCAGCTCGGCAGCCTTGCCGGCCGCATTGCGCACGTCGAAGGCGGTCGGGAAGCTCTGCCAGAAGTCCTTGACACTGATGCCCAAGCCGCCCGAGACGTCGCCGACGAAGGCCAGCCCCGAGGCCTGCGTGCCGGCGTCGGAGAACACCCAGGTGCTGTGCGCGCCGGTGCGTTTGAGGATGTTGAAGCCGTTCGGCGACGGCTGCACCAGCTTGTAGTCGTTCCAGATCGCCAGCTGTTCCTTGTCCTTGACGCCGTAGAAGCGGCCGCCGTCGATCTTCTGGCCGGCGACCTGGCGCGGATCGGCGTTCAGGTCGCCCGGCTGCAGCGATTCCATCCACAGGCCGCCGTCCTTGCCGCTGAAGGCGACGTGGCGGTTGTAGACGTCTTCGCGCATCGGCACGGTAAAGCGCAGGCCGAGGCCGCGGATGAAGTCCTTCTGCTGGTCGCCGTCGTAGATGAAGGTGTGGACCACGTGGATCGCCGCATCGCCGGCGTAGAAATACAGCCGCAGCGAGAACGGCAGCCATGCGCGGCCGCCCTTTGCCAGCTTGTGCTTGCCCTCCACCTTGATCACCGCGCGTACTGGCCCAGATTGTTCGACCGTAACCTTCTCGATCGTCGATGCGAAAGCCGCGCGCGCCGGCATGGCACCCTCCTCCGGATCCGGCCCCTGCTGCACCAGGCCAACCAGGCGGCCGCCGCGCGCCACTTCGCGGCCATCGACCGCGATCGTCTGGATCAGGTCCATGCCGCGCGTGCCCACCCGCACCGTCGATACGCCGGTGCCGACATCGACATAGCCGTCGCCTGGCCGCACGCTGAGCGCGGACGAAGGCGCGGCCTCGGCGACCGGCGAAATCGCATACGGACCGGCCGCTTTCGCGACGGCCGCAAAGCCGCTGAACTTGAGCGAGCCATCGGGCCAGTAGGCCAGCGGCCAGGACTGCACCGGCAAGGCCTTGCCGTCCGCGCCCTTGAGCGCGAATGCCTGATTCTTCGCCACCGCGCCCTGCGGCCACGGCACGCCCCAGCTCACGCCGGTGGCCAGCGCCGGCGCGTCGCCGACCCAGTTGACGGCCACGCCGCCCGGCGCGGCCAGCGTTCGCGCAGCTGGCTGTTGGGCCAGGACGGGAGCAGCAATCAACAGCGCGGCAGCAGCGCGCAGCACGACGGACAAAATCGACATGACGGTCTCTTGGATTAGTTCTTATGGGGTCAGATTCTATGCGAGCGCCCGGGTTTGATCGCTTGCTCGGCGAAAAGACTCAGCAAACTGATTGATTCAACTCCAAGGCGCTCACGCCATGATCTTGCACTCAACAGCCTCGGCGACCACACGTTCAGCCACGGTCCAATCGAGTAGGGGGCGGAATTACTCCCGCCGCCCTCTCACACCACCGTACGTGCGGTTCCGCATACGGCGGTTCATCGAACCTGCTGGAAGCGGTGCCGGGTGTCCAGCACCGAAACCAACCCCATCAAGTCAAAGACGCGCTTCGGATATGCTGCGCGCATGTGGCTAGCTCCTGCGTTCCACCAAGGGCCGCGTCCGTTGCTTGCAGACTTCCATGCGCGCGTCCCGTCCAGTCCTCGGGCTTGTAGCCGCTTGTTTCGGGTGGCCGGGTGCTTCCATTGCCGCCATAGCAGGCAGCGCAGTTTGCGTCGTATCCAGCTGTCCAAGTCTTCCAGAACCCGCTTGGTCTCGGTCAGTCGGAAGTATGAAGTCCAGCCACGCAGCACTGGGTTCAGTTCGGAGATTGCCGCGTCGAGCTTGCGCGAGGCATTGCCGACAACGATGTCCCGAACCTTGTCTTTCAATCGCTTGATACTGATATCGGCGACTTTCAGACGAACCTGCTTGTGCCACGTGAAGCTGTATCCAAGAAATTTCCTTTTCCAGGGCCGCGCCACGGCGCTCTTTTCCCGGTTCACCCGAAGCCGTAGTTTGCGCTCCAGGCAATCGGTGATGGAGGCCATTGCGTGCTGTCCCGCCGCCTCACTTCCGACATAGATGTTGCAATCATCGGCGTAACGACAGAACCGGTGTCCCCGCCGCTCCAGTTCGCGATCCAGGTCCGTCAGAAGGATGTTCGACAGCAACGGCGACAGCGGCCCGCCTTGTGGCGTGCCTTCCGTCCTCGCGCTGACGATCCCGTCTGACATCATGCCCGCTTCGAGGTAGCGTCGGATCAGTTTCAGCACCCGCTCGTCCTTGACCTTGCGTGCGATCCGCGACATCAGGATGTCGTGATTGACGCGGTCAAAGAACTTCTCCAGATCAAGGTCGACCACCCAGCGGCGGCCTTCATTGATATAGCTTTTGGCACGTTGTACCGCTTGCCACGCATTGCGGCCAGGTCGAAACCCGTAGCTATGTTCGGAGAATTCAGGTTCAAATCCTGGTTGAAGCACTTGCAGCAGCGCCTGCTGGATCAAACGATCCAGCACCGTCGGGATACCCAGTGTCCGTACTCCGCCAGTCGGCTTCGCTATTTCCACTTTGCGTATCGCCGCCGGCATGTATTCGCCCGCCAGCAGTGCCGCCTTGACGCTCGGCCAGTGCTGTTGCAGCCATTGCTTGAGTTCAAATACGGTGAGTCCGTCGACTCCTGCCGCACCCTTGTTCCGCAAGACCCGCTCATACGCTCGCCAGAGGTTGTTGCGTTCCACTACGGCGTCCATCTGCCGCAGCTCTTCCGCTTTCGTTTGCCCATCCGCCGCCGTGCCAACCTCGGCACCCGACATGGCTATCGCCGACACCCGGTCGTCTCTGTCCATATCCG
>JARXKM010000143.1:0-2763 GCA_030272785.1 Pseudomonadota bacterium
ACCCCGGGGGTCAGTGCCGGCAATCGCACACGCTCTCTGCTGTCATGCATGCTTTCCCCCCTGTTTCGTCCGATAGCGCCGAGTCCGTGTACGATTGCCGGCACTGACCCCGGGGGGGAGCGCTCTCTGCTGTCATGCATGCTTCCCCCCCTGTTTCGTCCGATAGCGCTGAGTCCGTGTACGATTGCCGGCACTGACCCCGGGGGGGAGCGCCGAGTCCGTGTACGATTGCCGGCACTGACCCCGGGGGTGCATTATGGCTGCAGCTCGCTGGTGTAGCCGTTCAGGTCCTTCGGGTCGACCGCCGGCCAGCCGTCCTTGTCCCACGTGATCGGCATGATCTTGAGCTTTTGCAGGTATTTGTCGGCGGTTTCGTAGGCGTGCAGCACCATCACGTCCTTGCCGCCGATCGCGTAGACGCTGTTGTGGCCAACGCCTTGCCAGTCCTTGTCGCCAGCCAGCAGCAACGCGCCGCCACCGGCAGCCATGTCCTTGCCGGCGCGGTCGAGGTAGGGGCCGGTCACTTCCCTGGCGCGGCCTACCACCAGCCGATAAGTGCTGTCCTTGCCCTTGCAGCACAGGCCCCACGAGGCGAACAGGTAGTAGTAGCCGTTCTTGCGGTAGATGTAGGGTGCTTCGATTTCGCCTGGTCCGGCCTGTTCTCCGGCGCCGCCACCACTGCGTTCGCGGCGCGCGATGGTGTGCCACTCTTGCGGCTCGGCCAGCCGGGTCCAGTCGGCATTGAGCTTGACCAGTTTGAGCCCGCTCCAGAACGAGCCGAACGCCATCCAGGCGCCGCCCTTGCCGTCTTCGACAACGTTGGGGTCAATGGCGTTCCAGTCGTCCCGGCCCGGCACCGATTGCAGCAGCATGCCCTGGTCTTCCCAGCGGTAGTCGGCTGCGCGCGGGTCGAGCGTCCGGTTGACGGTGACGCCGATGCCGGAGCTGTTCTTGCCAAAGCCTGACACCGAGTAGTACAGGTAGTATTTGCCGTCGTGATGCTGGACGTCGGGCGCCCAGATATGGTCGTTGAAGGTGGGCGCGGCGCGCCTGGCCCACGTCGGCGCGCCGGCGAACACGCGCCCTTCCTGCCTCCAATGCTGCATGTCGGCAGAGCTGTAGAAGGTGATGCCCGGCCCGGTGCTGAACAGGTAGTAGCGGGCGCCGTCCTGCGCCATCACCGGGTCGTGCACGCTCACTTGCGTGGCCTGGCAGCCCAGCGTCGTCGCCAGCGCCAGCAAGCCGGCCATGTATCGATACGTCATGCTCATGATTTCCTCGTCGGATGCGGCGCCTCAGTCGCCGGTACGCGCGCCCCACAGCGATACGCCGTCTGCCGACTGCGCCGTGAATGTGACGACGAAGGCATTGGCATTGGTGTTCCACTGGCGCGACAAGACGCCGCTGTAGGTGCCCGAACCGGTGAGCGTGATGCCGACATTGTTGTTCCCCTTGTGGGTCCAGCCGCCCGTCGCCGCGCCGCTGACCGTGCCGTCCGCCGCAAGCTTGATCACCTGCGACGGCTTGATCACCGTGCTGATGTCCTTGCCGTGGTTGATCATCTTGTACGTGCCTGCCGCGTCGGCCGCGGTGACGGCGGCGCCAAGCGTGACCGCGCTCTTGCTTAACGGAGCATACCGGAACGGCGCGACAACCGGCCAGCCGTCGTCGTTGATGAACATCTCGTGCACGCGCAGCTCGTGGTATTCGCCAGTGCCAGGGAAGCGGGTGTGGAAGAACAGGAAGTACTTGCCGCCGGCGGCGTCGTACTGCGCCGAGTTGTGGCCCGGCGATACGTAGCCAAGCGCGGTGCCAGTCTCGCCGGCGGCCAGCGCGAACTGGTGGTTGCCCATCAGCTTTTGCCCGAACGGCGCGATGCTGGCGTCGTCGAACAGCGGCAACGCTGGATTGGCCTTGACGGCGGCCATGTCGGCGCCCTTGGCATCGACGAACGGGCCGTCCGGATTGCGCGAGCGCGCTACCCGGAGGTTGTAGCCACCGCTGGCATCGAGCCCGCCGAACGAGGTGAACATGTAGTAGTACGCCGACTGCGCGCTGTACAGGATATAGGCCCCTTCGATACGGGCGTGATTGCCGCCCATGATGTGCTTGCCGTAGCCCTGGCCGGCCTTCGGCAAACCAGTCGCCTTGTCCATCGCTAAGATGAAGATGCCGCCGGAGTAGGAGCCGTACACCATCCACAGGGCGCCATCCTTGTCGCGGAAGGTGGTCGGGTCGACCGTGTTCGGGTGGATGCGGGCATCGTAGATGGTGCCGTCTTCACTGACCTGGTCCCACATGCCCGATTTCAGGATGATCTGCTTGTTGGTGTACGGCCCCTCGACCTTGTCGGCCACCGCGACGCCGAGCGCCGAGCGCGGCGAATCGCCCTTGCAGGCGTTGTAGTAGAAGTAGTATTTGCCGTCATCGAGCTTGACCACGTCAGGCGCCCACAGGTCGGTGACCTGGGCCCAGGCGAAGGTGTCGGCCAGCGCGCTGACGACGTTGTTGAACAGCGAATTGGTGGCGGTGACGCCGTCGGCCAGCTTGGTCCAGTTCATCAGGTCGGTGGACTTGGCAGCGGCCAGGTGCGAGCCGAATACATACCAGGTGGTGTCGACCTTGATGACGGCCGGGTCGTGCACCGAAACGTTGGTGAAGGTGACCGCCGTCTGGGTTGGCGTTGGCGTTGGCGTTGGCGTTGGCGCTGGCGTTGGCGTTGGCGTTGGCGTTGGCGTTGGCGTGGCCGCACCGCTGCCGCTG
>JARXKM010000143.1:2863-12184 GCA_030272785.1 Pseudomonadota bacterium
TGGCGTTGGCGTTGGCGTTGGCGTTGGCGTTGGCGTGGCCGCACCGCTGCCGCTGCCGCCGCCACCGCCGCAGGCGGCCAGCGTCATCAGGCCGGCCAGCGCCAGTGCGCGGGCACACATCGTCGGCCTCACGGTTGCGACTCCACCGCCACGACCACCACTGCCTTCGCCGGCAGCTTGAGGCTCAACTTGCCGCCGACGGCGCGGGCGCCAAACGGCACCGGCTTGACCGCGCCGGTCTGCTGGAACGTGTTGTGCGCGTCCATCGCGTCGGCAGTCAACAGCTGGCCGCTGACGCCGGCGATCTTCTGGCCGGCCACGTCGAGCGCGACGTCGACCGGCTGGCCGGCGTTGGTGTTGACCAGCGCGAGCCAGAGCTTGCCGTCCTTGCCGCGCGCGGCCGAGGCGCTCACGCCCGGAATGCTGGTGGCGCCGACGCTGTACGCCACGTTGTTGGAGAGCGCCACCGGCAGCGAGGCCGCATCCTGGAACGGCACGTACATCCGGTAGGCGTGGTAGGTCGGCGTGAGGATCATCTTGTCCTTGTCGGTGATGATCATCGCTTGCAGCACGTTGACCATCTGCGCGATGTTAGTCATGCGCACGCGGTCGGCGTGGGCATGGAAGATGTTGAAGTTGAGCGCGGCGACCACTGCATCGCGCATGGTGTTCTGCTGGAACAGGAAGCCGGCATTGGTGCCCTTCTCGACGTCGTACCAGGTGCCCCACTCGTCGACGAACAGGCCGATCTTCTTCTGCGGATCGTTCTTGTCCAGCTTGGCGACGTTGTTCGAGATGTAGGTGTCGATCTTCAGCGTGTTGGCCAGCGTCGCCATCCAGTCGGCTTCCGAGAAACCGGTGGCGGCGCCCTTGCCTTCCCATTTTCCAGTCGGGATGGTGTAGTAGTGGAAGCTGATGCCGTCGGTCTGGTGCGCGGCATCGCGGCTGATCACGTCGGTCCAGTGGGTGTCGTTGTCGTTGCCGCCGCTGGCGATGAATTTCGGCCGTGTCGCATCGGGCGCCTTCAGGAAGCTCTTGTAATGCTTGTACAGGCTGGTGTAGTACTCGGGCGTCATGTTGCCGCCGCAGCCCCAGGCCTCGTTGCCGATCGCGAAATAGGCGACCTTGAACGGCTTCTCGCGGCCGTTCTTGCGGCGCAGGTCGGCCAGCGTCGACTTGCTGTCGGACGTCATGTACTCGATCCACTCAGACATCTCCTGCGGTGTGCCGGAGCCGAGGTTGCCGTTGACGTAGGCGTCGGCACCGAGCATCTCGACCAGGTCGAAGAATTCATGGGTGCCGACCGCATTGCTCTCTTCCACGCCACCCCAGTTGGTGTTGACCTTGACCGGGCGCTTGCCGCGCGGGCCGGTGCCGTCCTTCCAGTGGTACTCGTCGGCGAAGCAGCCGCCCGGCCAGCGCACCAGCGGCACATGCAGGTTCTTGAGCGCGCCGACGACGTCATTGCGCCAGCCCTTGGTGTTGGGGATCTTCGAGCCGGGTCCCACCCACATGCCTTCGTAGATGCCGGTGCCGAGGTGTTCGGCGAATTGACCGTAGACGTTCTTGTTGATCACGGCGCCGGGATGGGCCGCGTCGATCGTCACGCTCACTTGTGCGAACGCGGGCGCGGCGACGAGGCTGAGGGCGAGGATGGTGCGTTTGAATGCCTGCATGGTGTGTCTCCTGATGTTTTTTAATTGAATACGGCGACGAAGCCGCCGTGTGCCTTGATCGTGATCGCCGTCTTGCCGCCAGCGATGGTGCCGATGTCGAATTCGCGCTCACCCTTGCCGTCGTTGATCAGCTGGCCCTGGCGCTTGCCCAGAAAGGACAGGTCCAGCGTCATCGTCTGGTCGGTGTCGTCGGCATTCAGGCCGGCCACGTACCAGGCGCTGCCAGATTTGCGCGCGATGACCACCTGGCGGCCGGGGAAGCCGTCGATGAACCTGACGTCGTCCCAGCTGCGCGGCAGCTCCTGCAACAGCGCCTTGACGGCCGCCGGCACGGTCGCCATGCCGGCCGGCGCCTCGGCGAAGTGCTGGATACCGGACAGGAACAGCACCGACTCGGCCAGCTCGAAGCCATTGCGGGTGGCGCGCTTGATGCCCGGGATGTCGCCGAATACCATCGGCGTGAAATCCATCGGGTCGAACAGGTTGCGGGCGAACGGCAGCATGGCAGCGTGGCGCACCACCGCGTCCTGGTCGGCCTGCGTGAAGGTGGTGAATTCGAGGCCTTTCACCGCTTCGGCCGACATCAGGTTCGGCCAGGTGCGCGCCCAGCCGCGCGGCAAGGTGGCGCCGTGGAAGTTGACCAGCAGGCCGGCGTCGGCGGCGTCGCGCAGGATGTCGACATAGTAGGCGATCATCGACTTGCCGTCGCCGGCGAAGAAGTCGATCTTGACGCCCTTGATGCCCATCTCGCGCAGGCGGGCGAATTCGCCGACCCGCTGCGCGTGAGTGATCAGCGCGCCCTTCGGCGAATATACGGTCTTGTTCCAGCTGCCCGACGAGTTGTACCAGACCAGCAGGCCGACATGCTTGCCGGCGCCGTAGGCTGCCAGTTCGCGCATCTTGTCGTAGCCGATCTTGCGATCCCAGTCGGCGTCGACCAGGGTGTAATCCCAGTGCATCTCGGCGGCGTAGTCGATGAACTGCTTCTGCACGGCGAACACGGTGGCGTCGTCCTTGAGCAGCGCCCAGCTCCACGATGCGTGGCCCGGCTTCACCAGCGCCGGGTCGAACGCGATCGCCGGCGCGGCCAGGTCGGTGCCGAGCGTCGATTGCATCACCGTGGCGAGCGTGCCGACGGCGCCGATGCGCCATGGCGAGGTCAGGATGCCGCCGGTTTCGGCCAGCAGCGCGCCATCGGGGAATACCTCGGGCGCCATCGGCACGCCCAGCGCATACACGCCGCCGGGCGAATCGGCCAGCAGGCGCGAGGCGTGGAAGCTGCCGTCCATGCCCGCTTCGGACAACGCGACCCAATTGTCGCCAGTATTGAACAACGCCGGAAAGACCCAGCCGGCGGGCGACGGCGAGCGCGTGCCGACCGCGATTTCGCGCTGGTAGTGTTCCTCGTAGGCGGGGTTGGTGTTCATCCAGCCGGTCTGGGCGACCTGCATCGGCTGCAGCCAGGCTTTGGCGCCGGCCGGCAGCGCGAAGTTGGTCGATTCGGCGACGAACTTTTTCATCGGCAGGCCCGGTTCGGCCACCACGTAGCGGAAGGCGAAGCCGTCGTTGGAGACGCGGAACACCACGTCCATCGTCTGCCGCGCCGCGTTCTGCACGGTGTAGACCTGTTCGTTGGCGGCGTAGCGGATGTCGCGCTTCTTGCCGACTGCCATGGTGTAGTGCTGGTGGACCGGACGCGCCGGCGACACCGAGTCGATGCGCAGGCCGTGCGTCAAATCGGCGCCTTCGAGCTGCAAGCCGAGCGCGGACGCCAGAATGACCGGTTTGCCGTCGCGCGCGAGCGACCAGGCCAGCGTGTGCTGCGGCGTGACGACGACATCGACCATGATGTGACCGTCGGGGCTGCTTAGTGCCGGTGCAGCGACAGCGCTGGCGGCGCAACTTGCGGCCAGCACCGCGATGGCGTGTCTGAAAACGATGAGCATGATTTCCCTGTTTGCTGCGAATGCCCTGGTGGCTTCAAAAATAAGCGGGCCACAAAACCGGGTCTGTCCCGGTTTTTGGTAGGGCCACAAAACCGGGTCTGTCCCGGTTTTTGGTAGCGAGTGGTGCTACACCCAGCCGGCGTCGACAATGAATTCCTGGCCGGTGCACATGGCACTGTCGTCGGCGGCCAGGAATATGACCATCGCGGCGATGTCGTCGGGCATCAGCGCCCCCGGTAGGCATTGCGACTTGGCGATCTCGGCCCTGGCGGCGTCGTCGACCCATAGTTCGAGCTGCCGCTGCGTCATCACCCAGCCAGGCGTGACGGTGTTGACGCGGATGCCGTACTGGCCAATGTCGCGCGCCAGGCTGCGCGTCAGGCCGATCACCGCTGCCTTGGTGGTGGCATACACCGGATAGCCGCCGCCCTTGACGTGCCAGGAAATCGAACTGAGGTTGATGATCGCGCCGGCGCCCTTCTTCTTCATGCCGCGCAGCACCGCCTGGCAGGTGAAGAACATCGGCCGCTGGTTGATCGCAATGCGCTCGTTCCAATAGTCCAGCGAGACCGTTTCGATGTCGTGGCGCTGGTCGTTGGCGGCATTGTTGACGAGCACGTCGAAATCGCCCACTTCGGCGGCCAGGCCGGCCATCGTCGCCTGCAGCGCGGCGATGTCGGTGATGTCGCAGTGGCGAAACAACGGCGCCGCCAGGCCAGCCTGCGCCAGCCGCGCGCACAGCGCCAAGCTGGCCTCGCGCGCGATGTCGACAAACGCCACCACCGCGCCCTGCGCCGCGAAGGCGGCCACGATGGCCTCGCCGATGCCGCTGCCGCCACCGGTCACAAATACCCGCTTGCCGCGCAGGCTGCCATACTGGGCCAAAGTTTTCATACTGTCTCCGTCCGTTTTTATAGTCGTGCCATTGCGTAGTATTACTCTTTGCCGAGCGCGCCGTCGCGCCGCCGCCAGATGCCTGCCGGGTTAGGGTCGCGCAGCGACTCCGGCAGCAGCGCCTGCGGCATGTTCTGGTAGCACACGGGGCGCAGGAAGCGGTTGATCGCGCCGGTGCCGACCGAGGTGCTGCGCCCGTCCGAGGTGGCCGGAAACGGGCCGCCATGCACCATCGCGGTCGATACTTCGACGCCGGTCGGAAAGCCGTTGACCAGGATGCGCCCGACCTTGCGCTCGAGGGTAGTCAGCAGCCGGCGCGCTTGGTCAATGTCGCCGTCGTCCATCTGGATGGTGGCGGTCAGCTGACCCTCGAGGCATTCGGCGACCTGACACATTTCGGTCGCATCCTTGCAGGCGACCAGCAGCGACGCCGGGCCGAACACTTCGCCGTGCAGTTCGTGCTGCGCCAGGAAAGCGGCGCCGCTGGTCCTGAACAGCGCCGCGCCGCCCTTGCCTTCGGCGTGACCGGCCTGCGCCAGGGTGGCGACCGACTGGTGCGCGGCGAGCAGTGCGACGCCGCGCTGGTAGCTGGCGGCGATGCCGGGTGTGAGCATGGTGGCGGCCTGGCTGGCGCCGAGCGCCGCCGCCGCGCTGGAGCAGAAGCGCTCGAACGGTGCGCCGTCGACCGCCAGCACCAGGCCGGGATTGGTGCAGAACTGGCCGACGCCCATCGTCAGCGAGGCGGCGAAGCCGGCGCCGATTTCCTCGCCACGCTGTTCGAGCGCGCGCGGCAGCAGGAATACCGGGTTGATGCTGCTCATTTCGGCATACACGGGTATCGGCTGCGGGCGCGCCGCGGCGACCGCCATCAGCGCCTGGCCGCCGGAGCGCGAACCGGTAAAGCCGACCGCCTGGATGGCCGGATGCGCGACCAGCGCCTGGCCGATGCCGTTGCCGGTGCCGGTCAGCAGCGCGAACACGCCGGCCGGAAGGCCGCAGATCTCGAGCGCGCGCACCACCGCGCGGGCGACCAGTTCGGACGTGCCGGGGTGGGCCGAGTGCGCCTTGAGCACCACTGGGCAGCCAGCCGCGAAGGCCGATGCGGTGTCGCCGCCGGCGACCGAAAATGCCAACGGGAAGTTGCTGGCGGCGAATACGGCGACCGGGCCGATACCGATCAGGCGCATGCGCATGTCGGGCCGCGGCGGCACACGGTCCGGCAGCGCGCTGTCGATGCGCACGTCGCGCCACGAACCTTCGCGCAGCAAGCCGGCGAACAGGCGCAGTTGGCCAACCGTGCGGCCACGCTCGCCTTCGAGGCGCGCGCGCGGCAGCCCGGACTCCAGCATCGCGCGCTCGATCAGCGCGTCGCCAATGCCGATGATCTGCTCGGCGATGGTGTCGAGGAACAGCGCGCGCTGCTCGTCGCTGGTGTTGCGGAACTGGTCGAACGCGGCGCCGGCCAGCTCACAGGCGCGGTCGATCTGCGCGGCGTCGACCATGTGGAAGCACGGCTCGAGCGGAGCCAGTGCGGCCGGATCGTAGGCCTTGAAAAAGCCGTCGTTGCCGCGCTCGCCGACGCCGCCGATCAAGGCTAAGCCGGTGATCGTCATAGTGCCTTCACTTTCACGAACTTCGATTCGACGATCGCCAGCGGGTTGCGCAGCGGCGGGCCGAAGGCGTCCGCTTCGATCTCGAACGTTTCGCCCGGCAGCACCTTGACGCCGTCAGCGAAGCTGAGGGTCGCGGTGCCGAAGAAGTGCACGTGCACGTCGCCGGGACGCTTGAACAGCTGGTACTTGAAGTGGTGGTGTTCGAGGTTGTCGATGGTGTGCGACATGTTCTGCTCGCCGCTCACGAAGGCTTTTTCCCAGCGCACCTTGCCGGCCGCGTCGAGCACGCGCGAGTGGCCCTGCACGTGCGCCGGCAAGTCGCCCACCAGCAGCGCCGGGCCGAAGCTGCAGGCGCGCAGTTTGGAGTGGGCCAGGTAGAGGTAGTTCTGGCGTTCGGTGACGTGGTCGGAGAACTCGTTGCCGATCGCGAAACCGAGCCGGTATGGCTGGCCGCCGGCGCCGATCACGTACAGGCCGGCGATCTCGGGCTCTTCGCCGCCGTCGAGCGAAAACTCGGGCATCTCGAGCGGCTGGCCGCTGGCGCGCACGCTCGAGCCGTCGCCCTTGTAGAACCATTCCGGCGCGACGCCCGGGCCACCGTCGGCAGGCTTGCCGCCTTCGACGCCCATGCGGAACATCTTCATGCTGTCCGACAGCGCATCCATCGCGCCGCCGATCTTCTTGTGCATCGCGTCGCGCGTGTCGGCGCTGCCCAGGTGGGTCAGGCCGGTGCCGGTGACGTAGCAATGCGCCGCATCGGGATGGTCGAGCGGCGCCAGCACGCGGCCGGCCGCGGCGACGTCCGCATAGACGTGGGTGGTGGGGCCGGCCGCGGCGGCGGCCAGCGCTTCGAGGCCGGTCTGCTGCGCGATGGCCGCTTGCGCCAGCGCCAGCGTCGAATCGAATCCGTCGATCTCGCGCAGGGTGTCTTGTTGCAGGACGCCGACGCGGCGCTGGCCGGCATCGTTGAGGAATTGTACGAGTAGCATGATGTCTCCAGGGTGCTTTTAATGGGAATGCTTGGGCACGGCCGAGCCGCGGCTGCCGACCAGGAAGTCGAAGTCGCAGCCCTCATCGGCCTGCAGCACGTGCTCGATGTAGAGCGTCTGGTAGCCGCCCTTCATGCCGGTGCCCTTCAACAGCGCCTGCTGTTCTGCGCGCACCGCCAGCCGCTCTTGCATCTCGGCGTCGCTGATGTCCAGGTGCAGGCTGCCGGCGTGGCAATCGAGTTCGATGTAGTCGCCGTCACGCACGATCCCCAGCGGGCCGCCTGCCATCGCTTCGGGTGCCACGTGCAGCACCACGGTGCCGTAGGCGGTGCCGCTCATGCGCGCATCCGAGATGCGCACCATGTCGGTCACGCCCTGCGCCAGCAGCTTGGGCGGCAGGCCCATGTTGCCCACTTCGGCCATGCCGGGGTAGCCTTTCGGGCCGCAGTTTTTCATCAGCAGAATCGAGTCGGCGTCGACGTCGAGGTGCGGGTCGAGGATGCGCTCCTTGTAGTGGGCGAAGTCCTCGAACACCACGGCCTTGCCGCGGTGCTGCATCAGGTGCGGCGACGCGGCCGATGGCTTGAGCACGGCGCCGCGCGGCGCCAGGTTGCCGCGCAAGATGCAGATGCCGCCGTCGGCGATCAAAGGCGTTTCCAGCTTGCGGATCACTTCATCGTCGCAGATCGGCGCGTCGACGCAGTTTTCCCACAGCGTCTTGCCGTTGACGGTGAGCGCGTCCTTGTGCGGCAGCAGGCCGCCCTCGCCCAGGCGGCGGATCGCACCCGGCAGGCCGCCGGCGTAGTAGAACTCCTCCATCAGGTAGCGGCCCGACGGCAGCAGGTCGACGATGGTCGGCGTGCCGCGGCCGATGCGGGTCCAGTCTTCGAGCTCCATCGGCACGCCGATGCGCCCGGCGATCGCCTTCAGGTGGATCACCGCATTGGTCGAGCCGCCGATGGCGGCGTTGACGCGGATCGCGTTCTCGAAATTTTCGCGGGTCAAAATCTTCGACAACCGCAGGTCTTCATGCACCATCTCGACGATGCGGATGCCCGACATGTGGGCCAGCACGTAGCGGCGCGCGTCAACCGCGGGAATGGCGGCGTTGTGCGGCAGCGAGGTGCCGAGCGCTTCGGCCATGCAGGCCATGGTCGAAGCGGTGCCCATGGTGTTGCAGGTGCCGGCCGAGCGCGAGTGGCCCGCTTCGGCGGAGAGGAAATCGTGCATGCTGATCTGGCCGCCCTTCATCTGCTCGTGCAGCTGCCAGACGGCGGTGCCGGAGCCGATGTTCTTGCCGTTCAGTTTGCCGTTCAGCATGGGGCCGCCGCTGACGACGATGGTCGGGATGTCGACGCTGGCCGCGCCCATCAGCAAGGCCGGCGTGGTCTTGTCGCAGCCGACCAGCAGCACGACGGCGTCCATCGGATTGCCGCGGATCGATTCCTCGACGTCCATGCTGGCCAGGTTACGCGTGAGCATCGCGGTCGGGCGCAGGTTCGATTCGCCGTTCGAGAACACCGGGAACTCGACCGGGAAACCGCCCGCCTCGAAGATGCCGCGCTTGACGTGCTCGGCGAGCTTGCGGAAGTGGGCGTTGCAGGGCGTCAGCTCGGACCAGGTGTTGCAGATGCCGATGATCGGCTTGCCCTGGAACTCGTGGTCGGGGATGCCCTGGTTCTTCATCCAGCTGCGGTACATGAAGCCGTTCTTGTCTTGCGAACCGAACCATTCCGCCGAGCGCAGCTTGGTATTTTTCTTAACGTCAGACATCCATTCCTCCAGAATTTATTTGGCGCCGGGCGCATGCAGGCCGGTCAGCGATCCGTCATACTAAAAGCTGGAGGAATATCTTTCCAATCACATTTTTGTTGATGTTGATATCGAAAATAGTATCGAAAGGGGGAAGCGTTGGCCGAGGGGTCAGACCCTGGTTGTTCCGTTGCAGGTCTGACCCCGGTGCTGGTGGCGTCACCGGTGCTAGGCACGCGCGGCTGGCCGACTGCCGTTGTCACCGGGGTCTGACCCAAACTACGGGTCAGACCCCTGCTGCTGCAACCACGGCGGCATTGATTGAGGGGTCGGCAGTGATCGAGAGGGGTCAGACCCCGATTGTTCCGTTGGGGGTCTGCCCCCTCAAGGTGCCGATGGTGTGGATATCGACGCCCGCTTCGAGCAGGTGCGTCGCGAACGCATGTCGAAG
>JARXKM010000007.1:0-32656 GCA_030272785.1 Pseudomonadota bacterium
CCGCGTGCTGGCCATCACCTCGCCGGCGAATGCCGGCTCGAACGCGGTGCTGCGCAAGATCGGCATGCGTTTCGAAGAAGTCGTCCACCTGACGCCGGACGATCCCGGCACCTTGCTGTACGCGTGCGACCGGTCCCCAGTCTGAGCCTCAGTACGTTGTGCTCCCCCACGGGAAGAACCAGGTCAGCGGCTTGTCCACCCGCGCGGCCCACGATTTTTCGTTGTGGCTGCCGCCTTCGGCCGCGTAGTAGAACAGGTCGACGCCGGTCAGATAGCCGCGCCTGAGCATGGCGTCGCGCATCAGCATCGTCTCGGCCAGGCCGTCGTCGTTGGTGCCGGCATCGATGTAGAACCTGACCGGCACGCGTGTCGGCAGCTTTGCGATCAACGCCTTGTCGTTCCACCAGAACGAGCTGGAAACGCCGCCGGCTTTCGAAAAGACCTCCGGATGGTGCTGCGCGATCGCCACCGATGCGATGCCGCCCAGCGACGAGCCCATGATGGCGGTGGTGTCCTTGCCGGGCAGCGTGCGCAGCGTCTTGTCGATCAGCGGCTTGACCGTGTCGATGATGAACGCCTCGTACGCATCGAGCTTGCCGCCGCCGTGCTTCGGGTCGCAACATGGGGTATATTCGGGAATGCGGTCCGGCGTATTGTCGATGCCGACCACGATCACCTCGTCCATCGCGCCGGTGGCGATCAGGCGGTTGACGGTTTCGTCGATGCCCCACTCGACGCCATACGCCGCGGTCTTCGCGTCGAACAGGTTCTGGCCGTCGTGCATGTACAGCACCGGATAGCGCTTGGCGGCGTTTTCCTGGTAGCTCGGCGGCAGGTAGATGCGCAGCGAGCGGCTGTTCTTCAGCTGCGGCGATACGATGCCGGGCATGATCGACACCTTGCCGAACGGCGCGCCGAAGAACGGATAGATGTCGACAGTGCTGCCGGCGGCGAGCTTGTAGACGCCGCCGATCGAGACCTGCTCGCCGAGCGCAGGCTTCATGCTCACCGCGCCCAGTTCGTCCGGCCACGAATAGCTCCACACATTGCCGGCGCCGGCCTTCGCGGCGGCGCCCTTCGACCACGACATCGGACCCTTGTCGCCGACGATGGCGACGCTGCCCTTGCCGGCATCGTAGTGCACGCGCACCGTGGTGGCGCCGGCATTGGCGATGAACAGCATCGGCAGTGCCGCCAGCGCGGCGATTTTAATCATCTTCATTTGACCCTCAACAGGCGTACGCCATAGATATCGAAGCGGTTCGAGGCGCCATCGGCGCCGCCGGCCGCACTGAACGTGCTGTTACTTTGCAGGTAGCTCATGTTATAAAAATCGCTCAGTTCGAGCCGGTACGCGCCGGCCGCAAGGCGCACTTCCAGCGGCGTCGAATACACCAGCGGCGTGTGCGCCTTGTCGATGCGCGCATGCGGCAGCTGCACCACATGCCTGGCCAGCACGCGGCCGGAAGCGTCCTTCACCGCCAGCCATTTGACTGCGCCGCTGATGCCAAGGTTGATCTGGTTCGCGCCATTATGATAGCGCAGCTGCACCTGGTAGACGCCGGCCGCCGGCACCTCGATGGCGTCGACGGCGAAGCGGTCGGCCGGCTTGCCCCAGTCCTTCAGGCGCGGCGCGGAAAAGCGCGCGTCCGGCCCGCTGACGGTGACGTTCGAGGCGACGCGCGCATCCGTGACCGCAATCTCGATGCCGGCATCGACGCACCTGGCGGCGCTGTGATGGCTGCGGTTGCCCGAGGCGGCAAACAGCGCCTCGGCCGAATAGCAGGCGGTGGCGCTGGCACTGCGGTCGCGCCATGCGCCGGCGGCGACGCGGGCGGCGGCCAGCTTGCCGTCGCGGTAGACGTTGTAGACGACGTCGGCACCGTTCTTGCCGGCGACGATATCGAAGTGCGCATGGCCAGAGGCGTCGCGCGCGAGGCCGGCGATATCCGGCTCGCGCGGGCCGAACACCGCGCTCGATTCGGCGTACGGATCGGCGCTGACGCGGCGCATCGCCTGCTTGCCAGGCACCAGCGCGCCGAGCCGGATTGCAATGGTGCTGTCGGCCGGCAGGTCCCGCCATGCCACCTGCTGCGATTTGCTGGCGCCGTTGACGGTGACGCTGTCGACCAGGTAGTAACCGTCACCCTGCGCAGCCGGCGGCAATTCGATCGTCACGCGAATGGTCTTGTCGCGCAGGCGCAGGTCGCCCAGCGTGATCGAGGCAGACCCGCCGAAGGTATCGCGCCGCAGCCGGCTGGTGATGAACGGCCGGATGGCGATGCCGTCGGCGCTGGCCGAGATGCCGAACACGTCCCCGATCACCATGCCGAGGTAGGCGCCGACGGACCACAGCTGGCGCTTCGAATTGATGACGGGGCCGATCAGCGACGGTTGTTTCTCGTCGAGCAGCAGCGGCTGGCCGGACAGCCATTCGAGGTTTTCCATGTTCGACAGGTTCAGCGCAGCGCCGCGCATCAGCGCCTGGTAGGCCGCATCGGCGACGCTGACGTTGGCGCCGATGACGGCTGCCTTCAGGCCATAGGCGGTGACGAACGGCCACATCGCGCGGTTGTGATAGACCGGCATCCCTTGCTGCTGCGGCCAGATCACCGGCGCGCCCATCGGGCCGTGCGGGTAGCGGGCGAGGATGCTGCGCGTACGCGCGCCGTCGGCCACACCGGTGACGATCGCCAGCGCCTGGCCGAGCCAGTCGAACTTGTGCATGGTCGCGCCGTCGAAATGCGGCGCCGTCAGGCTGCTGTACATGCCTTCGTCTTTCAGCCACAGGCGCTGGTTGATCGCCCGTTTCAGTGCGGCCGCCCACGCCGTGTATTTTTTGGCCAGCGCGGCCTGGCCTTGTTCCTGCGCCAGCGATGCGGCCAGCGTCAGCGCCTTGTAATGGCCGACATTGGTCGACAACGCTTTCGACGTCGCCAGCGAGGCGATGTCGCTGGTGATCCACGCCGCGTAGGTCTGGTCGCGCCAGTCGAGAAACGATTGCTCGCCGGTGTAGAGCCCGTCGGCGCTGTCGAATGCGGCCAGACGGTCGTTCTCGATCGTGTTCAACAGCGCCTTGAGCGCGCGCGCGGCGAACGCTTTGCGCTCGGCCGCGGGCAGGGTGGCGAGCGCTTGCTCGGCGCCGAACGCCCAGGTGACGCGGTCGGTGCTGACCGGCCAGCTGCCGCCGCTGCCGGTGTCCTGGATGATTTGCAGGCCATCGGCGCTGCCGGCAAGCTGCGCCGGATTGGCGACGCCGGGACGGTAGCCGGACAGTTTGAAGTCGAGCGAGTGCATCACGCGCAGCGGGTCGAGCATGGCCAGGCCCAGGTCGGCCGCGTACGACAGGTCGCGCGTCCAGACGTAGTGCCATTTTTCGCCGGTCTCGAAACAGTCGCAGGCGATCGCCGCGCCGCCGTTGTAGTTGCCGTCCCTGATCTCGGCCACCGAGTCCTGCTTCATCTCGGCGCCGGCCAGCGCGAACAGCGCATCGAACGCAAGGTTGCCGCTGCGGACGGTCGGCAGCTCGGCCGACTCGCGGTAGGTGACGAATTGCGGGCCCGGGTCGCGCAGCTGCATGCTGCTCGATTGCGCGTACTCGCGCAGCGGCGCGGCGGCGTCGCGCGCCGAAAAGCGCGCGGTCTCCTGGTTGCCGTCGAAGGTGGCAAAGGCGAGCGACACGGCGGCCTGCCGGCCTTGGTGCGGATCGCTGGCGACGACCGGTGCGGTGGCGACGCGCTCGACGCGCAGCACCGGCGTCGATGGCGTTGATACATCGATGATGAAACGGTAGGCGCCGGTCTGCTTGACGAACAAAAAATCTTCCGGACCGGGATGGGTGTCCATCTTGTAGTCGGTACCCGTCGCCACAGCCACGCTGGCCGCCGGGTCGATCACCCATTCGGCGCTCCAGTCCTTGTAGCCGACCTTGAACGCATGGTAACCGGGGCTGATCACGATCTGCGTTTCGTACACGCCCTTGCCCTTGTAGGCGAGCAGGTTGTCGGTGCCCCAGCCGTTGAAGGCGCCGCGCACGTAAAGCTCCTTGGACAGCGGACCGTTGTCTGCGCCGATGGCGGCGCCGGAAAGCAGAGCGGCGAGCAGAAAGGTGGTTTTCATGCGTTCCATCAGCGGTATTCGCCGCGTTCCACGATGCCCTTGAGGACATCCTTCGAGCGCAGCATCGGGAAGTGGTCGGGGACATACTGCGCCGGCGTGCGGAATGCGAGCTTGCCGATGACGGCGGAAAACGATGGCTGCACCGCCTGAACGGACAGCGCGCGACCGTTCAACGTCGCTCCGCGCGCGCCGATCGCCAGCGCGGCCGGCTTGCCGGCGGCGAGCGTGAAGGCGATCCGGGAACGGCTCTTGTCGGCGTTGAGAAAGCTGACACTGACGGCGCGCGGCGCGCCGTGGAGATTGAATTTCCAGTGTCCGGTCGTGCCGACGCGCTTGAAGTCGACTTCCACCGAATCGCCGGCGCCGAACGGCAGCAAGGCTTCGAACGATGTCCACGCCGACGGGATCGCGGGGCTGAACGCCAGCGTGTTGGCCGGCAGGTCGGGTTTGAAGCCGACGTAGTCCTGGTAGCCGTTGCGGGCATACTCTGCCACGCTCCACGACTGCGCCCAGGTGCCCGATGGTTTCGGCCGGCCTTGCGCATCGGGCAGCGCGTCGAGCAGTTCGCTCATGGTTCCCAAAGTGCCGAGACCGAGGATCTGGCGGCCGAGGTTTTGCGTCAGTGGCCACGAGAGATCCTGGTAGCCGAACTTGTTGAGCGCGGTGACCGTGAAGCCGGCGTTCCAACCCCAGATCGTGCCTTGGTGGTAGGCGGCGTCCTTGTGATGGAAGGCCGGATTCTCGTGGCGCGGATGAAAATAGAGATCGTCCTGGCTCAGCGAGGCGATGCCGTAGGGGTAGAGCAGCTGCGAGACGGCGTTGCGGGTGACCTTGGCCTGCACGTCGAGCGGCACGAAGTCGTCGAACGGGATCGACACGAGCATCAGCTGGTTCGGCCTCACCTTGGTGTCGCGGCTGGCGTCGTCGCGCAGGCGGTCGGCCATCACGCTGCCGTCCCAGAACGCGGCGAGAAAGCTGCGCTGGACCTTGGCGGCGAGCGCGTTCCATTCGCGCGCCCTGGCCTGGTCGCCGGCCTGCGCGGCGAGTTCGGCGCCGGTCTGCAGCGCGGTGTACCAGAGCGCCTGGATTTCGACCGCGCGCGGGCCGCGCGCGGACCATGGCCGCTTGTTTTCGATGCGCGCATCCATCCAGGTATCGGCGCTGTCGTGCGACAACAGGCCTTGCCGGTCGGTGTAGTTGGCGATGGCGCCTTCGAAGTAGGGCAGCGCCAGCTTGAACATCTGCGCCGCGAAGGCCCGGTCGCCGGTGTAGCGAATGTACTCGAGCGCTTCACGCAGCATCCAAGGCGTGCCGTCGACGGTGTTGTAGATGGTCTGGTCGGTAGCCGACACGCGGTTGGGAATGCGGCCGTATTCCTTGTCGCGCGGCTCACGCAGGTTCTGGTAGCGGGCGAAGTTCGCCAGCACCGCCTTGGCCTGCTCGAACTGGCCGGCGACGAGCAAGGTGCCGGGCAGCGCGATGAAAGTGTCGCGGCCCCAGTTGTCGCGGAACCACGGCAGGCCGGCCCAGATGCCGGTGCCGAATTCTTCGACCACGAACATGGCGGCCGAGGCCTTGGCCCAGTTCAGCGCCTTGTTGTAGTCGGCGTCGCTGGTGTGCAGGTAGCTGCGGGTGAGCGCGGCGTGGCGGGCAATTTTTTCGGCGCGGATCGGCTCAAGGCCGGCCTGGCGCGCATGCTGCGTCGCCTCCGCGGCGCTGGCGCCGAAGCCGGCCACCACGGTGAACGAGCGCGTCGGTCGCGCGCTGCGCATCACCAGCCGATCGAGCTCGAACGGCTGGTCGGCGACGAAGGCGACGAACTGGGTAGATCCGGCGGCCGGCGCGACGATGACGACGTCGCCCTCGCGCCGCACCGCGCCCGGCGCCTTCAGCAGCGGGGCGAGCGCGAGGATGGCCGCGCGCGGCGCGGTGACGGCGATCGCCAGCGCGTCTTTTTTCGACAGCAGCGCCATTTCGTCGGTCGCGCCGCTTCGGTAGTGCACCCGGTGGCCGTACGGCAGCACCTGTTCGAGCGCGTCGGCGCGCTCGTTGGCGGCGCCGTCGACGGAACTTGTGTAGTCGAGGAACTGGGTACCGTCGCGCCGGACGTAGCCCTCACCCTTGCCGACGCCGTGGGTCCGCCCCGCGAAATAGCCGGCCAGGTTGTCGCCGGCGACGAACGGCGATTGCTGCCCCGGCGCGGCGGTGATCGCCATCGCGTCGAAGTACGCATCGACAGCGGGAACCTGCGCGGCCGATGCGAGCGGCACTGCGAGCGACCCGGCCAGCGCGATCAGGGTGCGCCGCATGTCAGATCTCGAGGATGACGACGGCGCGCGCCGGCAGCGTCAGCGTGTTGGTCAGGTCGTACGTTGTGCCGGTGAGGGCGTCGACGCCGGACCTGGCGCCTTTGAGCATCTCCTGGAAGCGCAACGTCGGCAGGCTGACCGCGGTGGCGTTCTTGTTGTAGGCGACCATGACCGTCTTCTTGTCGCCGTAGCGGAAGTAGACCCAGGTATCGTTCTCGGGACCGAACTGCATCATCTTCCCGTGATGGATCACCGGCTGCGTCTTGCGCCAGTTGACCAGTTTGCTGACGAAGGCCTGCGCGTCGCGCTGCTTGCTGGTCAGCCCGGCCCCAGTGAAGGCGTTGACCTTGTCGCCGGCCCAGCCACCCGGGAAGTCGTGCCGGTAGCTGGCGTCGTCGCGGCCCTTGAAGGTGCTGGTCATCAGCACTTCGGTGCCGGTGTAGAACTGCGGGATGCGCGGCAAGGTCATGGTAAACACGAGCGCCATCTTGTACAGGTCGACGTCCTCGCCGAGCACGCTGAACATGCGCGGCACGTCGTGGTTACCTTCGAACAGGACCAGGTTGGCCGCATCCGGATACAGGCGGTCCTGCGACAGCATTTCGTAGACGTCCTTGAAGCCGTCCTTGTCGTCCTTTTCGGCCAGGCCGGCGCGCATCGCATACATCATCGGGAAGTCCATCATGCTCGGCAGCGAGCCGGTGAAGCCGTCGGCGCTGACGGCGCCGCGCTGCCAGTGCGCCACCACCGCCGGCGCCTTGTGCCACTCTTCGCCGACCATGTTCAGGCGCGGGTATTCGGCCACCACGCGGCGCGAGAATTCGGTCAGGAAATCGGCGTCCGAATAGCCGTAGGTGTCGATGCGCAGGCCGGAAAGGTGGGCGTATTCGATCCACCAGATATTGTTCTGGATGAGGAAATTGGCCACCATTGGATTGGCCTGGTTCAGGTCGGGCATCTCGCTGGTGAACCAGCCGTGGGTGAAATTGAGCTTGTCGGCCTGGGAGCCGTACGTGTCCATGGTCGACATCCGGTGGTGCACGGTCGGTACGAATTTGCCTTCGTGGTTGGTCCAGTCGGGCGTCGGCATGTCCTTCATCCACCAGTGGCCGAGGCCAATGTGGGACAGCACGACGTCGTGGATCAAGCCGATGCCGTGCTTGCGCGCTTCGGCCGACAGGCGTACGTAGTCCTGGTTGCTGCCGTAACGCGGATCGATCTTGTAGTGGTCGGTGGCCGCATAGCCGTGGTATGAATAGTTGGGCATGTCGTTTTCCAGCAGGGGCGTCGGCCACAGCTGGGTGAAGCCCATCGCGGCGATGTAGCCGAGATGGTCGATGATGCCGGCGATGTCGCCGCCGTGGCGGCCCGACCCGCTGGCGCGATCGAGCTTGTCGGCCATGCCCGCCACGCTGTCGTTGGCGGCGCTGCCGTTGGCGAAGCGGTCCGGCATCACCTGGTAGATCGCGTCGCTGCTGTTAAAGCTCACCCGCTGCGCCGAGCCGGGCTCACGCGCGAGCAGCTGGTAGGTGTATTTCACGGCGCTGGCGGCGTTGCGGAAGGTGATGTCGAACTTGCCCGGCGCCGCCTGCTCGCTGACTGCCAGGTCGATGAACAGGTAGTTGCGGTTCGCCACCCGCGTGACGGCGTCGATGCGCACGCCCGGATAGGCGATCACGGGTTCGAGCTCGGCGATGTGCTGCCCGTGCACCATCAGCTGCAGCTTCTGGTGCTTCATGCCGGCCCACCAGAACGGCGGTTCGAGATGGTCGATGCGGTAGTCCTGCGCCTGGCCTGCCGCAGTGGCGAGCAAGGCGATGGCGACGAATGCGGCGGCGAAGATTTTCTTCATCTGTCTCTTTGGTTAGGCGATGCGTTAGGCGATGCGTTGCTCGGTGGCGGGGTCGAACAGCACCGCCTTGGAAAGGTCGAAGGCGAGGGTGAGCGGCTGGCCGGCGACGGCAGCGGCGCGCGGGTGGGTGCGGCAGGTGATGCGCACGCCGTTGACGACGGTGAACACCAAGGTATCGGGGCCGGTCGGCTCGATCATCTGGACGACGCAGTCGACCGTGGTGGGCTGGTAGGCGCCAGCGCGGGCGCCGGCGCGGGCGCTGTCGGCGTCGGTGATGTGTTCGGGCCGGATGCCGAGGATGACATCGGCGCCGCGCGCCAGCGCCGCCAGCTCCGGCGGCAGCGGCAGCACGGTGGTGGCGCCGCCATGCTCGAGCGCGAAGCCGCCGGCGTCGATGCGCCCGCGCAGGAAGTTCATCGACGGCGAGCCGATGAAGCTGGCGACGAACAGGTTGTCGGGCCGGTCGTAGATCTGCTGCGGGGTGCCG
Source organism: Pseudomonadota bacterium (assembly GCA_030272785.1). Classification (GTDB taxonomy): domain Bacteria; phylum Pseudomonadota; class Gammaproteobacteria; order Burkholderiales; family Burkholderiaceae_D; genus JAFCUW01. The sequence goes on from JARXKM010000007.1 coordinate 8,768, forward strand.
AACTGCTGCACCACGCCGTCCTTCATGACGGCGATCTTGTCGCCCAGGGTCATCGCCTCGATCTGGTCGTGAGTGACGTAGACGATGGTGCTGCCGAGACGCTGGTGCAGCAGCTTGATTTCGGCGCGCATCTCGACGCGCAGCTTGGCGTCGAGGTTCGACAGCGGTTCGTCGAACAGGAACAGGGCCGGGTCGCGGGCGATCGCGCGGCCCATGGCGACGCGCTGGCGCTGGCCGCCCGACAGCATGGCCGGCTTGCGGTCGAGCAGGTGGGTCATCTGCAGCGTGTCGGCGACCCGCTCGACGATTTTTTTCTGTTCGTTTTTCGGCACCTTGCGGATGCCGAGGCCGAACGAGATGTTTTCGCGCACCGTCATGGTCGGGTACAGCGCGTACGACTGGAACACCATCGCGATGTCGCGCGACTTGGGCGGCACGTCGTTGACGACCTTGCCGCCGATGGCGATCTGGCCGGCGCTGACGGTCTCCAGCCCGGCGATCATGTTCAGCAGGGTAGACTTGCCGCAGCCGGAACCGCCCACCAGGATCAGGAATTCGCCGTCGGCGATGTCGAGGTCGATGCCTTTGAGGACCTCGGCGCCATTCGGGTAGACCTTGCGTACGCCGCGGATCGATAAACTCGCCATTGCTAACCTTTCACCGCGCCGGCGGTCAGGCCGCGCACGAAGTATTTTCCCGCCACCAGGTACAGTGCCAGGGTCGGCAGCGCGGCGATGATCGCCGCCGCCATGTCGACGTTGTATTCCTTGACGCCGGTCGAGGTGTTGACCAGGTTGTTGAGCGCGACCGTCACCGGCTGCGCATCGGAGCCGCCGAACACCACGCCGAACAGGAAGTCGTTCCAGATCTGGGTGAACTGCCAGATGAAGCACACCATGAAGATCGGCAGCGACAGCGGGAAGATGATCTTCCGGTAGATCAGGAAGAAGCCGGCGCCGTCGATGCGGGCCGCCTTGATCAGCTCTTCGGGCACCGTCACGTAGTAATTACGGAAGAACATGGTGGTGAACGCCAGGCCGTAGACGATGTGGACGAACACCAGGCCGGTGGTGGTGTTGGCGATGTCGGCGATGCCGAGCAGGCGCGCCATCGGCAGGATCACCACCTGGAACGGGATGAAGCAGCCGACCATCAGCGTGGTGAACAAGATTTCGGAACCGCGAAAGCGCCAGTGCGCCAGCACGTAGCCGTTGAGGGAGCCGATCAGGGTCGAGATCAGCACCGCAGGGATGGCCATGCGCAGCGAGTTGAAGAAGTACGGCGCCAGACCTTCGCAGGCGGCGCCGGTGCAGGCGCTGCCCCAGGCCTTGGCCCAGGCGGCGCCCGACAGCGAGGACGGCAGGTCGAGCAGGTCGCCGCTGCGGATCTGCTCGAGCGACTTGAACGAGGTGGCCAGCATCACGTACAGCGGCACCAGGTAGTACAGCGCGCACAGTACCAGCAGCAGGTAGACGGCGGCGCGGCCGAAAGGGAACTTAGCGGCCATGGCGGGTGCCCCGGGTTTCGAGGTACATCATCGGCACCAGCACGGCCATGATGGTGGCGAGCATCATCATCGCCGAGGCGGCGCCGAGCCCGAGCTGGCCGCGCGAGAACGCATACTGGTACATGAACACGGCCGGCACGGTCGACGAGGTGCCGGGGCCGCCGGCGGTGAGCGCCATCACCAGGTCGAAGCTCTTGATGGCGATGTGTGCCAGGATCAGGAACACGCTGAAGAAGACCGGCCGCAGCGACGGGATGACGATGCGGCGGTAGATGGTCGGCAGCGAGGCGCCGTCGACCTGGGCGGCCTTGATGATGCTGTCGTCGATGCCGCGCAGGCCGGCCAGGAACAGCGCCATGACGAAGCCGGACGACTGCCACACGCCGGCGATGACGACGGTGTAGATCGCCATGTCGGGGTTGATCAGCCAGTCGAAGGTGAAATTGGGGAAGCCCCAGCCGCGCACCATTTTTTCCAGTCCCAGTCCGGGGTTGAGTATCCATTTCCAGGCCGCGCCGGTGACGATGAACGACAGCGCCATTGGGTACAGGTAGACGGCGCGCAGCGCGCCTTCCATGCGGATTTTCTGGTCGAGGAAGATCGCCATCAGCAGGCCGACGGCCAGGCAGATGACGACGAACAGCACGCCGAAGATGGCCAGGTTGTTGGCGGCGACCCACCAGCGGTCAAGATCGAACAGCGCTATATATTGGACAAAGCCGGCGTACTCGAAGTTCGGCATCATGCGCGATTCGGTCAGCGACAGGAAGCCGGTGACGGCGATGAAGCCGTAGACGAACACCAGCGAGGCGATCACGGTGGGCGCCAGCACGAGGCGCGGCAGCCAGCGGTCGGCGAGGGCGGACAGCGCCATGGGCGGAATTGACGCCACTTAGCGGGTCTTGGCGGCTTTGGCCAGCGCGGCCACGGCGTCTTTCGACGTCATGGACGAATTCATGAACCGGGCGACGACGTCCATGATGGCGCCCTGCGCCGCGGAGCCGACCGCCATGTTGTGGGCCAGGCTGGGGACGAAGGCGCCGGCCTTGCTGCTCGCCTCGAGGTCGGCCATCGATTGCTGCGCGCAGCTGTCGAATTTCGCTTTCGGGACGCCGGCACGGACCGGGATCGAACCCTTGTTCAGGTTGAACACTTCCTGGAAGGCGGGACTCATGATGGCGCTGGCGAGCACCAGCTGCGATTTCTGGTCGTCCGGCTTCTTCTGCTTGAACATCAACATCGAGTCGATATTGAAGGTGAAGGCCTTGGCGGTGCCGGGCGCGGCGACGCACAGGAAATCGGTGCCGGGCTGCTTGCCGGCGGCGGTGAATTCGCCCTTGGCCCAGTCGCCCATGAACTGCATGCCGGCCTTGCCGTTGATGACCATGGCGGTGGCCAGGTTCCAGTCGCGCCCTGCGCTGTCGCGGTCGATATAGGTCTTGATGCGGGCCAGCGTGTCGAACGTCTTGACCATCAGCGGGCCGGTCAGGCTGGCCTGGTCGAGCTGGACCAGCGCCTTTTTATAGAACTCGGCGCCGCCCACGCCCAGCGCGACCGATTCGAAGATGGTCGTATCCTGCCATGGCTGGCCGCCGTGGGCGACGGCGACCAGGCCGGCTGCCTTGATCTTGTCGGCGGCGGCGAAAAATTCGTCGAAGGTGGCCGGCGCCTTGGCAACGCCGGCCTTCTTCAGTACCGCCGGATTGACCCACAGCCAGTTCACGCGGTGCACATTGACCGGCGCGGCGACGTAGTGGCCCTTGTATTTCATGATGGTCACGACCGCCGGCGGCAGCAGGGTGTCCCATTTTTCGGCCAGCGCCACCGCGTCGATGTCGGCCAGTACGCCTTCCTGGCCCCATTCCTGGATGGCCGGGCCCTTGACCTGGGCGGCGGTCGGCGCGCCACCCGAGATCACGCGCGCCTTGAGCGCGGTGGCGGCGTTCTCGCCGGCGCCGCCGGCGACCGCGAAGTCCTTCCAGGCGACGCCCTTGGCGGCCAGCGTCTTCTTCAGTTCGGCCACCGAACGGGCCTCGCCGCCCGACGTCCAGTAGTGCAGCACCTCCACCTGGGCGGCGTGGCCGGCGCCGCAGAACAGGGAAAGGACGGCGGCGGCGAGCAGTGTGCGGGCAAGGTGGCGATGCATGGTGTCTCCATAAGGTGGCGAGCTGATTATGTTGGCGTCGGATTTCGTAGTTCTGCTACATCGCGTCATCGACGCGCAGCAGGGGCAAATCCGTCGCCACTGAGCTTCTTCACCTAAAAGCATACTATAGAAGCATGGGCATATCAATTGATTCACGCGATCGCGGGTGGCATGAATAGCTAGTTTAAGTACATATTGCCGCTTGGTCGTCAGGCCGCAGCGTCACCGCGCCGGCCGTGCTGGCGTTTCCTTGCACCAACATAGTGCTGCTTGCGTCGAAATAGTGAAAATTTGCGTAAATGTAGTCCGACTACAGGCCCTCCGGGTCGATGTTGTAGCTGAAATACAACGCGCACAGGCTTCCCTATGAGTGCAGACGCCAAAAATGCCACAAATTCGTAGTGCGGCGCAACTCCCGTTGACAGTGCATCTAGTTTTAATACAAAATCTTGAGCAGAACGTCTTAGAACGTTTGCTTCGGGATCCCGGCTTAAAAGCTTTCCGGCTGTAGTCGCGGGACAAATGCGTTATTTAATGAATTGAGGGGACACATGAAAGTTTTCGCGAACAAGCAGTCGAACGGTAAGCTCCGCCAGCGTACGGCATTCCCACTGCGCCCGGTGGCCGCCGGTTGCATGCTGTTGCTGTCGGCAATGGCGGTCAATGCGAGCGCCCAGGAAGTGGTGCCGGCGCCGGCCCAGAGCACGGCGATCGGCAACGGCGCCGAGCCGGCCGTTCAAAGCGTGGTGGTGTCCGGTATTCGCCGCGGCATCGAAGCGGCGATTTCAGTCAAGCGCAATTCGACCTCGATCGTGGAAGCCATTTCCGCCGAAGACATCGGCAAACTGCCGGATTCGAGCATCGCCGAATCGATCGCGCGCCTGCCAGGCCTGACCGCGCAAAACGTCGGCGGCCGTGCCGTCAACGTCAGCATCCGCGGCATGTCGGGCGACTTCTCGACCTCGCTGCTGAACGGCCGCGAGCAGGTCAGCACGGGCGACAACCGCAGCGTCGAATTCGACCAGTACCCGTCCGAGCTGCTGTCCGGCGTGGTGGTCTACAAGACCCCGGATTCCGCGCTGGTCGGCCAAGGCCTGTCCGGCACGGTCGATCTGCAGACGGTGCGTCCGCTGGCGTTCGGCCGCCGCACCGTGGCGGTCAACGCGCGCTCCGAGCGCGACGGCCAGGGCACCAATTTCAAGGGTACGGGCAAGCGCTTCAGCGCCTCGTACATCGACCAGTTCGCCGACCGCACCATCGGCGTGGCGATCGGCGCGACCCGCTTCACGTCGGACCTGACCACGGCCAACGCCGAGAACTACGACGTCTACACCGGCAGCACCAATTACAACGGCCAGGATGTCAAGGTCGTCAACGGCTTCAAGCTGTTCAACAACACCAGCAAGAAGAGCCGCGACGGTGTGATGGCCGTGCTGGAATACCGTCCGAGCAAGGAATTCCACTCGCAGCTCGACCTGTTCTACTCGAAATTCGACGATGAAGTGATCCACCGCGGCCTCGAGCTGCAGGTCAACGACAGCTGGAAGACCGGCAACGGCGATCCATTCGTCGCCTCGCAGGCGCCGGTGCTGGCGCCTGGCGCGGTGATCTCCGGCGGCAAGCTCGTCAGCGGTACCTGGCTGGGCGTCAATCCGCTGTCGCGCCACATCTACGACCCGACCAAGGACGAGCTGAGCTCGATCGGCTGGAACAACGAACTGCGCTTCGGCGACCAGTGGACCGCCACCGTCGACGTCAGCCAGTCGCGCGCCACCCGCAAGGAATCGATCTCGGAACTCGAAGCCGGCGTGGTCGGCCCGAACGGCCGTCCGCTGTCGGAAGCGGTGGGCGTAATCAACGGCAACACCATCGGATCGCTGCAGTACAACCACGGCGACGCGTCGCTGATCAAGCTGACCGATCCCGAGTCGTGGGGCCAGAACGGCTACACCAAGTCGATCTCGGTCAAGGACACCATCAAGGCCGGCCGCCTCGGCTTCCAAAAGGGCATGGACGGCATGATCAGCAAGGTCACGTTCGGCGTCAACTACTCCGAGCGCGCCAAGGACAAGAGCGCCGAAGAAGCCAAGCTGGTCCTGAAAACGGCACCGGGCGCCTTGCCGGCCGGCGCCGGTTCGGTGCTGGTGGGCGGTTCGCAGTTCAGCAGCATTTCCTTCGATCCGGCGGCAGTGTTCCCATCGTCGTACAACCTGATCAAGAACGTCAACGGCGACATCCTGCTGAAGGACTGGAACGTGACGGAGAAGGTGTCGACGGCCTACGTCAAAGGCGACCTCGACACCAAGGTCGGCGGCTTCGACCTGCGCGGCAATATCGGCGTGCAGATGGTCCGCACCGACCAGGCATCGACGGCGCCACAGGTGGACAACGCCAAGCAGGACGTGGTCGCGCTGCACACCGCCGGCAAGTCCTACACCGACTTCCTGCCAAGCATGAACCTGGTGTTCGACCTCGGCAACGACCAGGCGCTGCGCTTCGGCCTGGCCAAGGTGCTGGCGCGGGCCCGCATGGACCAGTTGAGCGCGGCGCGCCGTTCGGAAATCGATGCCACCACGCACGTCTGGACCGGTAGCGGCGGCAACCCGCTGCTCGACCCGTTCCGCGCCAAGGCAGTCGACGTGTCGTACGAGAAGTACTTCGGCACCAAGGCTTACATCAGCGCCGCGGCGTTCTACAAGAAGCTCGACAGCTACATTTTCGACTTCAACGACAACGCCTACTCGTTCGCCGGCTTCCCGAACGTCACCGGCCGCACGTCGAGCACGATGATCGGCAAGTTCACCCAGCCGCGCAACGGCAACGGCGGCAGCATCAAGGGCGTCGAACTGGCGGCGTCGATGCCGTTCAGCGTGGTCTCGGACATGCTCGACGGCTTCGGCATGCAGGCGAACTTCTCGCACAACGACAGCGCCATCAACCCGTTCGGCGATGCCGATGCGCGGCCGTTGCCTGGCCTGTCCAAGCAAGTGGCGAGCCTGACGTTCTACTACGAGAAGTTCGGCTTCTCGGCCCGCGTGGCAGCCCGTCATCGTTCCGACTTCCTCGGTGAAGTGCAAGGCTTCGGCGCGGCGCGCGAGTACCAGTACGTCAAGGGCAACACGGTCGCCGACCTGCAGCTCGGTTACGAGTTCCAGTCGGGCATGGCCAAGGGCGTGACGGTGCTGGTGCAGGTGCTCAACGCCAACAAGGCGCTCGAGCAGCAGTACCAGGCGTCGACCGGCACCATCACCAAGACGGACGACTTCGGCCGTACCATCCTGATCGGCGCGAACTACAAGTTCTAAGCGGTCGGTGCATTACAATTGAACCCCTTGTCGTTGCGAAACGGCCGGGGGTTTTTTTTAGGTTTTTTTCACGTTTTTTCACTCAGAACTGACCCGCCATGTCGTTTCCCCATATCCGCAACATCGTCATCGTCGGCGGCGGCACCGCCGGCTGGATGACCGCCGCCGCCCTGTCCAAGGTGCTGACCGGCAACTGGACCATCCGCCTGATCGAATCCGAGGAAATCGGCACCGTCGGGGTGGGCGAGGCCACCATCCCGCTGATCAACGTCTACAACCGTGCGCTTGGCATCGACGAAGACGAGTTCATGCGCGCCACCAACGGCACCTTCAAGCTGGGCATCGAGTTCGTCAACTGGGGCAAGCTGGGCGACTCCTATATGCACGGCTTCGGCAACCTCGGCCCGGACATCGGCATCACCAAATTCCACCAGTACTGGCTCAAGGCCCAGCAGGACGGCTACGCACTGGACATCGAAAACTATTCGATCTGCTCGCTCGCCTCGCGCCATGCCAAGTTCATGCGCGCGCGCCCGGACCTGGGCAATTCGCCGCTCAGCGAGATCGCCCACGCCTTCCATTTCGACGCCAACCTGTACGCCGCCTTCCTGCGCAAGTACGCCGAGCAGCGCGGCGTGATCCGCATCGAGGGCAAGGTCAGCGGCGCCACCACGCGCCCGGCCGACGGCTTCATCGAGGCGGTGGTGATGGACAACGGCGAGCGCATCGAGGGCGACCTGTTCATCGACTGCTCCGGCTTTCGCGGCCTGCTGATCGAACAGACGCTGCATGCCGGCTACGACGACTGGAGCCACTGGCTGCCGTGCGACCGCGCCTGGGCGGTGCCGTGCGAATCGAGCGGCCCGCTGCTGCCGTACACGCGCTCGACCGCGCGCGACGCCGGCTGGCAATGGCGCATTCCGCTGCAAAACCGCATCGGCAACGGCCACGTCTACAGCAGCAAATTCAGCGACGACGCCAGCGCCGCCGACATCCTGATGCGCAACCTGGACGGCAAGGCGCTGGCCGAGCCGCGCCAGCTCAAGTTCGTCACCGGCCGGCGCAAGAAATTCTGGGACAAGAACTGCGTGGCGATCGGCCTGTCGAGCGGGTTCATGGAGCCGCTCGAGTCGACCAGCATCCACCTGATCCAGGCCAGCATCGCGCGCCTGACGACGTTCTTCCCGGACCAGGGGTTCGAGCAGGCCGACATCGACGAATTCAACCGCCAGGCGCATTTCGAAGTCGAGAAGATCCGCGACTTCCTGATCCTGCACTACAAGGCGACCAGCCGCACCGATACCGACTTCTGGAACTACTGCCGCACCATGGAGATCCCGGAGTCGCTGCGCAACAAGATGGCGCTCTACGAGAGCAATGGCCGGCTGTTTCGCGAGGCCAGCGAGATGTTCTCGGAGATCAGCTGGTTCGAGGTGATGCACGGACAGGGCATCAAGCCGCGCGGCTACCATCCGCTGGTCGATGCGCTGGCCGACGGCAAGATCCGCAGCTTCCTCGAGAACGTCAGCACCACCACCCAGCGCTGCGTCGAGGCGATGCCGAGCCATGCCGACTTCGTGCGCGAGAATTGCGCGGCGCCGCAGTCGAAGTAGGCGATGTTCAATCCGCGTGCGCGCATCAGCGAGGTGCCGATCGGCGACGGCCAGTCGTGCATCGTGGTCGACGACTGCATGCTTGACCCGCGGGCGCTGCGCGCGCTGGCGATCGAGCACGCCGCCGGCTTCGACGCGGCGCCGCGCAATGCCTTCCCCGGCCTCGAGCTGCCGATGCCGGCGGCGTTTTCCGGCCTGCTCGACGAGTTCTTCATGCAGCACGTGCGGCGCCGGCTGGGCGCGCGCCGCACGCTCGACGTGCACAGCCGCCTGTCGCTGGTGACCTTGCCGGGCGCGCAGCTGCGGCCGCTGCAGCGCGTCTGCCATCGCGACCGCTTCGGCGTCGCCGCCGACCAGCTGGCCGCCGCCTGCGTGCTGTACCTGTTCGACCAGCCGGCGCTGGGCGGCACCAGTTTCTTCCGGCCGCGCCAGTCGGCGGCGCAGACCAACGACATGATGCGCACGCTGGGCGGCATGGATACGGCCGCGGCCAGCGCCATGCTCGGCGCCGAACCTGGCTACCTGTTGGCGTCGAACGCCTGGTTCGAGCTGGTGCACACCGTGCCGGCGGCATGGAACCGCGCCATCTTCTACGACGGCAGCATTTTCCACTCCAGCCACGTCGGCGCGCCCGAGCTGCTGAGCGCCGATCCGGCGCGCGGCCGCCTCACCCTCAACGGCTTTTTTGTCTGTCGCCGGCAGGCCGGCTGACGGTCCCTTCTTTCAACTCACACACCATCACCATGCCATCAATCCGTCTACGCCTTGCCGCCAGCCTGTTTACCGGCGCGTTTGCCACGTTGGCCGTTTGCGTCGCCGCGCAGGCCGCGGCGCCGGCGCTGGAGCAGTTTTTCCGCACGCCGGCGATCCGCATCGCCAGCCTGTCGCCGAACGGGCGCTACCTGGCGTCAACGGCGATGCTGGGCGGCTCGGTTCAGCTCACCGTGGTCGACCTGCAGACGCGCGAAGCGAAAAAGATCGCCGGCTATGCCGATGTCGACATCTTCCGGATCGAGTGGATCAGCAACGATCGGCTGGCGTTCAACGTCATCGATCGCACCAGCGAACAGAATGCGTCGTACAGCGGCCTGTTCGCCATCGACCGCGACGGCACCCGCGAGCGCGCCTTGTCGGCGATGCCGGCCGCGCTGATGCTGCGCGCGCGCCAGTCGTTCAACGACGTCGCCGCCGAGCCGGTGGCGTACGACCTGGTGCAGCCGCTGCACGACGGCTCGGCCGGCATCATCGCGCTCGGCTACTTCATCAACGGCGACATCGTGCCGTACCGGATCGACAGCGTCAGCGGGCGGCGCAAGGCGATCGACTTCAGCGTGACCGGCCGGGCGCACGACTTCGTGTTCGATGCCGCGAACCGCTTGCGGGTGGTGACCGCCTACATGGACAGCGAAGGCGCCAGGTCGGCCGTCTGGTACCGCGACGACGAGGCGCAGCCTTGGCGCAAGCTGGCCGAGCATGCCACCCTGAACCCGCCATTTCGCGCCATCGGCATCGATCCGGACGGCTTGCTGGTGGTCGCCGGCGTGCATGGCCGCGATGGCGTGTTCCGCTACAACATGGCTGACAACAAGGTCGGCGCGCTGGTCGCCGCCAGCGCCGACGCGGACGTCAACGACGGCCTGGTGTTCGATCCGCAGACCCACAAGCTGATCGGCGTGCGGGTGCGCTCCGAGCCGCCGCACACCGAGTGGCTCGACCCGCAGTACGCGGCGCTCCAGCAGGGCCTCGACCAGGCCGCGCCGGACATGGTCAGCCAGGTCACGCCGGGCGGCGACGCCGCGTCGCCGCGCCTGGTGTTCAGCTCGTCGTCGACCGATCCGGGGCGCTACCTGCGCTACGACCCGGCCACCAAGCAGCTGCTGCCGCTGCTGACCCGGATGCCGTGGATCGTGCCGGCGCAGATGTCGCCCAAGCTGGTGTTCGACTACAAGGCGCGCGACGGCCTGCCGATTCCATCCTACCTGACCTTGCCCAAGGGCCGCCCGGTCAACCGGCTGCCGCTGATCGTGCTGCCGCACGGCGGTCCGGCCGCGCGCGACGATGCCAGTTTCGACCCGCAGGTGCAGTTTCTGGCCAGCCGCGGCTACGCCGTGCTGCAGCCGCAGTTCCGCGGCTCGACCGGTTTTGGCGAGGCCCACTTCCGCAAAGGCTTTCGCCAATGGGGCCTGCGCATGCAGGACGACCTGAGCGACGGCATCGCCGACCTGGTAAAGCAAGGCGCGGTCGACCCGGCGCGCGTATGCATCATGGGCGCCAGCTACGGCGGCTACGCGGCGGCGATGGGCCTGGTGAAGGATCCGCAGCAGTACCGCTGCGGCATCGACCTGCTCGGCGTGACCGACATCGGCTACCTGTTTACCATCGGCCGATGGGAGGGCAACAAGGTGGTCGCCTTCCATTCGAAAATCACCATCGGCGACCCGGGCCAGATGCGCGACCAGTTTGTGGCGACGTCGCCGGCGCTGCAGGCGGCCAGCATCCGCGCGCCGCTGTTCATGGCCTACGGCGAGCACGATACGCGCGTGCCGCTGGTGCATGGCGAAGACCTGCGCGACGCGCTCAAGAAGCACGGCAAGGTCTACGAGTGGATGACTTTTCCGGACGAGGAGCACGGTTTTACCATCGAAGCGAACCGCTTCCGGCTGTACCGCGCGATCGACGCGTTCCTGGCAAAGTACAATCCGGCCGGCGCCTGAGACGCGCGGCACTGCACGAAAAAGGCACGGCGCAAGCGGCAACAGAGTAAACTGTAGGTTTAGCACCGATAAGTGAGCACTCCAATGTCCGATACCCCCCTTCCGCAGTTTTCCGATCTGAACCTCTCCGCCGCCGTCCTCAAGGTGATCAAAGAGGTCGGCTACGAGACGCCTTCGCCGATCCAGGCCGCCACCATTCCGCTGCTGCTGGCCAATCGCGACGTGTTGGGGCAGGCCCAGACCGGGACCGGCAAGACCGCCGCCTTCGCGCTGCCAATCCTGTCGCGCATCGACATCAAGCAGCACTCGCCGCAGGCGCTGGTGCTGGCGCCGACGCGCGAACTGGCGATCCAGGTCGCCGAAGCGTTCCAGACCTACGCCGCGCACATCAAGGATTTCCACGTGCTGCCGATCTACGGCGGCCAGAGCTACGGCCCGCAGCTGTCGGCCTTGCGCCGCGGCGTGCACGTCATCGTCGGCACGCCGGGGCGCGTCATCGACCACCTCGACAAGGGCTCGCTCGACCTGTCCAAGCTGAAAACGCTGGTGCTCGACGAGGCCGACGAGATGCTGCGCATGGGCTTCATCGACGACGTCGAACAGATCCTGCAAAAAACGCCTGAGTCGCGCCAGACCGCGCTGTTCTCGGCCACCATGCCGTCGGCGATCAAGCGCATCGCCAAGACCTACCTGCGCGACCCGGCCGAAGTGACCGTGGCCGCCAAGACCGGCACCGCCGACAATATCCGCCAGCGTTACTGGATGGTGAGCGGCATGCAGAAGCTCGAGGCGCTCACCCGCATCCTCGAAGCGGAGCCGTTCGACGGCATGATCATCTTCGCCCGCACCAAGCTGGGCACCGAGGAACTGGCCGGCAAGCTGCAGGCGCGCGGCTTCGCGGCGACCGCCATCAACGGCGACATGCAGCAAACCCAGCGCGAGCGCACCATCGCCCAGCTCAAGGACGGCAAGATCGACATCCTGGTCGCCACTGATGTCGCCGCGCGCGGTCTCGACGTCGAGCGCATCAGCCACGTGATCAACTACGACGTGCCGTCCGATCCCGAAAGCTACACCCACCGCATCGGCCGCACCGGCCGCGCCGGCCGCAGCGGCGAGGCGATCCTGTTCATCACCCCGCGCGAGCAGGGCCTGCTGAAAGCGATCGAGCGCGCCACCCGCCAGCCGGTGTCGCCACTGACCCTGCCGACGGTGAAAACCATCAACGACGTGCGCATCGCCAAATTCAAGGACCAGATCACCGAGACCCTGGCCGCCGGCGGCATCGACGTGTTCCGCACCCTGATCGAGGAATACGAGCGCGAACTGAACGTGCCGGCGGTGGAAATCGCCGCGGCGCTGGCCAAGCTGGCGCGCGGCGACGTGCCGCTGCTGCTGGAAAAACCGGACCGCGCCGCCAAGGCCGCGCCGGTGTGGGAAGAGCGTCCGGCCCGCGCGCCGCGCGCCGACGCGCCTATGCGCCCGGACCGCGGCGCCGCACCGATGCGTCCGGACCGCGGCGATGCGCCGGCGTTCAAGCGCGAGCGCGTGGCGCGCCCGGCCGAAGACGGCATGGGCACCTTCCGCATCGAAGTAGGCCATTCGCACGGCGTCAAGCCGGGCAACATCGTCGGCGCCATCGCCAACGAGGCGGGCATCGAGTCGAAGTACATCGGCCGCATCGAGATCTACGACGACTACAGCACGCTCGACCTGCCGGTCGACATGCCGCCTGACCTGATCGATCACCTGAAAACGGTGTGGGTGGCGGGCCAGCAGCTGAACATCACGCGCGACGGCGAACCGCCGGCGGTGAAAAAGGCCGGCGCTTCCACCGGCCCGAAGAATCCCGGCGATCGCCGCTTTGCCGAGAAGGCCGGCTACGCCAAGGGGCCGAAGAAGGAACATCGCAAGGGTCCGCCGCCGAAAGCGGAATAACTCGTTAAAAAGGGCGCCTCGATGGCGCCCTTTTTTTTATGCTCCGCCGACCCTGCGCGCAATGTTTAGTGTTGCGCCGCCTTGAGCATCGCGTCGCGGCTTGCCTTGAACTCGGAACCGGCGTGCCACTGCGGCCAGGCGGTGCCCTGCGCGACGTCGTAACCGACCATGAACAGCAAGGCGATGTCCTCCAGCGCGCCGTCGAACGTGAGTCCGGCGCCCAGCGCGTCGGTGACCTTGTGGTAGTCATTGGCGTAGTAGGCGTCGGCCTTGTCGCGGCCGTAACTGTCGGGCTGGCCGATGTACTTGCTGCGGCTCTTGGTATACAGCACCGGCACGCCCACTTTGGCAAACTCGACATGGTCGGCGCGGTAAAAGCTGCCGTTCTCCGGCCGGCTGTCGCCTTCGGTGCCGCGTCCTTGCGTGCGGGCATGCTTTGCCAGGATGTCGTCGATCGATGAATGCCCGGACGTCACGTTTTCGACCTGCGCCGTCCGCCCCCAGCCGTTCATGTTGTCGATATTGATGTCCAGCAGCGTCCGTTCGAGCGGATACAGCGGGTGCGTCGCATAGTACTTGGCGCCCAGCAGGCCGGATTCCTCCAGGGTGGTGGCCATCAGCAGCACCGAGCGCCGCGGCGGCACCGGCAAGGCCTGGTAGGCGCGGGCCAGTTCGAGCAGGGCGGCGGTGCCGGAGGCGTTGTCGAGCGCGCCGTGGTACACCTGCTTCGTTTTCGGGCCGGGCAGGCTCGGGTCGATGCCAAAGTGGTCCCAGTGGGCGGAGTAGATCACATATTCGTGCTTGAGGGCGGGGTCGGAACCGTCGATCAGCGCGACCACGTTGTTGGTGGTCAGTTCCCGGATGACGTTCTTGATGTGGAAGGTGGCGCTGCCGCCCAGGCTGACAGGGCGGAAGTCCTTCGACAGCGCAGCCTGCTTGAGCTTGTCGAAGTCGTAGCCCGCCGCCGCCATCATGTCCTTCGCCCGGTCAAGCTGGATCCAGCCCGGCACCGGCGGGAACGACGGATTCGGTCCGTTCGCGCGCAGCTCGAACTGTTCCTTCACGCCGCCGGTGCGCACCACCTCGTAGGGATAGCCGGCCGGCCCGGTCTCGTGGATGATGATGGCGGCCGCGGCGCCCAGCTTCGCGGCGATCTCGTATTTGTAGGTCCAGCGTCCGTAGTAGGTCATCGCCTTGCCCTTGAACATGGCCGGATTGAGCCTGGCAGGGTCGCGCGGATCCGGCACCGGCGGGTCGTTGACCAGCATGACGATGGTCTTGCCGCGCACGTCGACGCCCTTGTAGTCATCCCAGCCGTATTCCGGCGCCACGATCCCGTAGCCGACGAACACCAGTTCCGACTTGTCCAGCCGCAGCTCGGCCTGCGGGGCCGATGTATGGGCGACGAAATCGTCGGGAAATTTCAGCGTCACCGTGCGGGCGCCGATCTGGTAGCGCATTTGCGCCGTCGGCAGCATCGCCACTACCGGCACCTGCTGGAAAAAGCTGCCGTTCGGATTGCCCGGTTTCAGTCCCAGCCTGGCAAACTCCTGCTGCAGGAAAGCCGTCGTTTTCGCTTCGCCGGCGGTGCCGGGGCCGCGGCCTTCGAACTCGTCCGAGGCCAGCGTCTTGATATTGGCGACAAACGCGGCGCCGGAGATGGCGCTCAAAGGCGCCGGCGGCGCGGACTTGGCGTCATTCGCCGCGCCGGCGAAGGCGGTGGACGCTTGCAGGCAGAGCGCGAGCAAGCCGAGCTGAATGGCGGAGGTCATGGTCAGAGGTCGTGTCGGGGAGGGACGACCAGTGTGCCATGTTTTTATTGCTTAAAGTGCATTTAGTGCGCCGGCGACAACTGCGGCGTTGCCGCCGCGGCCGCATGCTTGTCGCTCACCAGGCACCACAAGCCGGCGGAAATCGCCAGGCAGCTGCCGCAGATGATGAACAGCACGTTCGAGTCGGCCGCCGATTTGAGCACGTAGCCGACGCCGGTCGACAGCAGCTGCGGGATCACCACCGACAGGTTGAAGATCCCCATGAAAAAGCCCATGCGGCTCTTGTCGACCTTCTCGCTCATGATCGCGAACGGCAGGCTGACCACCGCGCTCCAGCCGATGCCGACCACCGCCATCAGCGCATACAGCATCACCGGCGTGCGCGCCATGAAGGCGATGGCGAAGTAGCCGAGCGCCATGAGGGCGATGCAGCCGGCCTGCGTGCGCACCCGGCCGATGCGCGCCGCCAGCGGCGCCAGCACCAGCGCCGGCAGCAGGAAGCCGACCACGTTCATCACCGCGAACGAAATCGAGATCACGTGGCCCGATTGCGCCGCGAACGCCGCCATCGAATTCGGTCCGCTGACGATGTGCTGCTGGATGAAGGCGATGATGTAGACGAACATCGACTGCACGCCGATCCACGAGAAGCCGTGCGCCAGGTAGATGCGCCACAGCTGGCCCCATTCGGTCGCGGTGGCGGCTACCTGGTCGGACTTGACGCTCAGTTCACGCGGCTCGGTGACGAAGAACATCGGCACCACCGAGAACGCGAACACGATCACCACGCCGATCGAGATCAGCGCGTAGTTGTCGATGAAGGCGCCGATCAGGTAGGCCATCACGCCCCAGAAGCCGGAGATGGTCTGCATCCAGGTGAAGCCGCGGGTGCGCGCCTCGCCGTCGGGCGTGACGTCGGCGATCAGCGCACGGGTCGGATTGAAGCCGATGTTGATCGACAGGTCCAGCGTGAGCGCGACGATCACCGCCACCACCAGCAGGTTGCCGATGCCGAGCAGGCTGGCGACGGCGTCGATGCGCGGCAGCAGGAACACCATCAGCGCGGCCAGGGTGCCGCCGATCAGGATAAAGGGCCGGCGCCGGCCGCCCCAGAACCAGGCGCCGTCGCTGATCAGCCCGATCAGCACCTGGCCGATGATGCCGGCCAGCGGCCCGGCCGCCCAGACGATGCCGATTTCGTGGATGTCGAGGTGGTACTTGGTGCTGAGCAGCCAGCTGAGTGCCGAAATCTGGATGCACAGCGCGAAGCCCATCGCCGTCGACGGCAGGCTGATGATCGCGTTAAAGGAGTTGCTCAGGCGCTTTTGCATGTCCAGCATGGTGTCCCCATCTTTTCTGTTGTCGAGTGGCCGGTGTCTGTTATTTGACTACAAAATGCGCATTTTTGCGCCGGCTCGGTTTGGATTCTACTATGGAACGGTTTAGATTGACACTGAGAAATCGTCATGTTATTTTCCTACAAATCCTTTCCTGGGCAGTTCGATGAGAGCAGCATTCACCACCTTGTACCTGCTCTCGCTGGCCTGCTTGTCGGTCCAGGCGGCGGCACAGGCGCAGCCCGTGCGACCGGTCGGCAACGTGCAGTCGGTGCAGGTCGACGGCCAGCAGGTGCGCCTGCAAACCGACAATGCCAGTGTCGAACTGACCGTCTACAGCGCCTCGGTGATCCGCGTGCGCATCGACAAGCAGAAGCTGGGGCGCGACTTTTCGTATGCGGTCGTCGCCACGCCGCAAGCGGCCCGTACCAGCGTCACACAGGACGCCACGGCGCTGACGCTGTCGACCGATGCGCTCACCGCGCGCGTGACCAAGCAGCCATTCTCCATCACCTTCGCCACGCCGGACGGAAAAATCATCAACCAGGACGAGCCGGGCCTGGCGACGTCGTGGATCGGCGAGGAAGTGGCAACCTACAAGACGCTGCAGCAGGGCGAGCGCTTCGTCGGCCTCGGCGAAAAGACCGGCAACCTCGATCGCCGCGGCAGCGCCTACACCAACTGGAACACCGACGCGTTCCGTTACGGCGCCGCCAGCGATCCGCTGTACGCGTCGGTGCCGTTCTATGTCGGCATCCACCACGGCCTCAGTTACGGCATCTTCTTCGACAACAGCTATCGCAGCGATTTCAATTTCGGCGCCAGCAACAACCGCTTCTCGTCGTTCTCGGCGCAGGGCGGCGAGATGAACTACTACTTCATTTACCATCCGCGCCTGGCCGACATCATCGGTTCGTACACCGCGCTGACCGGGCGCATGCCGCTGCCGCCGCTGTGGAGCCTGGGCTACCAGCAGAACCGCTACAGCTACTACCCGGAAGCGGAAGTGCTGCGCATCGCCCACACGCTGCGCGAGAAGAAGATCCCGGCCGACGGCATCACGCTCGATATCCACTACATGGACGCCTACAAGCTGTTCACGTGGGACAAGGCGCGCTTCCCCGACCCGGCCGGCATGACCGCCAAACTGGCCGCGCTCGGCCTGAAGACGACCGTCATCGTCGACCCCGGCATCAAGGTCGAGAAGGGTTACGGCGCCTACCAACGCGGCCTGCGCGACGATGTCTTCATCAAGTATCCGGACGGTGCCAACTACACCGGCGAAGTGTGGCCGGGCTGGTGCAATTTCCCCGATTTCACCAGCGAGAAGGGCCGCGCCTGGTGGCGCCAGGAAGTGCGCACCTTCGCCGCGGCCGGCGTGTCCGGCCTGTGGAACGACATGAACGAGATCGCCACCTGGGGCCAGCAGATGCCGAACAACGTGCTGTTCGATTTCGACGGCGCGCCGACCACCCACAAGCAGGCCCACAACGTCTATGCGCTGCAGATGGCGCGCGCCAGCTACGAAGGCATGAAGGCGGCCACCGGCAAGCGCCCGTTCATGCTCACGCGCGCCGGCTTCGCGGGGCTGCAGCGCTACTCGGCCATCTGGACCGGCGACAACCGCGCCGAGGAGGACCACATGCTGCTCGGCGTGCGCCTGCTGAACAGCCTCGGGCTGTCCGGCGTGCCGTTCACCGGCATGGACGTCGGCGGCTTCACCGGCGCGCCGACCCAGTCGCTGTTCGCGCGCTGGATGCAGATCGGCGCGTTCACGCCGTACTTCCGCAATCACGCCGCCAGCGACACCAGGTCGTCCGAACCGTGGACCTACGGCGACGAGGTGCTCGACATCTCGCGCAACTACGTCAACCTGCGCTATCGGCTGATGCCCTACCTGTATTCGGCCTTCGCCGAGGCGGCGGCGACCGGCGCGCCGGTGATGCGCTCGCTGGCGATCGACTACACGCACGATCCGCAAATCTACGCGCCGGCGTTCCAGAACCAGTACCTGTTCGGCGGCGCCTTGCTGGTGGCGCCGTTCGAGAGCACGCGCGACTTCGGCAAGGTGTATTTTCCGGCCGGGCAGTGGTACGACCTGGCCACCGATGCGATCGAGCAGGGCGCGCGCGAAAAGATCATCGAACTGCGCGCGGCGACCTTGCCGGTGTACGTCAAGGCGGGCAGCGTGGTGCCGGTGCAGTCGCTGGTGCAGTCGACCGCGGAACGGCCGGCCGCTACCTTGGCGCTGCACATCTACAAGGGCGATGCGGCCACCGTCACCGCCTATTATGAAGACGACGGCGCCAGCTTCGCCTACCAGGGCGGCGCCTACTACCGGCGCAGCATCGCCTACGACGGCGCGGCGCGCCGCATCACGCTCGGCGCCGTCGAGGGCAGCTTCCAGTCGAAGTTCGACAAGCTCGAACTGGTGCTGCACGGTTTCGGCGCCGCGGCCAGCGCGCAGCTGAACGGCACGCCGCTGCGGCTGGCGGCCGGCACGCATGGTTTTCTCGGTGCCGGCAGCGCCGATCAGGTTAAAGTAAGCACCACCACGATCAACAACGACGGCGGCCAGCTCGTCATCAGCTATTGAACTATTGAATTCCCAGTCCGGCAGCTAGTCCGGACACATAGAAGACCTCGGAGACACAGATGGAAATGCAGACTTCAATTTTAAAACCGCGCCTGTCGTTCTGGCAGCTGTGGAACATGAGCTTCGGCTTCTTCGGCATCCAGTTCGGCTTCGCACTGCAAAACGCCAACACCAGCCGGATCTTCTCGACCTTGGGCGCGCAGGCCGACGACCTGGCGCTGTTTTGGCTCGCTGCGCCGGTTACCGGCCTGTTGGTCCAGCCGATCATCGGCTACCTGAGCGACAATACCTGGCACCCGTTCTGGGGCCGCCGCCGGCCGTTCTTCTTCGTCGGCGCCATCCTCGCCTCGATCGCGCTGTTCCTGATGCCAAATTCGTCGGCCCTGTGGATGGCGGTCGCGGTGCTGTGGATGATGGACGCGGCGATCAACGTGTCGATGGAGCCGTTCCGCGCCTTCGTCGGCGACAAGCTCGATACCAGCCAGCAGACCGCAGGGTTTGCGATGCAGACCTTCTTCATCGGCTGCGGCGCGGTGATCGCCTCGCTGCTGCCGACCATGTTCTCGGACGTCTTCGGCGTCAGCAACGTACCGGTCAACGGCATGGTGCCCGACACGGTGCGCTACTCGTTCTACATCGGCGCCGCGGTGTTCCTGCTGTCGGTGATGTGGACCGTTTTCACCAGCACCGAAGCGCCGCCCGAGAACCTGGCCAGATTCAACGCCGAGCGCAAGCAGGCCAACAGCTTCGGCGTGGCGCTGCGCGAAATCCTCGGCGGCTTCGCGCAGATGCCCAAGACGATGGTGCAGCTGGCGTTCGTTCAGTTCTTCACCTGGATCGCGCTGTTCGCGATGTGGATCTACACCGGCACCGCCATCGCCGACAACGTCTACGGCACCACCGATGCGCAGTCGGCCGCCTATCAGAGCGCCGGCAACTGGGTCGGCATCATGTTCGGCGTCTACAACGGCGTGTCCGCGCTGGCCGCCTTCATCCTGCCAATTTTCGCGCGCGCCACCAGCCGCAAGGTGGTCCACACCACCTGCCTGATCATCGGCGGCGTCAGCCTGGCGAGCATCTTCATGATTCACCAGAAGGAACTGCTGATCATCCCGATGGTCGGCGTCGGCATCGCCTGGGCCAGCATCCTGACCATGCCGTACGCGATCCTGGCGGGCGCGCTGCCGGCCAAGCGGATGGGCTATTTCATGGGCCTGTTTAACTTCTTCGTGGTGATCCCGCAAATCCTCAGCGGCCTGCTGCTCGGCTGGATGACCACCCACATGTTCGCCGGCCACACCGTCAAGACGCTGATGCTGGGCGGCGCCAGCATGATTTTGGCCGGTATCCTGACCGTGTTCGTGACCGACAAGGCGCAGGCGGCCAAGTGATCCTGCGCCACGCTTTTGCCAGCTGTCGTATGGTAGTGGACAGAGTATCATTCCACCCCAAATCGACCGCCATCAGGAGCCGCGCATGACCATCCAGACAGTAGCTACGACCCCATTCGCCGGGCAGCGCCCCGGCACCTCCGGCCTGCGCAAGAAGGTCGCCGAATTCCTGCAGCCCGGCTACCTCGAAAACTTCGTGCAGGCGATCTTCAATTCGGTCGGCGACTGCGCCGGTCAGACGCTGGTGCTGGGCGGCGACGGCCGCTACTTCAACCGCACGGCGGTGCAGGTGATCCTGCGCATGGCCGCCGCGCACGGCTACGCCAGGGTGCTGGTCGGACGCGGCGGCATCCTGTCGACGCCGGCCGTCAGCTGCGTGATCCGCAAGCACGCCGCGGCCGGCGGCATCGTGCTCTCGGCCAGCCACAATCCGGGCGGCCCGGACGGCGACTTCGGCATCAAGTACAACGTCGGCAACGGCGGCCCGGCGCCCGAAAAAATCACCGAAGCGATCTACGTCGCCACCCAGACCATCGCGGTGTACCGCATCAGCGACACGGCCGCGCCGCCGCTCGACCAGCTCGGCATCTCGCAGATCGAGCAGATGCGGGTCGAAGTGATCGACTCGGTCGACGACTACGCCGCCTTGATGTCCGAGCTGTTCGATTTCGCGGCCATCAAGGCGCTGTTCGCCGGCGGCTTCACGATGCGCTTCGACGGCATGCACGCCGTTTCCGGTCCGTATGCGCACGCGATCCTCGAAGGCATGCTCGGCGCGCCGGCCGGCACCGTCATCAACGGCACGCCGCTCGAGGACTTCGGCGGCCACCATCCCGATCCGAATCCGGTCAACGCGGCCGAACTGATCGCACTGATGTTCGCGCCTGATTCCCCTGACTTCGGCGCCGCCTCCGACGGCGACGCCGACCGCAACATGATCGTCGGGCGCGCCATGGCGGTGACGCCGTCCGACAGCCTGGCCATCATCGCCGCCAACGCCACCGTGGCGCCGGGCTACCGCGCCGGCATCGCCGGCATCGCCCGCTCGATGCCCACTTCCACCGCGGCCGACCGCGTCGCCAGGGCGCTCGGCGTGCCGTGCTTCGAGACGCCGACCGGCTGGAAGTACTTTGGCAACCTGATGGACGCCGGCATGGCGACCTTGTGCGGCGAAGAGAGCTACGGCACCGGCTCGAACCACATCCGCGAAAAAGACGGCGTGTGGGCGGTGCTGTTCTGGCTCAACCTGCTGGCCGCCAGCGGCAAGCCGGTCGACACCATCGTGCGCGAACACTGGGCACGCTTCGGCCGCAACTACTATTCGCGCCACGACTACGAGGCGGTCGATGCGCACGCCGCCGAGGACATGATGGAACACCTGCGCGCGCAACTGCCCGAGCTGGCCGGCCAGCAGTTCGACGGCTTCAGCGTGGCGCTGGCCGACGATTTCGTCTACACCGACCCGGTCGACCATTCGGTGGCCACCAGGCAGGGCGTGCGCATCGTCATGACCGACGGCTCGCGCATCGTGTTCCGCCTGTCCGGCACCGGCACCGAGGGCGCCACCATCCGCCTGTACCTGGAAAAATACGAAGCCGATCCGGCCCGCCACGACATCGATCCGCAAGTCGCGCTGGCCGAACTGGCCACCATCGCCGCCGGGGTGTCGCAGCTGAAGGCGCGCACCGGGCGCGAACATCCGACCATCGTCACCTGACCATCATCGACCCCAAGGACCGCATGAAATACTCCGTCGTCGCCGCTTCCATCGCGCTCATCGCCTTCACCAGCGGCGCGCTTGCCAATCCGGCCGCGGCGCAAGCCGTGCGCAAGCCGTTTTCGTGGGATAACGCCACCGTCTATTTTCTGCTGACGGACCGCTTCAACAACGCCAATCCGGCCAACGACCACGCCTACGGGCGCAGGGACGACGCTGCGCCGGCGCGCGCCTACATGGGCGGCGACCTGGCCGGCATCACGGCGAAAATCCGCGCAGGGTATTTCAAGGACCTCGGCGTGGACGCGATCTGGATCACCCCGCCGGTCGAGCAGATCCATGCCGGCACCGACGAAGGCACCGGCAAATCGTACGGCTTTCACGGCTACTGGGCGCGCGACTTCACCAGCGTCGACGCCAACCTGGGTACCGAGGCGGACGTACGCGAACTGGTCGACACCGCCCACGCGAACGGCTTGCGCGTGCTGCTCGACGTGGTGATGAACCATACCGGCCCGGTCACCGCGGACGACCCGGTGTGGCCGGCCGACTGGGTGCGCACCGGCCCGACCTGCACCTACAAGGACGCCAGGACCACCATCGATTGCACCCTGGTGGCCAACTTGCCCGATTTCCGCACCGGCAGCAACGCGGCGGTGAAGCTGCCGCCGGCGCTGGCGGCGAAGTGGAAAGCGGAAGGACGCTACGAGCGCGAGACGAAGGAACTCGATGCCTTCTTCAAGCGCACCGGCTATCCGCGCGCGCCGCGCTACTACCTGATGAAATGGCACGCCGACTGGGTCCGCAAGTATGGCTTCGACGGCTTCCGCGCCGACACCGTCAAGCACACCGAGCCGGGCGTGTGGAAGGAGCTGAAAGCGGTCGCCAGCGCCGCCTACGAGGACTGGAAACGCGCCAACCCGGCCAAGCGGCTCGGTGACGACAAGTTCTTCATGACCGCCGAAGTGTTCAACTATTCGATCGCGCACGGCCACAAGTTCGACACCGGCGGCGGCGCCATGGTCGATTTTTACGCGAACGGCTTCGACAGCCTGATCAACTTCAGCATGAAGAGCGACGCGCAGCAAGGCTACGAGGCGCTGTTCGGCAGCTATTCGGCGGCGCTGAACGGCCCCTTGAGCGGCCATTCGGTGCTCAATTATATGAGCTCGCACGACGATTCGGCGCCGTTCGACGCCTTGCGCAGCCGCCCCTTCGAGACCGCCAACAAGCTGCTGCTTGCCCCCGGCGCGGCGCAGATCTACTACGGCGACGAAACCGCGCGCCTGCTGCACATCGACGGCGCCGAGGGCGACGCCAACCTGCGCAGCTTCATGAACTGGGACGAACTGGCGAAGAACGCCCAACGCACCGGCTACGGCGTGGCCGACGTGCGCGAACACTGGGCCAAGCTAGGCCAGTTCCGCCACGCTCACCTGGCCGTCGGCGCCGGCGTGCACCAGATGATCCAGCACGCGCCGTACGTTTTCAAGCGCACTTACGACAAGAACGGTGTGAGCGACAAGGTGGTGGTGGCGCTTGGCCTGCCGACCGACAAGCGGGCCAGCATTCCGGTGCGCGGGGTGTTTAACGACGGCCAGACGGTGCGCGACGCTTATTCGGGCACCAGCGCCGTCGTTGCGGGTGGCCTGGTGCAGTTCCCGGCGCAGAATGCCGTGGTGCTCATTTCCTACTAGGCGCTTCGCTACGAACAGGTCTGACACTAGTGTCAGACCACGCCGAAAGCAGAAAGTTCGGCTAAACGGCATCGAGACTGAACAGCTCTTCGACCGTCACACCCAAGGTGCGCGCCAGCTTCAGCGCGAGGATGGTCGAGGGCACCATGCGGCCCG
>JARXKM010000007.1:32756-47590 GCA_030272785.1 Pseudomonadota bacterium
CCCAAGGTGCGCGCCAGCTTCAGCGCGAGGATGGTCGAGGGCACCATGCGGCCCGATTCGATCGCGTTGATCGACTTGCGGGTGATGCCGCTCAAGTCCGCCAGCTGCGCCTGGGTCAGATCGCGTTTCGCGCGTTGCAGCTTCATCGTGGTTGCGAGGGTTTCATCCATGTCGGCCATCAGCGGTCGAAGTAGAGAAGGCTTGCCAGCATCGCCGCCATGCCGCTCATGATGGTCAGGCAGGCCATCACGCTGAGCGGATTGGCGAGCGCGATCCAGGTAGGCGCGAGCGCCAGCAGCGGCTGGGCGACCAGCATGGCGAAGAAGGCGTTGCGGTAGGAGCGCTTCAGGCTGTCCTGGCGCAGTTCGTCATTGAGCACGGCCTGCATCGCCGGGCCGCCCGGATCGGTGCGCGCACCTTTGGCGGACGAGCGCAGGGCCGCCAGCGCGATCACGATGACGATCGGCAGCAGCATCGACAGCGCTTGCGCGAAGCCGGCCGCGGCCGATCCGGGAAAGCCGAGCGCCGCGGTGGCGCCGGCGCCGAGCATCACGATCAGGACCAGCGTGACCCACAGGCTGCGGTGCGAGTAGCGTACCAGCAGGTCTGCTTCGCTGATGTCAGTGGTGTGCATAATGATTCCCTTTTCTGATGATTTCGGTGACAGTTAATGTAACACATCGGTATCTAAATGCAACCGATAAGTTACATCGCGCGACGGTGCGTGCTTTGGTGTATTTCATGCAATGGGGTATGCTACGCGCGACAGCAGCAGTTCTCCCGACATGCCCCACCGACCGCGATGACCAAAGACCTCGACTCCGAACAGAAATACAGCCGCACCGCCTACG
Source organism: Pseudomonadota bacterium (assembly GCA_030272785.1). Classification (GTDB taxonomy): domain Bacteria; phylum Pseudomonadota; class Gammaproteobacteria; order Burkholderiales; family Burkholderiaceae_D; genus JAFCUW01. The sequence goes on from JARXKM010000007.1 coordinate 33,608, forward strand.
CGGACGGCCCGCGCCTGCTGGCCGACATCGGCGCCACGCATGCGCGCTTCGCGCTCGAGACGGCGCCTGGCGTGCTGCGCGCGGTGCGCGTGCTCAAGTGCGACGACTACCCCGGCATCGTGCCGCTGCTGCACTCTTACCTGGCCGACCACGCCGGTACCCGCATCCATCATGGCGCCTTCGCGCTGGCCAATCCGATCAGCGGCGACATGATCCGCATGACCAATCGCGACTGGCAGTTTTCGACCGACGAGGTGCGCCGCGAACTGGGGCTGTCGACCTTGTTGATCGTCAACGACTTCACCGCGCTGGCGATGTCGCTGCCCGGCCTGTCGGGCCACGACCTGATGCAGGTAGGCGGCGGCGCGCCGGCCACCAACGCGGTGATCGGCGTGCTCGGCCCCGGCACCGGCCTGGGCGTGTCGGGCGTGATCCCGACCATCGACGGCTTCGTCACGCTCGGCAGCGAGGGCGGCCACGTCAATTTCGCGCCGGCCGACGAGCGCGAGTTCGCGATCCTGCAGTTCGCCTGGAAGGAGTGGCGCCACGTCTCCAACGAACGCCTCATTTCCGGGCCCGGCATGGAGATCATTTACCGCGCGCTGGCGCAGCGCAACGGCGTGCACGGCGCGGCGCGCAGCTCGCCCGACATCATCACCGGCGCGCTCGAGGAGCGCGATCCGCTGTGCCTCGAAGTGCTCGAATGCTTCTGCGGCATGCTGGGCGGGGCGGCGGCCAACCTGGCGGTGACCCTGGGCGCGTTCGGCGGCGTGTTCATCGGCGGCGGCATCGTGCCACGCATGGCCGAGTGGTTCGCGACGTCGCCGTTTCGCGCGCGCTTCGAGGCGAAGGGGCGCTTCACCGACTACCTGGCGCAGATTCCGACCTACGTCATCATGACGCCGAACCCGGCGTTCTTTGGCGTGGCGACGATTTTGTCGGAGCACCTGCGCGGGCGCAGCGGGGCGAACACGCTGATGGAGCGGGTGCAGCACCTGCAGCACGAACTGTCGCCGGCCGAGCAGCGCGTGGCCACCCTGGTACTCGAGCATCCGCGCAAGGTGCTGGGCGAGCCGATCGCCGAGATCGCGCGCCTCGCCGAGGTGAGCCAGCCGACCGTGATCCGCTTCTGCCGCTCGCTCGGCTTTCTCGGCCTGGCCGACTTCAAGCTCAAGTTCGCCAGCAGCCTGACCGGCGCGATCCCGGTGCGCCACAGCCAGGTGCGCACCAGCGACAGCACCCACGACCTGTCGGCCAAGGTGATCGACAACACCGTATCGGCGATCCTGAAATTTCGCGACCAGCTCGACGTGCGTTCGCTTGACCGGGCGATCGAACTGGTCAGCCGCGCCAAGCGGGTCGAGTTCTACGCGATGGGCAATTCGCGCGTGGTGGCGCTGGACGGCCAGCACAAGTTCTTCCGCTTCCGCATTCCGACCTCGTCGTACGGCGACTCGCACCTGTTCACCCTGGCGGCCGGGCTGCTGCAGCCGGGCGACGTGGTGATCGCGATTTCGACTTCGGGCGAGCTGCCCGAGTTGCTGGCCGCAGTCGACACGGCGCGCGCGGCCGGCGCCGACGTCATCGCCATCACCGGCAGCAAGTCGGCGCTGGCGAAGAAGGCCAGCATCTGCCTGGCGGTCGATCACAGCGAGGACAGCACGACGTTCCTGTCGATGATCTCGCGCATCCTGCAGCTGCTGCTGATCGACATCATGTCGGTCGGGATTTCGCTCGGCGCGCCGGAAGAGGGCGAGACGTCGGCCAAGGGCCGTTTGCTGATCTCGCACCTCGATATTTAGGCGTCACGCGCGGCGCACCGGGGTGTCACCCACCGGGGTGAAACTCACCGGGGTCTGACCCGCTTTCCGGGTCAGACCCAATCAGCCGGCAGATACTTTTACACCGGGGTCTGACCGCTCCGATTTCAGTCGACGAACACCACCGCCGTGCGCGCCGGGATGGTGAAGGCGCCGCTGGCGCTGTCGTAGCTTGCGGACCTGGCGCGCGCATCGGCGCGGTGGGCCGGATGCAAGCGGTAGCGCCCGGCCTTCTCGGCGTCGAGCGTGACGGTATGCGCGACCTTGTCCACATTGATGAAATAGCAGACGTCGTCGAACGCGGCGCCGGAATAGCCACGCCCGTCCAGGTGCGCCGCGATGACGGTCGGCTGCTGGCCCGGGCCGGTGTTCTCGAAGCGCAGCCGCTGGCGGACGTCGGCGGCGGTACGCAGCCGGAACAGGGTGGAACTGGCGCGGATGGCGAGCAGGTCGCGGAAGGCGTCGCGGGCGAAGGCGATGTCGGCGGGGGCAGGCTTGAGCGCGCGGTTCGCCAGCAGGGGCTTGATCAGCGCGTAGTCCTTGCCATTGTCGTCGGCCGGCGGCGCGCCGGTGCCGAAGTAGTTGTCCTGGTAGCTCCAGTCGATGCGGTTGAACCAGTCGCCCGAATTGAAGCTGTTGCGGTCGAGCGATTTCGAGCGCAACGTGTCGACTCCGGCGTGGAAGTAGGCCACGCCCTGGCTGAAGGCGTTGATGGCCGCGCCGAGCACCTGCACGCGGGCGCGCTCGGCGCCGGTGGTGGCGAGCGGCAGCTTGAACACGTTGATGTCGAACAGCGTCTGGTTGTCGTGGTTCTCGACATAGTTGACCGCTTCGCCCGGCTCGCTGGCGTAGCCGGCCGGCTGGCCGCCGTAGTCGATGTCCTGCAGCGCGCGGGTGGCGCCGTCGCTCGTTTGCAGCCGGTAGCTGCGCAGCGAGCCGGCCATGCCGACCTTGACCATGTCGGCCGCGTGCAGCAGGTCGGCCGGCGGGCGGGCGCCGGCCAGCGCGTTCGGATCGTACACCAGGCCGTTGATGTAGCCCTGCTGGCTGATCATTTTCGTGCCGCTGTCGCCGGCCGAGCCGCCGCGCACGAAGTCGCGCGCGCGGTCGCTGAAGGTGCCGATGCCGCTGCCGCCCAGCGACAGCTGCGAGGCCTGCACGAAGCGCGCGCCGTCGGCCACTTCGCCGAAATTCCAGCCTTCGCCGATCAGCTGCACGTGGCGCCCGGTGGCCGCGTCGACGCGCCGGCCAAGCTGCTCCATCACCGCGCGCGGCTGGTGGCCCATCAGGTCGAAGCGGAACGAATCGATCTTGTACTGGGTCGCCCACAGGACCGCCGAATCGATCATCAGCTTGCCCATCATGCGGTTCTCGGTGGCGGTGTTGTCGCAGCAGGTCGAGCGTTCGATGACGCCTGCCGCGTTCAGGCGGTGGTAGTAGCCGGGCACGATCCGGTCGAGCACCGATTTTTCTTTCTGGCCGGCGGTGAAGGTGTGGTTGTAGACGACGTCCATGCCGACGCGCAGGCCGATGCGGTGCAGGTGCATCACCATCGCGCGCATTTCGACGATGCGGCGCGCGCCGTCGGCCGGATCGGTGGCGTAGCTGCCTTCGGGCGCGCTGTAGTGATACGGGTCGTAGCCCCAGTTGAAGCAGTCGGTGTCGGCGCTGCGCGCCACCAGCGCCTGCTGCGCTTCGCTGTCGGGCGCGCCGGCGGGGGCCGGCGCCACGCAGCCTTTTTCCGGCACGCTGCCGATGTCGTACACCGGCAGCAGGTGGATGTCGGTCAGGCCGGCGCGGGCCAGCGAGGCCAGATGCTGCATGCCGTTCGAGCCGGCCTCGCCGAATGCGGCGAACTTGCCGCGGTGCGGCGCGCTGACGGTGGCGTCGTTGATCGAAAAGTCGCGCACGTGCAGTTCGTACACCGCCATGTCGGTCTGGGCGTGGACTTTGGACGGCGCCGGCGTGCGGTCCCACTGCGCCGGCTTCAAAGCGGGCGAGGCCAGGTCGGCGATGTAGCTGCGCTTCGAGTCGGTGGTCAGGCTGACCGAGTACGGATCGGTGACCAGGTTGCGCACGATGCCGGCGCCGTCGACCGCGACATCGACCAGATAGGTGTAGTACTTGCCGGTGAGGTTGGCCTTGGCGGCGGCGCGCCAGATGCCCGATTGCGCAGCCTGCCGCATCGGCGTGATCGCCACGGCGCGCGCGCTGCCGCTGTCGTAGGTGCATACCGCCACCTGCTGCGCGGTCGGCGCCCACAGCGCGAAGGCGGTACGGCGGCTGTTGACGCTGACGCCGAGGTCGGACGCATCGGCGGCGGCCGCGTACAGGTCGTCGAGCGCGCCGGCCACTTGCAGGCGGGTGGCCGCGCGCACGGTGCCGTCGGGCGATTCCTGCACCAGCACCAGCTGCTGGCGGTGCAGCGCGGGCAGCTGGTGCAGGTCGGCGTTGCGCACCGCCAGCACGACGCCGGCGGCGACATACTTGAAGCGGACCGCGCCCGGATCGGCGACGACGTCGAGGGCGAGCGCTCCGGCGGCGCCGCTGACGGCGCTGCCGGCGTGCGCGACGATCGCGCCATCGGGCGAGTAGTACAGCTTGAAGACGCCGCCGGCATCGACGCCCGGCCACTTGGCGAGGCGCCGATCGAGCCACACCGCGCGCGATTCAAGATGTTCGGCAGAGGCGTGCAGCACGGTCTGGAACGAGGCGCCGTCGCAGGCGGCGAGCGGCACCTCGGCGGCGCACGCGAAAGTGCACAACAACGCGCCGAGGCCCGCGATGGCGAGGCGAACCTGGCGCGCTTGAATGCTCATGAAATAATTCTCCGTGGTGAAGGAAGGCGCTAGGCGCGGTAGTTGTTGGTCATGCGGTAGCGCGTGGCGTACCAGCCGAAGATGACCGCGGCGACGAAGGCGAAGGCGGCGAAGAAGTACATCTGGAAGGCGATCACGCCGACGCCGCTGTGGCTGATGTAGCCGAGCACCGCGTCGTTCTTGACGCTGGCGTTGACGATCAATACCCACAGGCTGCCGACCGTCACGGCCAGGCTCCAGAACGCCATGATGATGCCTTTCATCGACGCCGGCGCCTGGCTGTAGGCGAATTCGAGGCCGGTCGCCGACACCAGCACCTCGCCCAGCGTGAGGATCGCGTACGGCAGGATCTGCCACGCCATCGAGGTCGGGGTGCCGCCGTCCATCGCCACCTGGATGGTGCCGATGACGACCCAGGCCAGCGCGGTGAAGCCGATGCCGGCGGTCATGCGGCGCAGCGCGGTCGGTTCGATGCCGATGCGGCGCATGGCGGGGAACAGCACCAGGTTGTTGAGCGGGATCAGGATCATCACCAGCAGCGGGTTCAGCGCCTGCATCTGCGCCGGCTGGAATGTGAACTGGTTGCCGAAGAAGGAAAGCGTCGGCCGGGTCATCGCATTGGCCTGCACGATCCAGGTCGAGGCCTTCTGGTCGAACAGCGACCAGAACGGCGTCACCAGCGCGAACACGATCAGGATGCGCAGCACCGCGCGCACGCCGTCGACGGCGTCGTCGGGGTGAACGCCGCGTGCGCGCTCGAGCTGCATCGAGGTGCCGATGCCGCCGAATGCGAGCAGCAGCACCAGCGCGCTGCAGGCGCTGATGACGAAGCCCCACTGCCACGACATGGCCAGCGACAGCAGCGCGCCGACGACGCCGGTGGCGGCCATCGCCAAGCCAGGGCGGCCGTGGCCGGCGCGCCTGGTCAGCAAGGCGGTGCGGGCGACGTTCATGAACGAATCGGGATCGGCCGGCGCCGGCGGCACGTGCACGTACTTGCGCTTGCCCATCCAGAAGATCACGGTGGCGATCAGCATCAGGATGCCGGGGATGCCGAAGGCGACCGACGGCCCGTAGCTTTTCAGGAAAATCGGCATCAGCAGCGAGGCGAAGAACGAGCCGAAGTTGATCATCCAGTAGAACATGTCGAACACCAGCTTGGCCTTGTCCTTGTTGGTCTGGTCGAACTGGTCGCCGACGAAGGACGACACCAGCGGCTTGATGCCGCCCGAGCCGAGCGCGATCAGGAACAGGCCGAAGTAGAAGCCGTTGACGTTGTCGTCGAACGCGGCCAGGCAGGCGTGGCCGGCGCAGTACACGAGGCTGAGCCAGAACACCGTGTTGTATTTGCCGAAGAAGCGGTCGGCGATCCAGCCGCCCAGCAGCGGGAAGAAGTAGACGCCGATGACGAAGGTGTGGAACACGTGCTTGGCGTCGCTGGCGCGGTCGGCCGCCGGCAGGAACAGCAGCAGGGTGCTGATCAGGAAGGGCGTGAGGATGTTGCGCATGCCGTAAAAGCTGAATCGTTCGCAGCCTTCGTTGGCGATGATGTAGGGGATCTGGCGCGGCATGCGCCCGTTGCCGGCCTGCGCGGCGAGCGGCGTGTCCAGCGTTGCTGTCTGCGACATGGGTATCCCTTCGTTTTGACCAGACGCGATCCTAAGCCGAAGCTGCATTACTGGCAACTGCTAAATTGCCTACACGAGAAAATTAGTAAAATATCTGTAGTTAAACTACCGTGACGCCTCGGAATTGCATCGGAAAAAATACGCAAGTTGATGAATTTAAACGTATTTAACCTTCTGATTGGGTTTCCGGCGGCAATTGTGGAAAGCCGAATACTGATGTATATTATGTACAAATTCTACTCTCATTGGACGCCCATGAACATCCCCGATTCACTGTGGTGGCGCGAAGCCGTCATCTACCAGGTCTATCCGCGCAGTTTTCTCGATACCGACGGCGACGGCGTGGGCGACCTGCCCGGCATCACCGCGAAGCTCGACTATATCGCCGCGCTGGGCGTCGACATCGTGTGGATCTCGCCATTTTTCAAGTCGCCGATGAAGGACTTCGGCTACGACGTGTCGGACTACTGCGACGTCGACCCGCTGTTCGGCACCCTGGCCGACTTCGACCGGCTGATCGCCAAGGCACACGGACTCGGGCTGAAGATCATGATCGACCAGGTGCTCTCGCACACGGCCGAAGAGCACCCGTGGTTCGTCGAGAGCCGCAAGAGCCGCGACAATCCGAAGGCCGACTGGTACGTGTGGTCCGACCCGCGCCCGGACGGCAACCCGCCGAACAACTGGCTGTCGGTCTTCGGCGGCTCGTCGTGGCAGTGGGACAGCCGGCGCAAGCAGTACTTCCTGCATAACTTCCTGGCCAGCCAGCCGGACATGAACTTCCACCATCCGGAGGTGCAGCAGGCGCACCTCGACAACCTGCGCTTCTGGCTGGCGCGCGGCGTCGACGGCGTGCGCATGGACGCCTGCAATTTCCATTTCCACGATCCTGAACTGCGCAGCAATCCGGCCGCCACCACGCGCGACACCGCCACCGTCACCGACGTCAATCCGTACGGGATGCAAGCGCACGTGTACGACAAGACGCGGCCCGAAAACATCGACTACCTGAAGAAGATCCGCACCTTGCTCAACGAGTTCGGCGCGATCGCGATCGGCGAAGTGGGCGCCGACGATGCGCTCGGCGTGATGGCCGACTACACCGCCGACGGCGACAAGCTGCACATGGCGTACAGCTTCAACCTGCTCACGCCCGAATTCTCGGCGCGCCACATCCGCACCCAGGTCGAAGAGTTCGAGGCGCGCGTGAAGGGCGGCTGGGCCTCCTGGTCGGTCGGCAACCACGACAGCATTCGCGTGATGACGCGCTGGGGCGGTGCGCAGCCGACGCCGGCGCTGGCCAGGGTGGTGCTGGCGATGCAGCTCTCGCTCAAGGGCACGCCGTGCCTGTACCAAGGCGACGAGCTGGCGCTGACCGAGGCGGACGTGCCGTACGAGCTATTGCAGGACCCGTACGGCATCACCTTCTGGCCCGAGTTCAAGGGCCGCGACGGCTGCCGCACGCCGATGCCGTGGACCGGCGAGGCACCGAATGCCGGCTTCACCACCGGCAAGCCGTGGCTGCCGGTCGATCCGGCGCACATCGCCGCGGCGGTGTCGCTGCAGGAAGCCGACCCGGCGTCGACCTTGCACGCGGCGCGCCGCCTGATCGCCTGGCGTGCCGGGCTGGCGCAGCTGACGCGCGGCGAGATCGTGTTCTTCGACGCGCCCGAGCCGATCCTGGCGCTGCGGCGCGACCTGGCCGGCCAGCCGAGCGTGCTGGCGGTGTTCAACCTGGGCGCCGCGCCGGTCGAGTTCAACTGGCCGCAGGCGCAGGGCGCGAGCGCGCTCGAAGGCCATGGCCTGGCCGGCAGCGCCGCCGACGGCGTGGTGTCGCTGCCGGGGTTCGGCGCCTGGTTCGGCAGCGCAGCGGGATGACGGTCGCCGTCGAGCCGGAAAAGAGCGCGCGCACCGCGTTTGCCGACGGCCCGCGCCTGCTGGCCGACATTGGCGCAACCCACGCCCGCTTCGCGCTGCAGACCGCGCCGGACGTGTTCCGCTCGGTGCGGGTGCTCAATTGCGGCGACTTCGAAGGCATCGTCGCGTTGTTGCGCTTTTACCTGGCCGACCACGCCGACATCTCCTTCCACCACGCCGCGCTGGCGGTGGCCAACCCGGTCAACGGCGACCAGGTGCGCATGACCAACCGCGACTGGCAGTTCTCCACCGACGCGGTGCGGCGCGAACTGGGGTTGCAGACGCTGTTGATCGTCAACGACTTCACCGCGCTGGCGATGGCGCTGCCCAGCCTGAAACCGGACGACTTGATGAAGGTGGGCGCCGGCACGCCGGCGGCAAATGCGGTGGTCGGCGTGATGGGGCCGGGCACGGGGCTGGGCGTATCGGGCGTGATCCCGACCGTCGACGGCTTCGTCACGCTCGGCAGCGAGGGCGGCCACGTCAATTTCGCGCCGGCCGACGAGCGCGAATTCGCCATCCTGCAGTATGCGTGGAAGGAGTGGACGCACGTGTCGAACGAGCGCCTGATTTCCGGGCCGGGCATGGAAATCATCTACCGCGCGCTGGCCGAGCGCAACGGCCAGCCGGCCCTGCGGCGCAGCGCGCCGGCCATCATCAGCGGCGCGCTGGAAGACGGCGACGCGCTGTGCCGCGAGGTGCTCGAGTGCTTCTGCGGCATGCTGGGCGGGGCCGCGGCCAACCTGGCGGTGACCCTGGGCGCGTTCGGCGGCGTGTTCATCGGAGGCGGCATCGTGCCGCGCATGGGCGCGTGGTTCGCCGGCTCGCCGTTTCGCGCGCGCTTCGAAGCGAAGGGGCGCTTCACCGATTACCTGGCGCAGATCCCGACCTACGTCATCACGACGCCGAACCCGGCGTTTTTCGGCGTGGCGACGATTTTGTCGGAGCACCTGCGCGGGCGCAGCGGCGCCAACACGCTGATGGAGCGCATCGGCCATTTGCAGCATGAACTGACGCCGGCCGAACAACGCGTCGCCGCGCTGGTGCTGGGCCAGCCGCGGCTGGTGCTCAACGAGCCGATCGCCGGCATCGCGCGGCTGGCCGAAGTGAGTCAGCCGACGGTGATCCGCTTCTGCCGCTCGCTCGGCTTTCTCGGCCTGGCCGACTTCAAGCTCAAGTTCGCCAGCAGCCTGACCGGCGCGATCCCGGTGCGCCACAGCCAGGTGCGCACCAGCGACAGCACCCACGACCTGTCGGCCAAGGTGATCGACAACACCGTATCGGCGATCCTGAAATTTCGCGACCAGCTCGACGTGCGTTCGCTTGACCGGGCGATCGAACTGGTCAGCCGCGCCAAGCGGGTCGAGTTCTACGCGATGGGCAATTCGCGCGTGGTGGCGCTGGACGGCCAGCACAAGTTTTTCCGCTTCCGCATCCCGACCTCGTCGTACGGCGACTCGCACTTGTTCGCGCTGGCGGCCGACCTGCTCAAGCCGGGTGACGTGGTGATCGCGATCTCCAACTCAGGGCGGCTGCCCGAATTGCTGGCGGCGGTCGATGCGGCGCGTGCCGCCGGCGCCGACGTGATCGCCATCAGCAGCAGCGGCTCGCCGCTGGCGAAGAAGGCCACGGTGTGCCTGGCGGTCGACCACGCGGAGGACAGCACGCTGTTCCTGTCGATGATTTCGCGGATCCTGCAGCTGCTGTTGATCGACATCATGTCGGTGGGGATTTCGATCGATGCGCAAGTGGCGCAGACCATCGGCGAGGGTGCGCGCGCCGGCGACGACCAGCGGCGGATGCTGATCTCGCACCTGGATAGCTAGACTGGTTGGCTGGTTGGCTGGTTTGCTGGTTGGCGCTTAGCTGGCGTTAGTTGGCGTTAGTTGGCGTTAGTTGGCGCTTAGTTGGCGCTGGTGCGCTCGAGCGGATGGCGCTCGGCGCGCCATTGTGCCAGCGTCATCGTCTTGCCGGAGGCGGCGTCTTCGACCAGGATGGCGTCGCCGCTCTGGGCGACCAGAAAACTTTGCCAGTGGCGCGCCGCATCGCTGGCGTTTTCGACGAAACTTAGCTGGTAGTAGGGCTTGCCGTCGATGAGCTTCGGCTTCGGGTCGTATTCGATCAGGGCGCCGTGCGCGGCGCCGGCGGAGGATTTTTCGATCCGGTTCGACCAGGCTTTCAGTTCCGGCAGCGCCATCAGGGCGGCCATCGCCTGCTCCTTGCTGCGCGCCGGCGACGGCGCGGCGGGGGCCGGAGCGCTGACGGCGGGGGCCGGCGGCGGCGATTGCTCGCGGCAGCCGAAGATGGTCGTCGTCGCCGCCATGACGGTGAGCAGGATCGTCATCTGGATGCGTTTGGAAGGGGCGTCGCGTTTTTGCATGTTCAAACCTGAGTTGTGTTTGTTCATACTAAACTAACAATGGATGCGCGGCAACATTGATTCGGGGCGGCGGCTGGCAGAGTATCGCGTGCCAGCTACATGAGCGTCGTCTCAACAGCAATCGCAGCATGGGTTCCCGCCTGCGCGGGAACGACGGGTCACCGGGACCGCTGCTAGGGCGCGAGGGAGCCGTTCGCTTTCATGGTCTGCGCGAGGTAGGCGGCCAGTTCGACGCTGGGCGCCGGCACCGGCGGTCCGCCCAGGTGCTGGTGCAGCATGCGCAGCAGCAGGTAGACGTAGGCCTGGCGCAGAATCGGCTTGCGCGGGTTGTGCCCTTCGTCGGGGTCGACCAGCAGGCTGACCGGCCTGGCGCTGCCCTGCAGGCGGGCGACGTAGTCGGTGACGCCGGCGATGTCGACCATCTTGTCCTTGCCGCCGGCGATCACCAGCAGCGGTTTGCTGACCTTGGCCGTGTTGGCGGCCGGCGACTCGCTGGCAATGCGCGCCATCGCCGCGGCATCGCCGACGTCGACGCCGTAGTCGGCCAGCTTCAGCGCGAACGGCATCTCGCCCGGCGCGGCCGGACCGGCGGCGGCTGCGCGCATGGTGCGCGCGAAGTCGGTCGGCGGCACCATCGCCATGCCGAACTGGAACAGCTCGGGCGTGTGGGTGAGCGCCAGCAAAGTCGCATAGCCGCCGAACGAATCGCCCATGATGGCCAGGCGGCGCGGGTCGCCGATGCCGTTGGCGACCAGCCAGTGGACGCCGTCGATGATGTCGGCCTGCACGCGGCCGTTGCCGAAGTCGCCCTTGGGCGCGCGCAGGTACTGGCCGCCGTAGCCGGTGGAGGCGCGGAAGTTTGGCTGAAACACGGCGACGCCGCGGTTGACCAGCAGCTGCACCAGCGTGGTGTAGCCGCCGTCGAACGCGCCCCACGGCCCGCCGTGCACCATCGTCAGCAGCGGCAAGCGGGAAGCATCCTTGCCCGGCGGCAGGCTCAGGTAGCCGTGCACCAGCGCGCCGTCAGAGGCGCGGTAGTGCAGCGCGATCTTGTCGGCCAGCTGCGCTTCGGGCAGCGGCTGGCCGAGCGCGCGTGCGCGCTGCAGGATCGGCGCGACGCTGCGCCGCTGCGGGTCGTACAGCCAGTAGCGTTCCTGCGACAGCCGGGCGCCGCGTTCGGTCAGCAGCCAGCGCGCGGCGCCGGCGTCGATGCTGATGGCGGCGTCCGGAAAGCGCCGGGCGATATCGGCGGCGCCCTGGCGCGCCGGCGCGGTCAGGCCCAGATTGCGGCGGTGCGGCGCGTCGTAGACGGCGAACAGCGGCTCGCCGGTGCGCACCGATACGGTGACGCGTTCGAGGTCGGCGAGTGCGGCCGGGTCGCTGTGCAGCACGCGGCGGCTGTTGCCGGCCAGGTCGAGCTGGACCAGCGCGGTGAGGTCGCCGGCGGCCGGCTGCAGCATGGTCAGCCGGCGTCCATCGGCCGACGCGGCCACCAGCTCGCAGGCGCGCTGCGGCGGGCACAGCGTCACCGCCGACCACTTGCCGTCCTGGCGGCGCACCACCTGCTGGCGATAGCGCTCGTCGAGCGTGCGGATGAAGCTGGGCTGGCCCTGGCTGTCTTGCAGGAAGTCGAGCAGCTTGTGCGCGCCTTCGTAGAGCACTTCGCGGACGCCGTCGGCGCCGATGCGCGCCAGCCGGTAGCGCTGCGCGGCGGCGTCGAACTCGTCGACCAGCGCGCTTTGCGGGCGGCTCGGGTCGACCCGCACGAAGCGCTGTTCCTGCGCGCGATCGAAGGCGGCCAGGCGGGTGCTGGCGCCGTCGCCGATGCGCACCAGCGAGAGGGCGTCGCCGCTGTCGACGAACAGGGCCAGGCTGTCGCGCGACCAGTGCAGCCTGGCGCGGCCAAGCCCGGCAAGCAGCGGCTTGCTTTGCTGCGTGGCGAGGTTCAGCAGCTGGAGGCTGGCGCTGGTGTCGCCCGCTTCGAGGTAAGCGACCCAGGCGCCGTCGGGCGAGAGCGTCACTTCGCGCAGGCGCGATCGACGGCTCAGGTCAGCCTCCTCGAGGTGCGGCGCGGCCGGCAGCGCCAGGTTGCGGGCGGCGAGCTGGTGCAGCGCCGACGTTTCGAGCGGCGCGGGGGCGGCCAGCGCGCCCGACATCAAGGCAAACAGGGACAGGCAAAACCAGGCCGGGCGTGGCAGGAACATGGCGACTCCAGTGGCGAAAGAAACGGTCAGGCAGGGGCTGGCATGGGTGCGCCGGCGAGGCGCGGCGGCCGCGCCTGCAGCAGCACCAGGCAGGGGATGGTGGGTGGCCCCAGCAGCAGCGCGGCGGCGATCCAGGCGGCCTTGCGGCGCGTGCCGATACGCACCGGGCGCAGCCACAGCCAGGCGGCGCCGGCCGACAGCCATGCACACAGCAGCGCGGCGGCAAGCGCCTGCCACGGCCGCGGCCACTGCATGGCGAGCGGGTCGGCGGCGCGGCCCTGGTCGGGCACCACGCCCTGGTCGAGCAGCAGGTCCGGCAGCGCGACCGCGGCATGCAGCAGCGGCGACAGCCACCAGGCGCGCTGCTCGTACAGCGGCGGGAAATCGTGCGCCAGCGCGCGCCGCGCGACCACCCCGGCGTGGCCGGAAGGATCGACGAACAGCACCGTCTGGGCGGCGCCGAGGGCATGATCGACCACGCCGTCGACCATCTGGCGCCCGCCATCGACCATTTGGCGTCCGCCGTTGAACGACAGCAGCGTGCCGTCGAGCAGGGTGGCGATGTCGATGCGGTCGAGATCGCTGAACGGCGCCGGCAGCGCCACGCTGAACAGCTGCGTGCGCAGCCCGTCGGCGGCGTCGTCGCCGGCCGCGCCGGCATAGGCGATCAGGCGCTGGTTGGTCAGCACGTACAGGCGGCCGTCGGCCTCGCGGGCGGCGCCGGCCAGGGTTTCGGGCGCCTGCAGGCCGATCAGCTGGCGCAGCTTCTGGGTGGCGCTGTCGAAGCCGTAGAACTGCTGCGGCGTCATCAGGCCGCGCGCCGCCAGCACCGGCACCGCGGCGAACGGCGTGGTGTCGCCGAGGCCGTGCGCGCCGAGCCAGCCGCGGTGTTCGTTGGTGTACATGTCGCGCCCGCGAAACAGCATCGTGTCGTGGCTGAAGCTCCATTCGGAATGGGTCTGCATGTCCTTCCAGGTGACCTGCTCCTGGTTGGCGACCTGGTGGCGCACGGCATACTGGCGCTGGGTCGCTTCGATGGCGGCCACCTTCAGCAGCGGGACCTGGCGGCGCCACTGGGCGGCGCGCGGATCGTGCGACGCGGCCAGGCCGGTCAGCAAGGCGGCGCGGCCGTCGGCGCGGTTCAGTTCGATGTGGCCGCCGGCCGGCGGCACCGGTCGGTTCAGCGGATGGACGCCGGCGGCCATCTGGCCGAGC
>JARXKM010000144.1 GCA_030272785.1 Pseudomonadota bacterium
GTCAGACCTGACCCCAGCAAAATGTCCGAATGTCAGACCTGACCCCGGGGGGCGACCTCAGGGGGGCGAGCTCGGGCGTTAGTCGAGCCAGTTGGCGCGGGGGAATTTGGCGCGGAAGGCGGCGGGCATGGCGACAACCCGCCCGCGCTGGTAGTCGAAGAAGACGAAGCCGGACTTGGCCATCGCGACCAGCGCGCCATCGCGCGGCCGGGTGATCCGGAAGGTGATGTCGCCACCGTATTTGTTGAAGTCCATGACGCCGACGTCGAACTGCAACTGGTCGCGTGCGTGCGCTTCGGCCCGGTACGTCGTGGCCAAATCGGTGACGATGATGCCGCTGCCGTCGCGCTCAGTCTCGGGGACGCCAACCTCGAACAGAAAACGCGCCCGCGCCTCCGAAATCATCGAGATCATCGAGTCGTTGCCGAGATGGTTGGCGCCGTTGATGTCGGTCACCCGCACCGTCAGCAACGTGGTGTAGTAGTACTGGTCGTCGGGGAAGTCGAGTTGTAGGCGTGCCATACCGCAATTCTACGCTACCCGCTTCCCTTGACGATCTTGTAGACGCCGCCGCCGGCGCTGAGCACGTACAGCTCGCCGTCGGCGTCGCGCCCGAACGAGACGATGCCGCCGACCTTGGCAACGGCCCAGTCGGTCTGCTCGAGCACGCCGGCGCCCGCGGCGACAAAACTTTTCAGGAAGCCGGCGCACACGTCGGAGTAGAGGTAGCGCCCGGCCAACGCCGGCAGCGCCAGCCCGCGGTAGACGTAGCCGCCGACAATCGCACAGCCGTTCGCATTGGCGGCGCCATGGTCGTAGTCGAACACGGGCGCGGCCAGCCCGGCGCTGGCACAGCTGGCGGCGTTGTAGCACAGCGAGCCTTCGCGGATGTTCCAGCCGTAGTTGAGCCCGCCCTGCGCGGCGGCGCTGATGTCGACTTCTTCGCGCCGGTCCTGACCGACGTCGGCGATGTAGAGCTGGGCGGCGTCGAACGCGAAGCGCCACGGATTGCGCAGGCCGAACGCCCAGATTTCGGTACGCCGCCCGGCCGCGCCGACAAACGGATTGGTGGGCGGGATCGTGTACGGGGCAGCGGCAGTGGCGCCGCGCACGTCGATACGCAGCAGTTTGCCGAGCAGGCTGGCGGTGCTCTGGGCGTTGCCAGCCGGGTCGCCGGCGCCGCCGCCGTCGCCGGTGCCGAGGTAGAGGTCGCCGTCGGCGCCGAACGCGAGCAGCCCGCCGTAGTGGTTGCTAAAGCCGGGATGGGCGATGCGCAGGATCTCGAGTGCCGAAGTGGGGTCGGACAGGCCGGGATTGGCCGACACGCTGCGCCGCTCGATGACGATGTCGCCGGCGCCGTCCGTGTAGTAGAGGTAGTACAGGCCGTTGGCGGCGTACTGCGGGTCGAACGCGATCGACAGCAGGCCGCCTTCGCCGGCGCTCGAGACGCGCGCGCTGATGTCGAGAAACGGCAGCGCCAGCAAGGCGCCATTTTGCAGGATGCGGATGCGGCCGGCGCGCTCGACGATGAACTGGCGCGTGTCGCCCGCCGGCGCGGTCAGGAACACCGGGTTGTCCATGCCGCTGGCCACCTGTTGCAGCGCCAGCACCAGCGGCGCGCCCGGCGGCACCGGCAGCGGCATGCCGGCGCTGCCAGGATTGCCGCCGCCGCCGCCGCAGCCGCCTGCCACGATGGCCGCCAGCGCGGCCGATACCCGGCGCGTCACCGAGCGCCGCAGGATGTTACGCGTGTGATCGCCCAGCATGACAGCCTCCCCTCATTGCCCACCCGGTAGCGTTCAGGCTACGCCGCGCGCATGCGCCGCTCTGTGCGCGAACGCACCGCGGGGCACCGTGGGGCACTAGCGCGTGAGCCGGTACAGCAGCAGCGCGGTGCGGATGGCGGCGCGCTCGACCGAGGCCAGTTCGAGCTCCTCGCCGGGCGAGTGGGCGCCGCGCCCGCTGGCGCCCAAGCCGTCGAGGCTGTCGACGTACGGCGCGGCGAACTGGATGTCGCCGGCGCCGCGCGCTTCGGCCGGCAGCGCGTCGATCTCGCCCAGCCCGGCGTCGGCGCTGGCCTGCGAGTACAGCGCCAGCAAGGCGAGATTGCCGGCGGTGACGGCCATCGGCGGGTAGGAGTCGTCGAACGTGATGCTGGCGCTGGTGCCCGGCAGGCTTTGCGCGGCGATCGCGCGCATCCGGGCACGGGCGCGGTCGCGCTGGGCATCGTCGAGGTAGCGCAGATCGCCCTTGACGGTGACGGCGTTGGCGATCACGTTGGTCTTGCCGAAGGCGCTGCCGCGCGACTGCGCCGGGTCGTAGCCGATGTCGGTGCCGCCGAGGATGACGCCCGGATTGAAGGTCAGCCCCGGCTCGACCACTTGCTGGCGAAAGCCGTCGAGGATGCGCGCCGCTTCGTACACGGCGCCGTAGCCGGCCGCGCCAAAGATGCCGGCCGAATGGGCCTGCCTGCCCTTGACGTCGAGCGTGAATTCGGACGTGGCGCGCCGGCCGACGGTGCCGGTGGCGCGCCCGCCGGGGCCGAGCACGGTGCCTTCGAACGCCAGCGCGACGTCGCTGGCCTTGGCCAGTTCGACCATGTCGCGGCGCGACACCGATTTCGGGTCGCCGGCGTGCTCTTCGTCGCCGGTCAGCAGCACCGCCAGGCGGCTGTGCTCGAGCGCGCCGACCCGCGCCAGCGCGCGCAGCGCCTGGATCAGCGCGACGTCGCCGCCCTTCATGTCGTTGACGCCCTGGCCGCGCACGCGCGCGCCCTGGCGGTCCCATTTCTGCACCGGGCTGTCGGGCTCGAACACGGTGTCGAGGTGGCCGAGCAGCAGCACGCGCTTGCCCTGGCCGCCGTCGCGCGTGGCCAGCAGGTGGCCGGCGCGCTGCATCGCGGCCGGCATGTCGATCCAGCGGGTGTGAAAGCCAAGCTGGTCGAGCTGCCGGCGAAACAGCGCGCCCACTTCGCGCACGCCGGCCGCGTTCATGGTGCCGCTGTTGATGTTGACGCTGCGCTCGAGCAGCAGCAGCGCGTCGGCCGACTCGGCCTGGACGGCGGCGACGAGGCGCTGCTCGGCCGGCGACAGGTCGGCCGCCGCCGCGTTGCACGCGCCCGCCAGCGCGGCGAGCACGAGGACAAGGACGAGGACGGCGCGGCGCATCATGCCAGGCGCTTGTTGCTGACCTGGACCGAGGCGGAGACGATCTTGCCTTCGACGACCTCGTAGATGGCGACCATGTCGACCCAGCCGGCGCCTTCGGGGAAGGTGCGGGTGACTTCTTCGTGGTCGATGACGATGTTGCCCATCACCACGCGCTGCAGCAGGCGCGCATGCAGGTTCGGCTCGGCGAAGCGCAGCGCCATGCGCGCGCGCATGGCGGCCGCGCCGCTGGCGACCAGCGTGCCGGGATGCTCGAACTGGCGCGCGTCCGGCGCGTAGGTGGCGAGCAGGGCGTCGATGTCGCGGGCGTTGTAGGCGTCGAGCTGGCGCTGGACGATCAGTTCCGGGGCGGATGGTGTGGTCATGGCGGGTGGCAGGGTGGCAGGGTGGCGGGCGGAGGTGCCCGGCGATTGTACTGTGTCTGGCGTGGCGGCGCGCGGCAAGGTCAGGCGCGCAGCAGGGTTTCGAATTCCGCCGCCGGCACTGCATGGCCGAACAGGAAGCCCTGGGCGTAGTCGCAGCCGGCATGCTGCAGCAAGTCCGCTTGCGGACGCGTTTCGACTCCCTCGGCGATCACTTTCAGGCCCAGCTTGTGGGCCATCACGATGATGGCTTCGCACAGCGCGACGTTGGCGGCGTCGTACTCGAGGTTGTAGACGAAGGATTTGTCGATCTTGAGGAAGTCGAGGGCGAACTTGCGCAGGTAGGACAGCGACGAATAACCGGTGCCGAAATCGTCGAGCGAAATCTTGATGCCGGCCTGCTGGAACGCCAGCAACTGCTTGAGCACTTCGGTGTCGGATGCGATCAGCAGCCCTTCGGTGATCTCGATGCCAATCTCGGGCACCGCCGCCGTCTCGCCTGGCGCGCCGTCGCCCAGCCACTTGCGGCAGTGCTCGCCGTCGCCTTCGTAGAACTGCAGCGGCGATACGTTGACGTTGACGGTCAGCTGCGGGTCGCGCTTGCGCCAGTCGCGCGCCTTGGCCAGCGCCTGCTGGTAGACCCAGTCGCCGATCGTCGAGATGAGCCCGGTGTGCTCGGCGATCGGGATGAATTCGACCGGGCTGATGTCGCCGCGCTCGGGGTGGCGCCAGCGCAGCAGCGCCTCGGCCTTGCGCAACTTGCCGGTGGCGAGGTCGACGATCGGCTGGTAGTACACCTCGAGCTGATGGTCCTCGACCGCGCGGCGCAGTTCGTTGCTCAGCGTCATGCGGCTTTGCGCGGCGTCCTGCATGGCGCGCTTGAAGTAGGTGAAGCGGTTGCGCCCGCGCTCCTTGGAGCGGTACATGGCCTGGTCGGCGTTGCGCAGCAGATCGCCGGCGGTGGCGCCGTCGCGCGGGTAGATGGTGATGCCGATGCTGGCGGAAATATAGGCTGGTTCGTCGTCGACCATGAAAGGGCGCGCCAGGTCGTCGCACAGCTTTTGCGCGATGTCGGTCACCGATACGGTGTCGTGCAACTCGGCGAGCGTGATGGTGAATTCGTCGCCGCCGAGGCGCGCGACGGTGTCGCTTTCGCGCACATGGCCTTGCAGACGGTGCCCGACCGCCTGGAGCAGCAGGTCGCCCGCGCCGTGGCCGCGGGTGTCGTTGATTTCCTTGAAATGGTCGAGGTCGATGAACAGCAGCGCCAGCGGGCGCCCGCTGCGCTGCGACCTTTTGATGTCGAGCTCGAGCCGGTCCTGGAACACGTTGCGGTTCGGCAGCCCGGTCAGGCGGTCGACGTTGACTTCGCGCAGCGCTTGTTCGACGATCTTGCGGTCGTGCACCTCGCGGCTCAGCGCATGCGCCTGTTGCTGCAGGCCCGCGACGGTGCGCTGCAGCGTTTCGCGCTGGGTGGCGGGGTCGTAGCTTTCGGCCGGCAGCACTTCGGTGTGCAGCGCGCAGATTTCGTGGAACGTGCCGGTGTCGTCGGCCGATGGAAATGCCGACAGGGGATACGCGCACAGCAGGGTGAACGCAAAGTGGCTCAGCAGGCTGTTGAGATAGCGTTCGACATGGACCGCGGCGTCGTGCTCGATGGGCGAACACAGCGTACAGTGCGGCAGGCCGCGCAGCAGAGCGACCATTTCGCCGAACACGAACAGCTCGCCGTGGTGGTCTTCGGTGGCGTCGAGGATGACGTTGCCGATGGTGTCGCGAAAGCGCGCCTCGTCGGGATGGCCGTCGTCCATGAACAGCGGCAGCGCGAGGTCGGCGTCGAGGCGGATGTAGCGGCCGCTGGTGGCGTTGCCGGCGGCGTCGAGCAAGCCGCGCGCGGCCAGCGACTTTTCCAGCCGCGCCAGATGGTCGCCGGTGGCGATGGCAATGGCGCGGTCGCCGGCGCCGAGCGCGTTGCCGACGTAATCGGACAAGCCTTTGATGAGAAAGGTGTCGTCTTCGTAGAACTGTACGGTGTGAGCGCCCATGCAAAACCCGCCTGACTGGAAGCAGTCAGGTTAGACAGCCGAAACGGACAGGGGTTTCCGCTATTTTTTCGGCGGCCACGGATACACCGCCGGCGCGCGGCGCAGCTGGGCGACGATGCCGCGCGGGTCGAGCACGATGACCAGTTCGCCGTAGGCGCCGCCGGCCGCCGGGGTCAGGTAGCGCCACACTTCGACGCCGCTGTCGAAGCGGACCATGGTGGTGGCGCCGTACCTGGCCAGCAGCATCGCCCGGGTGGTGAGGCCGGGCGCGATGGCCTGCGCGGCGCCGGCGTCGGCGAGCACGGTGCCGGGCGGGGCGGCCGGGGCGATGGCGCAGCCGGCCAGCGCCAGCGCCAGCAGGACCGCGGCGCGCATCATGGCGCGCTCCCGGCCGCGGCCAGGTCGATGAAGTCGAATTCGACCAGCGTGTCGTCGGGCCAGCTGCGGTCCCAGATCGGCGCGTAGTAGCTGCGATCGAGCAGCACCTGGCAGTCGCAGTAGGGCAGCGTTTCGGCGGTCTGGTCGCCGGCCGCGTACAGCATCTTGAACGGCAGTGCTTCGGTGCGGCCGGCGGCGCGCAGGGTGACGCCGAAGATCGGCCGCTCGGCGAAGAACAGGTAATTGCCTTCCGGGTCGGAGCAGACCTGGTCGGTGTCGGTGAGCAGGTTCGACAGCCAGCCGAAGATCGGCGCGCTGTTCGAGATCAGGCCGGCGTCCATGCCGACCTTGCATTCGAGGCGCAGGTCGCCGAGCCGGCGCACGCCGTCCGGCAGGCCGGGCGTGTGCACCGAGGCGCGCCAGGTCATGCTGTTGGTCTTGCGGTTGGCCAGCAGCGCGGCGTCCTCGCGCAGCGCTTGTTCGTTGCGCGGCAACACGAAACTGTTGTCGTCGGCGACCGCTACCGGCACGGTGACGTTGTCGCCGGCGACGCGCAGGGTGATGCCGGTCATGCGCGCGTTGGGCAAGCGCGGCAGCAGGCGAAAGCGCAGCGTGGCGGCAGGCGCCAGCGCGTGCTCGCGCTCGAAGCGGTCCATCCCCTTGATCATCTTGCGATACGATTTGTCGACCGGGTCGCGGGTGGTCGAGACGGTGACGCTCGGGATCGGCGCGGCGGACGGCGCGGGCGGGGTGGGCGGTGTGGTCGTTTGCGCGTACGCCGCGGTGGTGCAGGCGGTGCCGGCGGCGAGCACGAACGCGCAGCTTGCAGCGAGTAGGCGAGAAATCATGTTCAAATAATACGCCGATCGCGCGCGGCGCGACGCACCACTGAACTGTGCTGAACTGAACTGAACTGCGCGGGATTACCAGTGGCGCAGGCGGCCGGTATCCATGTGGACAAACTGCGAGTCGGGATAGTAGCCGACGCCGCCGCCGCCGGCGTGCAGCGCCGCCTTGTGCAGCATGGCCAGGTCGCGGCCGGGAATGCGCACGTCGATCGCCTTCGCTTCGAGGTGCAGGCTGTGCTTGGCGACGCCGTTGGTGGTCTCGGCCAGCAGCTGGTTCGACGCGGGCGAGCGGTAGCCCGAAATGATGTGCACCACCTCGTTGCTGCCGACCGCGGCGCTGACCTGGTCGAGCAGGAACAGCAGCTTGGGATCCATCTGCGCGACCTGGTTGTTGCGGTGGTCGCGCAGCAGCTTGTTGATGTCGGCCATGGCGTCGGGGACGAACTTGCCCTCCGCCCAGAACACGGTGCGCAGCGATTCGCCGGTGTGCGTGTTGTACATACGCAAGGTGCGCTCGTGCGGCATGGTTGGCGCGGCGCGCGCGAGGGCAGGGACGCCGAGCGCCGAAGCGAGCAGGGCGGAACTTTTCAGAAATGAGCGGCGTTGGTTCATGGGTCCTCCGATCGGTTCATCATACGCCGATGCGGCTGCGCCCGCAGAACATGGCTGCTCGACAATATTGCTGCGCGTAATTGCTGACCGACGACGGCGCTGCTCGGCAGGAAAAAATCAGCGGCATTAGAATTCGCCATTCCCATTGCCGTTGCGAGCCACCATGATTCCCTTGTCCGTCCTTGACCTTGCCCCGATCGCCGAAGGTAGCGACGCGGCGCAGTCGTTTCGCAACACGCTCGAGCTGGCGCAGCACGCCGAACGCTGGGACTACCAGCGCTACTGGCTGGCCGAACACCATGGCATGCCGGGCATTGCCAGCGCCGCCACCGCCGTGCTGATCGGCTACGTGGCCGGCGGCACCAGCCGGATCCGGGTCGGCGCGGGCGGCGTGATGCTGCCGAACCACGCGCCGCTGGTGATCGCCGAGCAGTTCGGCACGCTGGCGTCGCTGTATCCTGGCCGCATCGACCTCGGCCTGGGCCGCGCGCCCGGCTCGGACCAGCTGACGGCGCGCGCGCTGCGCCGCAACCTCGGCTCGGACGCCGACGAATTTCCGCAGGACGTCGTCGAGCTGCAGGACTATTTTTCCGACGCCCCGCGCCAGCAAGTGCGCGCGGTGCCCGGCACCGGCCTGAACGTGCCGCTGTGGATACTCGGCTCGAGCCTGTTCGGCGCCCAGCTGGCCGCCGCGCTCGGGCTGCCGTACGCGTTCGCCTCGCACTTCGCGCCGCAGCAGATGATGCAGGCGGTGGCGCTGTACCGCGCCACGTTCAAGCCGTCGGCGCAGCTCGACAAGCCGCACGTGATGCTCGGCTTTAACGTGTTCGCCGCCGATACCGACGAGCAGGCGCAGCTGCTGGCGACGTCGATGCAGCAGGCCTTCGTCAACCTGCGCAGCGGGCGCCCGGGCAAGCTGCAGCCGCCCAAGCCCGGCTATCTGGAGAGCCTGGGGCCGCAGGAGGCGGGCATGCTCGAGCAAGTGTTGTCGTGCTCGGCGATCGGCTCGCCGGTGACGGTGCGGCGCGCGCTGGAGGCGTTCATCGCGCGCACCGGCGCCGACGAGCTGATGGTGACGTCGCAAATCTTCGACCACGCGGCGCGGCTGCGCTCGTACGAAATCACCGCGGCGGTGCGCGACGGCGTGGCGTAGGCGGTCCTCCTGCGCCGTTCCGCGGCGCGCCCAGGGGGCTTGTGCCCTGCGGTTTGTTGCGCTAGCGCAAATTGACGCACGACAATTGAACAATAATGGACCCTCGAATCGCGCCTGGGTCGCCATCTTCAAAGAAAATCCTTGCGACCCGCGCTTCAACTCTTGGGGACGCTCGACATGGCACAGGAGAAGGGTTTCGCGCCGGGAATTTGGGATCGCCTGATGGGCGCGAGCGAACCGCACACACAGCATCGCACCGTTCAGCCGCTGACGCTCGAGCAGTTGAAGGCGTCGGTGGCGCGCGATCTCGAAGCGTTGCTCAACACGCGCGTGGCGATTCCGGAAGAGCATCTGAGCATGTATCCGCGGTGTCGCGCCTCGATACTCAATTACGGCGTGCGCGATTTTGCCGGCATGTGCCTGACCAGCAGCGACGACAGAAAGATCATCTGTGACTTTCTGAAGCTGGCGATCCAGTGCTACGAGCCGCGGCTGGGCAACGTGCGCGCCAGAGTCGTCGTAGAACCGGGCGTGATGAACCGGCTCGACTTCATCATCTTCGGTACGCTCAATTTTCCCGGTGCAGCCGGCCGCGTCGAATTCAACGCGACGCTCCAGCCATCGACGTTGCACTATTCGATCACTCCGTCCGGGCGGCGCGCGATGCTGGCGCGAGAAGCGGCATGATCAAAAACATCCTGCCGTTTTACGAGCGCGAGCACGCCAACATTGCCGCGCTGCTCAGCGAATTCGCGGAGCAGTACCCGCAGCTCGCTACCAACCTGGGAATCGTCGATGGCGGCTGCGAGGACGCCCATGTTCAACGCATCATCGAAGGCATGGTGATGCTCGGCGCGCGCATCCTGCAGCAGCTGGAGGACAACTACCCGCAGTTCACCACCGCCTTGCTGGACATGAACTATCCGCACTTCACCCAGCCGTTTCCGTCTACCTCGATCGCCCGCGTCGACTACAGCGATGCCAAGCTGGAAAGCATCAGCGCGGTGGTGACGATACCTCGCGGCGCGCTGATGCACTCAGTCGAGCACGGTGGCATGGTGTGCCATTTCCGCAACGCGTACCCCGTGACCGTCGCACCGGTGGTGTTTTCACAGGTGACGTTCGATTCCGCGCTCGAGGCGCCCGCCGCCATCCGTTCCTCGACCGAAGACACGTCGATGATCAGCATCACGATCGAATCGAGCTGCCCGACCCTCGGCCTGGCGCCGCTTGGCGTCGGTTCGCTGCGAGTCTTTATCGATGGCGACCCGTCGCTGCGGGCAACGCTGCGCGATGCGCTGTTCATGCACACCGTCTGCGCCTATCTCGAAGTCGACCGCGCCACGCGTTGGGCATTGCTGCCCCAAGTGCCGATCGCGGCGGTGGGGTTTGCGGACGACGACGCGCTCGTTCCGGCACGGGCGGCGTCCCATCCCGCCTATCGCCTGCTGACCGAATATTTTGCCTTCCCCGAGAAATTCAATTTCTTCGACATCGACCTGGCGACCCTGACCGCGAGGGTGCCGGTCGATACCCGGCGCGTGACCTTGCACCTTGCCGTCACTGGCATCGGGATCGACTCGGATGCGGCGCGCATCCTCAAGCCGCTGTCGCCCAAGAACATGCTGCTGTCGTGCACGCCGGTGGTCAACTTGTTCAAGCGTGCCGCTTCGCCGGTGGACCTGACGCATGCGCAAGCCGAGTATTCTCTGCTTGCCAGCGCGGAACGCCCCGAGGCATTCGATATCTACAGCGTCGACACGGTGCATGTTGTGCGCAATACGGGTGAAGGCAGCACGACGACCGAATTCCATCCCTATTATTCGATGCGGCACGGCTTGGCGCGTGGGCGCAAGGGCCACTATTGGGCAACTCGCCGCGACGAGGTGCTGGCGCAGACCAGTCCCGGCTACGAGCATCAGTTTTCCCTCGTCGACATCGACCTCAATCCGATGGCGATGGAAACGAGTACGGTATCCATCATGCTCACTTGCACCAACCGGGAGCTGCCGGCGACTCTGCGGATGGGGGTGCCGTCGGGCGATCTGAAGCTGGAACAACTTGGCAGCGGTTATCCGATCCGCTTCCTGCGCAAGCCGACCCGGCCTTACCGCTTCGCCGCAGGTGGGTACTGGCGCCTGATCTCGCAGCTGACGTTGAACCACCACGCGCTGGTGCATGAAAATCTGGAGGCGTTCACCGAGATGCTGACCCTGCACGACCTGCCGCAGTCGAACGTGTCGCAGCGCCAGATCCGCGGCATTGTCGGGCTGTCGCAAAGGAGCGCACGGACCTGGCTCAATGATGCGCATGGCGGCGCCCGCGTGAACGGCATCGAGGTAAGCATGACGCTCGACGAGGCGGCCTTCGTGGGCACCGGTTTGCATGCGTTCGTGCAGGTCATCGAACATTTCTTGGGACTGTACGCACACCTGAATACGTTCATCCAGCTGGTCGTCTTGTCGAGCACAAGCGGAAAGGAACTGATGCGATGCCAACCACGCAGCGGCGGCGCCACACTAGTGTAATCGAGCGGCTGCTCGCCCAGCCCTACCGGTTTGAACTAATCCAGACGATGCGCATGCTCGATTTATGGCTGCGCCAAAACGGCGTCGCGCGCGATGAAACGCTGTCGTGCTACGTGCGCTTTCAAAACAGCATTTCGATGAGCTTTCCGGCGAGCCAGGTCGAGGCACTTTCCGCGCATGCGGAACCGGCCGTCGATTCCGATCACGCGCTGCAGGCGGCTTTCAAGGCGAAGCAGCTCAAGTACATCCGTATCACGCCGGCGTATATGGGCTTTCTGGGCGTGAACGGGGTCCTGCCGAATCGCTACACCGAGGACATCGTCGCCCAGATCCAGCTGAAGAAATACGAGGGAACGCGCGCATTCTTCGATATTTTCTCGAACCGGATCATGGCGTTGCATTACCAGGCATGGTCCAAGTACCGGGTTCGACAACGTGCCGATGCGCGCGGCGAGGATGCGCTGTTGCCGATCCAGCTGGCGCTCGGCGGCGTGCGCCCGGCTGCTTCGACTGCCTGCGCCGCCGATGAAGTCTGTGACGAAGTGCCTGCCTATTACGCGGCCTTGCTGAGGCAGCGCCCGGCGTCGGCACGCGTGATTGCCAATGTGTTGACGGAATATTTTGAGTTGCCCGTCGAGGTCATCCAGTTCGTCGGTAAATGGGATGAGCCTGAGCAAGCGGCGCTGTGCCTGGCCGGCAAGCAGAATGCCACGCTGGGGATGGGGGCGATGCTCGGTGCACGCTGCTGGGAACGGCATTCGCGCGTCGAGTTGCGTATCGGCCCGCTGTCGATGGCGCAGTACGAACAGTTCTTGCCGGGCGCTGGCGGCTACAAGGCACTCATGACCATGCTGTCCTTTTTTTCGACGCCCGCGCTTGAATTCCAGATGCGCCTGGTGCTGCGCGCCGATGACGTCAAGCCGGTCTGCCTGGGCGTGCCGAACAGCGCACGGCTGGGGATGGGGGCTTTCCTTGTCACCGAGCCGCAGGCCGTTGAGTGCGATGA
>JARXKM010000008.1:0-2503 GCA_030272785.1 Pseudomonadota bacterium
GCTACACGCCAAAGATCAACACCATGCTCGACTTCAACCTGTGGACCTTCAACAGTCGCGCCTTCCCTGGCATCGATCCGATGGTGGTGCGCCTCGGCGACCGGGTGCGCATCCGCGCCGGCAACCTGACCATGACCAACCACCCGATCCACCTGCATGGACACCGCTTCGAAGTGACCGGCACCGACGGCGGCTGGATCGCGCCGGCGGCGCGCTGGCCGGAGGTGACGACGGACATCGCCGTCGGTCAGATGCGCGCGATCGAGTTTGTTGCCGACAATCCGGGCGACTGGGCCTTTCATTGCCACAAGTCGCACCACACCATGAACGCGATGGGGCACTCGGTGCCGACAATGATCGGTGTCGACCATCGGGGTGTGGCCAAGAAGATTAATTCGCTCGTTCCGGACTACATGGTGATGGGCGACAAAGGCGGCTCGATGGGCGGCATGGAAATGCCTTTGCCCGAGAATACGCTGCCGATGATGTCAGGGGAGGGGCCGTTCGGCGGCATCGAAATGGGCGGCATGTTTACGACCTTGAAGGTGCGCGCGGGCCAGGCCCGCAACGACTATAAGGATCCCGGCTGGTACAAACATCCGGCAGGAAGCGTCGCTCGCGAGTGGACGGACGAGGCGCCCATAGCGGCGCGCGCACCTGACGTTGCAAAGTCGCCCACGGGAGCGGAAAACGTCCTCAACATCAGGAGGAGCAGTTCCCACCAAGGCCACTGATAGCATTTTCTGACTTTTTTACTCAACAGGAGATTTACCATGAACCGTTATTCGACTATTTTTTCGACCGTTATCCTGATGGTAGGCGCATTCAACGCGCCTGCGGTATTCGCCCAGGATCATTCGCAGCACATGGCCAGCGCCGAATCCAAAGTCGGCCCTATGTCCTCGGGTGAAATCGTCAAGGTCGACAAGGCCGCAGCGAAGTTGACCATCAAGCACGGCCCGTTGACCAACCTGAACATGCCGGGAATGACGATGGGCTTCAAGGTCAACAACGCCGCAATGCTTGATCAGGTCAAGACGGGCGACAAAGTAAATTTTGTCGCCGAAAAGGTCAACGGCACGCTCACCGTGACCACCCTCGAAGCCGCGAAGTAAGCCATTTTTCCAATAAGCTGTCCGCACACGCGGCCGGCTCAAACGTATCACTCACATTTTGACCAACGGAGCCATCATGAATATGAACAAAATTGTCGCAGTATTGACCCTGGCCGCCGCCGCCGGCGCAGCATCGGTCGCTCAGGCCCACGCCAAAATTGAATCATCCGAGCCGACGGCGGACAGCGTTATGGAAGGCGCCCCGAAAGCGATCCGCTTGCACTTCAACGAGGCCCTCGAGCCTGCGTTCAGCAAGATCGAGTTGTTCGATGCGAAGCAGGCTGCGGTCGTGTTGCCCAAGGTTGCCGTAGACAAGGAGGATCCGAAGACGATGTCCACGACCGTTCCGGTACTCGAGTCCGGCAAATATTCGGTGCGCTGGACGACAATGACGCATGACGGCCACAAGGCGAAGGGACAATATTCGTTCACCGTCAAATGATCGGGTTTGATATGCCGCTGGCCCAGCACGGCGCAACCGTGCTGCTCAACCTGGCATTGGCGATCGCCATCGGCGCCGGCGCCACCATGTTGTGGACGACGCAAACGACGTCAGTTTGGGCACGATCGCGGGTGCGCACAGTCCGCCATGTCGGCCTGGTCGCACTTGCTGTCGCGCTCAGTGCGAGTGCCGGTGTGCTGTGGCTCGAAGCGGCGGCCATGGCGGAGGTGCCGCTGGCGCAGGCTGCGGAAGCTGCCCGATCGATGCTGACCTCGACTCACCTGGGGCTGGCGTGGAAGATCGGCACAGGCGCGCTCCTGTTGGGAATCGCGGCGATGGCGCTTGCCACTCCGGGGCGCCGCACTCCGATGCTTGTCGCCCTCGCAGCAGTTGCCGGTTTCCTGTACACACGCAGCATGGTGAGCCATGCATCAGCCGCCGGCGACTTTAACCTGCAGATGGTCATCGACTGGATTCACCTGATCCTGGTCTGCCTGTGGGTAGGCGAAGTCATCGTGTCCGGCCTGGTAGTCCTGTCTTCCTCGCCCGGTGCGTTGCTGCAAGACCGAAGCGACTGCGCGCGCTACGTCGAATCACTGTCGACCTCGGCGACGTTCGCGCTGGCGGGAATTTTTGCCACTGGGCTGTTCAATGCTTGGCTCAACCTGGGCGGAGCAAGCGTTCTCGTCAGCCATCCATATGGCACCACATTGCTGATCAAGCTGACGCTGGTGATGGGTGCGGTACTATTGGGTGGCGCGAACAGGTTCATCGTCATGCCAGGGCTGATCGCGTCGCTGCGCAGTGGAGACGCCGCCGCAGACAGGGCCATGAGGCAATTCACGCTGATCTTACGTGTCGAAGCCGTGGTGCTGGTTGGCGTGTTGTTCATGGCGGCCATTCTGAGCTCGACCTCACCGCCTACCGCCGGGTAAGCGACGTAATC
>JARXKM010000008.1:2603-27719 GCA_030272785.1 Pseudomonadota bacterium
CGCATGGAGGGCAACCTTGCTGTGGTCTGGCTGATTGCGCAGCGTACGAAACTAGCCTCGTACCATCAGCGTGTTCATCGACTCACAATTGCACACGCTGGTTCCTTTGAACCGGCGGTGAGAGTGATTCGCCAGCACTCCTTTTGAACGAGGAACCATGCACAATTCCGATACCAAAGCTGCCGCTTCCCTTCTCACAGCAGGCGCTTCGTCTGCTTCGGCAAGCTCGCGCCTGAACGACAGCTGTCATTGCGTCAGCCTTGATATCGATGCCTCGCACGCCGCGCTGGCATCGGCTCTGGGTACACCCGAACTGGTCACGCTGGTCGAGGAAAGGTGCCCGTTCTTGTTCGCAGCCCGTCCGGTGTTCATCTCGGCTGAACAATTTCCGCACGCCGAAGGGCGTCCAAAGCTATAGATATTTGGCGATGGCGCGAAATTCGCTCACAATATCGTGCTCGCGATCAGACTTTTGTTCACTCACGTGCTCCAGGCACTCGCCTATGTGGTCGTGAATCAAAGCTTTCTTAGCGGAATTGATGGCACTCTCGACAGCCTGCATCTGTTGTGCTATTTCCACGCATGGTCGACCCTCGTCGAGCATCGCAATGATGCTTGCGAGATGGCCGCCGGCCCTTTTGAGACGCTTGATGATCGCCGGATGCGAACTATGAATTGACATCTTATCCTCCCATGGGGATATAATACTCGATCCGAAGTTTACTGTTGTTGTACAAAACATGCCTCACCCGATATGAAAAAGGCGTTGCTGATTTTCCTGATGCTGCTGATTCCATGGCAAGCTTTTGCTTCCATGGAGCGCAACCTCGCGCATGTATCGGGTAGCGGCAGCAAACACGGTTTAGAATTCGTTAGCAAGCACCTCGCTGAGCATGAGGCCCATGTCATGCACCATCATGACGACGATGGCGATGCCGATGACGGCAACACGCACGTTGACCATTCCGACAAATCGATACAGCATCTGGCCGACTACGAGCACAGTGGCAGCGTTATTATTTTGCTGCCGGCCTCTAGCGCTTCGAGTCCGGCCGTCGTGACGCGCTTTGCTCCTGCCGTGTGGCCTGACACCTTCCTTACCCGCACCATCTCTCCCTTGTTTCGCCCCCCTCGGCTCCCCGCCTAAAACGCGGGGCCGATGTCACACGCGACCAGTCAGTGGCCGCGCTGCGCCCGCTTGACGCCATTTAGTTCAATCCTTGCAGGGGCTTTCTTTCATGCACAAAATTTCTGTACGCCCACGCGCAACGTCGCGTGGCCGTCTGGCGGACGTTACCGTTCGCCAGACCCGGCGGCGTTTCGCCGCACTGTCTTTACGGTCGTTTCAAAGCGCGTTTCTGGCGCTGGCCATCGCCTCGGCAGCAACGATGAGTCAAGCCGTCGAGACGCCGTCCTTTGGCGCGCTGCTTCAGCAGGCGCAAACACGTGCGCCGCAGCTGCTCGAAGAGAGCGCCAACGTGCGCGCGGCGCGGGCCGATGTTCGTCAAGCTGGTGCCTGGCTCAATCCCACCCTGAACGCGACGGCCGAGAATCTCGGTGCGCCGACGTCCGGCGGGGTCAGTCAACGCCAGGACACCTATACCATCACCCAGGTTTTCGAGCTTGGCGGCAAGCGTTCCGCGCGCATCGAGGCCGGGCAGCGCAAAGCCTATGCCGCTGGCGCGCACGAACGCCAGGCGCGCCTAGCGTTCGCAGCCCAGCTGGCGCTCGCCTATGCGACGGCCGAGGCGATGCAGCAGCGCAAGGAAGTCGCTGACGCAGAATCGGCGCGGGCCGACGACGACCTGCGCGCGACACAGGCCCTGGTGAAAGCTGGCCGGGAAGCAGAATTGCGGGTGGCGCAGGCGCGCGCCAGCGCCGCGGCTGCCCGCGCCTCGGTGCTATCGGCCGCCGCCGACGCCACCGAGGCGCTTGAACGCCTTTCCGCGCTGGTCGGGGCCGCCGAACCGTTCACCCACATCGTCCATCCCTTCCTGGCCACTGTCGGCGCGCCATCTCCGCTCGCCGGCTGGACGCCGTCCCAGGCGCCCGCGCTCGCCAGCGCCGCCGCCGAGCGCGACGCCGTCGCAGCGCAAGTGCGGGTGGAGCAGACAAGGAGCATGCCCGACCTTGGCGTGAGTATCGGCATGCGCAGGTTCGGCTGGTCCAGCGACAAGGCGGCGACGATCGGTATTTCGGCCAGCATTCCCCTGTTCGACCGTAACCAGTCCGGCGTTGACGCCGCCAGCGAACGTGCCAATGGGGCGGCTTTGCGTGTCGAAGCTGCCCGCCTGGAGGCGCTGGCATCGCACCGGTCGGCCGTGGCGCAGGTGGAGGCTTCGGACAAGCGGCTGCAGGCCGCCGAGCAAGGCGAGGCCGCCGCCGCCGATGCCTACCGCCTTGGCCGCGTTGGCTATGACGCCGGCAAGACTGCCCTGGTGGAGCTACTCGCGATCCGGCGCGCCCTGTCCGAAGCGAAGGCGCTCACCATCGAGGCCCGCGTGGCTCGCGTGCGCGCG
Source organism: Pseudomonadota bacterium (assembly GCA_030272785.1). Taxonomy (GTDB): domain Bacteria; phylum Pseudomonadota; class Gammaproteobacteria; order Burkholderiales; family Burkholderiaceae_D; genus JAFCUW01. The sequence continues at coordinate 5,123 of JARXKM010000008.1, forward strand.
CTCGCCACCCTTTCCATGGCCGAAGGCCGCAACGTATTTGGAGAAACACCATGATGCGACAACAACAGCGGACGCCGACCTGGGCCCTCGTTGCGGGCGCCGCGGCAGTGGCTGGCGCACTCGGATTTGGTGCCGCGCACTGGATGGCCGCAAAAAAGCAGCCGGCTGCAGTACCGCTTGCGAAGGCACCGGCATCGGCACGAGCGGCCGGCGAGCCCCCCGCACTTGAAGTGAAAATTCCGGCTGAATATCTCACGGCTGCCAGGATTGCCGTCGAGCCCGTCAGCAGTGGCGGTCTCGAAGCGGAAATCCTGACGGCCGGCACGGTGGTTGCACCACCCAATAGCGAAGCGGTGATCGTTGCGCGCGCTTCAGGCAGCATCACGCGCGTTAAAAGTCAGCTGGGCGACACCGTACGCGCCGGCGAGGCGCTGGCGCAAGTCGACAGCCTGGAGGCGGCCAGCATGGCGGCCGAGCGCAACGTTGCAAATGCAAAGGCGGAGTTGGCCCGCAAGACTTTCGCGCGCGAAACCAGCCTGTTTTCCCAAGGGGTCACACCGCGCCAGGAAATGGAGGCGGCGCAGTCGGCCCTGGCCGTGGCGCAATCCGAAGCGCAACGCGCCTCGTCGGTGGCGTCAACGGCGCATGTGTCGGCAGATGGCAAATCGGTATCCGTCGTCAGCCCGATCGCAGGCAGGATCACCGCACAGACAGCGACGCTCGGCGGATACGTCCAGCCACAGACGGAATTGTTCCGTGTGGCCGGCGCTGGCAAATTGCAGGTCGAAGCATCGCTCCCGGCAGCCGACATTGGCCGCGTCACCATTGGCGACAAAGCCACCATCATCGCCGCCGGCGGCACCCCGGTCGCCGCCACGGTGCGCTCGGTGACGCCAACCGTGAGCGGCAGCACCCGTGCCGCAACCGTTGTCTTGACGCCGGTGTCGTCGGTGCGCGAACTGATCACCGGCGAAGGCGTCCAGGCCAGGCTGCATGTCAAGAATGGTGCCGCCGGCATGGTTGTTCCCGAGGATGCAGTCCAGAACGTGGACGGTCACGACGTGCTGTTTGTACGCACAAAGGACGGCTTCCGCGTCCAGCCGGTGCTGGTCGGTACCCGCAGCCGTGGCGTGGCGCAGATCGTGTCGGGTATTCGTGCCGGCGAGCTGGTCGCCACACGCAACGCCTTCCTGGTCAAGGCTGACATGATCAAGAACGCCAGGGAGGAATGATGATTGATTCCATACTCACCGGCTCGGTCCGTTCGCGCTGGGTCATCCTGTTCATGACCATCGTCGTGGCGCTCGTCGGCGCCTGGCAATTGAACCTGCTGCCGATCGACGTCACCCCCGACATCACCAACAAGCAGGTTCAAATCAACACCGTGGTGCCGACCTTGAGTCCGGTCGAAATCGAAAAGCGCGTCACGTTCCCAATCGAAACCGCATTGACCGGCCTCGATGGCGTGGAAAGCGTGCGATCTTTCTCGCGCAACGGCTTCAGCCAGGTCACCGCCATCTTCAAGGAAAGCGCCAATCTCTACTTCATGCGACAGCAGGTGGCGGAGCGCCTGGCACGGGCCCAGCCGGATTTGCCGGAAGGCGCGACACCGCAGATGGGGCCGATGTCTACCGGTCTGGGCGAAGTGTTTCACTACAGTGTGGAGTTTGTTCATCCCGACGGCAAGGGCGCGCCGCGCAGGGATGGCAAGCCGGGATGGCAATCGAATGGCAGCTTTCTGACCGAGCAGGGGGAACTCTTGGCCGACAACGTTGCTAGGGTCGCCTATCTGCGCACGGTGCAGGACTGGATCATTCGTCCCCAACTGCGCACGACGCCAGGCGTGGCGGACGTCGACTCGCTGGGCGGCTACGTCAAGCAATACGTGGTCGAGCCGGATCCAGCCAAGATGGCGGCCCAGGGCATTTCGTTTGCCGAGCTGGCCCGTACGCTGGAGGAAGCGAACGTGTCGGTCGGCGCCAACTATATCCGCCGCTCCGGCGAATCCTACCTGGTACGCGCCGACGGCCGCATACGAACCCAGGACGAGATCGCTGGCGCGGTGGTGGCAACCCGCGGCGGCGTGCCCGTCACTGTGGCGCAGGTGGCGAAAGTGAACGTCGGTGGCGAGTTGCGCGCTGGTGCCGCCAGCCGCGACGGTTACGAGACCGTGGTCGGCAGCGCCTTGATGCTGGTGGGCGCCAACAGCCGGACGGTCGCCCACGGGGTCGGGGAAAAACTGAAAGAAGTCGGCAAGACGCTGCCTGAAGGCATCACCGTCGTGCCAACCCTGGACCGCTCGCAGCTGGTCGTGGCCACCATTTCGACAGTCGCCAAGAACCTGGCGGAAGGCGCACTCCTGGTCGCCGTCATTCTGTTCGCGCTGCTGGGCAACTGGCGCGCCGCGCTCATCGCTGCGCTGGTCATTCCCCTGTCGCTGTTGATGAGCGCAATCGGGATGAACTCGCTCGGCATTTCGGGCAACCTGATGAGCCTGGGCGCACTCGATTTCGGCCTGATCATCGACGGCGCCGTGATCATCGTCGAGAACACGCTGCGGCGCCTGGCCGAACGCCAGCACCAGGAACGGCGTACCTTGGTCCTCAAGGAGCGGCTTGAGGAAGTGGTCGCCTCGTCGCGAGAAATGCTGCGTCCGACGATCTATGGTCAGCTGGTGATCTTCCTGGTATTCCTGCCTTGCCTCACCTTCCAAGGCGTGGAAGGCAAGATGTTCTCGCCGATGGTGATCACGCTGATGCTGGCCCTGGGGTCCGCATTTGTGCTGTCGATCACCTTCGTTCCCGCACTCATCGCGGTGCTGATGACTGGTCACGTTGCCGAGCAGGAGGTCAAGGTTATCGTCGGCACCAAACGCCGCTACGAACCCTGGCTGCGGCGCGCGGTGGCGCAACCGCTGCCATTTATCGGCGCCGGCGTGGGGGTATTGGCAATGGCCGCCGTCGCATTCTCGTTCGTCGGCAGGGAATTCATGCCTACCCTCGATGAGCAAAACCTGAACCTGTCGTCGGTGCGCATACCGTCTACCTCGATTGACCAGTCGCTGGCGCTCGATTTGCCGCTCGAACGCGCCGTGCTCACACTGCCCGAAGTCAAGACGGTCTACTCGAAGGCCGGCACCGCCAGCCTTGCCGCCGATCCAATGCCGCCCAATGCCTCGGACAACTACATCATCCTCAAGCCAAGGAATGAGTGGCCGGCGGGCGTGACCACCAAGGAACAGGTGATCGAGCGAATCCGCGCCAAGACCGCGAACCTGGTCGGCAACAACTATGACGTCACCCAGCCCATCGAAATGCGCTTCAACGAGCTGATAGGGGGAGTACGCAGCGATGTCGCCGTCAAGATATACGGTGAGGACTTGGATCAGATGGCAGTCAGCGCCCGGGCAGTCGCGGCGGTGCTGCGCAAGGTCCCCGGCGCGGCCGATGTGCGCGTGGCGCAGACCGAAGGCTTTCCGACCTTCGACATCGTGTTTGAGCGGGCGGCGATCGCGCGCTACGGCTTGACCGTCAGGGAAGTGGCCGATACCGTCTCGACTGCCTTGGCGGGCCGCTCGGCCGGCCAGATTTTCGAGGGCGACCGCCGGTTTGACATCGTGGTCCGCTTGCCGAGCGAATTGCGCAACAACCTCGATGAACTGGGCGCGCTGCCAGTGATGCTGCCGGCCGCCGGGGAACAGGCGCGGGCCTCGATTCCACTGCGCCAGCTGGTCCAGTTCCGCTTCACCCAGGGTCTGAACGAAGTAAGCCGGGACAACGGCAAACGCCGCATCTACGTCGAAGCCAACGTCGTCGGGCGCGACCTGGGCGGCTACGTCGATGAGGCGCAGGCGCTGCTGGCGAAGGAGGTCAAGCTCTCGCCGGGATCGTGGATGGAATGGGGCGGGCAATTTCAGAACTTGCGCGCTGCCACCGCGCGACTGGCCATCATAGTCCCTGTGTGTTTCATCTTGATCGCCGCCGCACTGTACATGGCGATTGGCAATGCGATGCTGACCGCTACCGTGCTGACCGCGGTGCCTCTGGCGCTGGCGGGCGGCGTGTTCGCTCTTGTGCTGCGTGGCATGCCATTCTCGATCTCGGCCGCCGTCGGTTTCATCGCGGTCTCTGGCGTGGCAGTGCTCAACGGCCTGGTGCTGATCTCGGCCATCAACAAGCGCCTGGCCGATGGCATCGACGCCGCCACGGCCGTCATCGACGGCGCCATGGAGCGCTTGCGGCCGGTACTGATGACCGCACTGGTGGCGTCGCTCGGCTTCGTGCCCATGGCGATCGCCACCGGCACTGGCGCCGAAGTGCAAAAGCCGCTGGCGACCGTCGTCATCGGCGGCTTGATCACGTCGACCATTTTGACGCTGTTCATCCTGCCGGCCATCAGCGGCATGGTGCTGCGGCGGCGCCAGCGCAAGCCGGCAGGTCTTCCACTTCCAGCGTAACGACCAGATGCAAGGCTTCAGCTGCTTGCCGCTTGCCAAACGGGAAGCAGCGCGCAGCGCGGCGGGCGATAATGCAGGAACGCCGCACGAAGCGTTGCACTTTTAGAAAGCGTTCGATGAACAGCGTAATTAAACAACCCGCCATCCACAAAGGCGTGGCGTATGCCTTGCTGGCCGCCGCGTTGTTCGGCGCCAGTACCCCATTTTCCAAGACGCTCGTCAGCGATTTAGCTCCCGTGGCCCTGGCCGGCTTGCTGTACCTGGGCAGCGGTATCGGGCTGCTGGCCTGTTACCTTGTCCGCGCCCTGGCTCAGCGCGAAGACCAGGATAAGCCAGTGGCGCTGACGGCGCCGGATCTGCCGTGGTTGGGCGGCGCCATCGTCGCTGGCGGTATCGCGGGGCCGGTGCTGCTGATGGTCGGCTTGACGCTCACGCCCGCGTCGGCGGCTTCGCTGCTGCTCAATATGGAAGGCGTGCTGACGGCCATGCTCGCCTGGTTCGTCTTTAAGGAAAATTTCGACCGCCGCATCTTCATCGGCATGCTGCTCATCGTCGTTGCCGGCGCTTTGCTGTCATGGGAGCAGATTCCCGTGCTCGGCGTGCCTTGGGGGGCGCTGGCGATCATCGGCGCTTGCCTTTGCTGGGCGATCGACAATAACCTGACGCGCAAGGTGTCGGCCAGCGATCCACTCCAGATCGCCGGCATCAAGGGCATGGTGGCGGGGGCGGTCAACTTGTCCATCGCCCTGGCCATGGGTTTCCTGCTGCCCGACACGCGCACGGTTCTGACGGCCGGCCTGGTCGGCTTTTTCGGTTATGGCCTGAGCCTGGTGATGTTCGTGCTGGCATTGCGCCATCTCGGCACAGCGCGCACCGGAGCGTATTTCTCGGCGGCGCCCTTCGTCGGCGCGGCTATTTCGCTGGTAATGCTGGGCGACGCGCCCAGTCCGTTGTTCTGGGCTGCGGCGGCACTGATGGGAGGCGGGATCTGGCTGCACTTGACCGAAACCCATGAACACGGGCATGCGCATGCGCCGATGGACCATCTGCATGAACACAGCCACGACAGCCACCACCAGCATGAGCACGATTTCGAGTGGGACGGCAAGGAGCCGCACGCGCATCCCCACCATCACGCGCCGCTCGAACACGCTCATCCGCATTATCCTGACATCCATCACCGCCATGATCACCAAGCTTGAAGAGGAATCCGCGCGGCGAGCGCCCGTTTCCACGGTTCGCAGTTAGCGCCCGGGACTCCGACCGAACAGCGCGGAGATGAGCGGATCCGGCTGAGGGACAGAATTGCTCAGCTTGTGTAACGGTCTATCATCATCACGGATGAGATGAATGCGGCGAACTAGCACGCTGGTGGAAGCTTCGTCAGCGCGCGTGCAGGCGGCGCCGACGCTTTCCATAGGATTATCCAACCTGGCGAGGAATCGTTCGATTGATAATGGGTCGGAATGAAGCCGGTGGGCGAATTTGTCGGCGTCACCGTCGGCCTGCCTGAAGGTACGAGCGCAGATCACTCCGGCGTCGCGCAGCTCCGCCAGATACTGCCGAGCCGCGGATTGCGAGCAGTCTAGCAAGGTGGCAATTCCAGCCGACCCGATATCGCGGACTTTCAATTCAGCGATGATTGCCCGGAGGCGTGCAATGCGACGCTTTCTTGCCGCCCTTAACGGTGTTGATGTCGTCAGCGTTACGCCGGTGCAGCCGCCAATTGTGAAAACTGGGCTTGATCTCATTTTCTTCAGGCCTCATGAACATTGTGGGAATCGGCACGAACCGTGACTCGACATGCGTGTCGAGGCCACCATTCACGCGTCGGCCAGCAGCATGCGATCATTGCGATACTTAACGGCATAGCGCGTGACCGCCAGGTCTTCGAAGGCGATTGCCGGTCGCTCTCCCGACACGAGGTCGGCCAGCAGTTGGGCCGAACCGCATGCCATGGTCCACCCCAGCGTCCCGTGGCCGGTATTCGAATACAGGTTGGGTGCAGCAGTTCGCCCGACGATGGGCGTGCCGTCCGGTGTCATCGGTCGCAATCCAGTCCAGAACGATGCGCTGGCAGTATCGCCCGCGCCGGGAAACAGGTCGTTCATCACCATCTCGAGCGTCGCCCTGCGTCTAGGATCGAGAGCGCTATCAAAACCCGCAATTTCTGCCATGCCGCCGACGCGGATGCGGTCGTCGAACCGGGTAACCGCGATCTTGTAAGTTTCATCCAGTACCGTCGACACCGGCGCCGCTTGCGCATCGGTGATTGGCACGGTAATCGAATATCCCTTCATCGGATACACCGGTAGGGCGACTATGGGTTTCAACAGCCGGGTCGAGTGCGCGCCGAGCGCCACCACGTAGCTATCGGCGACGACCGTTTCGCTGCCACATTGAACGCCGGCGATCAGGTCGCCGGAAAGCACCAACTGGTCGATCGCGACATTGTAGCGAAAGCGCACGCCCAACGTTTCGGCCATCGCCGCAAGCCGCGTCGTAAACAGGTGGCAGTCGCCGGTTTCGTCATTCGGCATGCGCAGGCTGCCGACCAATTTTTCCTTGACCCGCTCGAGCGCAGGCTCTACGCCGGCCAGCTGGTCGCGTGTCAACAGCTCGAACGGCACGCCCGCAACGCGCAATACTTCGATGTCCTTGGCGGCGTCGTCGAACTGCTTGGTGGTGCGGAACAATTGCATCGTCCCATTCTGGCGGCTTTCGTAGGCGATGCCGGTTTGCTCACGCAAGTCCTTCAGGCAGTCGCGGCTGTACTCCGCCAGCCGCACCATGCGCTCCTTGTTGATGGTGTAGCGAGCGCTGGTACAGTTCCTGAGCATCTGCCACATCCATTCGAGCTGAAAGGTGCTGCCGTCTGGCGAGAGCGCCAGCGGCGAGTGGCGTTGCAGCATCCATTTGATGGCCTTGAGCGGAACGCCAGGCGCTGCCCATGGCGATGCGTAGCCGGGCGAAATCTGGCCGGCGTTGGCGAAACTGGTCTCGCGCGCCGGCCCGGGCTGGCGGTCCAGAACAGTGACCTCGTGCCCAGCGAGGGCAAGATAGTAGGCGCTGGTAACGCCGATGACACCACTTCCCAGGACCACAACCCGCATCATTGCTCCATTGTCTGTCGATAGTGGCCGGGTCGCGCTCAGATGGGCGCGGCGAGGATGGCCGGCTGCGCCTCGACGGTGTCGAAGCGGCGGATATGAAACGGGTCGATCGGCGTCGAAGTCGCGCCCGTGCTGATCAGTTCGGCCATGACCTCGCCGACGCCAGGGCCGAGCTGGAATCCGTGCCCGCTGAACCCGAATGCGTAATGCAGGCCGCTGACCTTCGCGCTCGCTCCCATCACCGGCAGGTCGTCCGCCATGTAACCTTCGATGCCGCTCCAGACGCGGATGATGTTCAGGCGCGCCACCGCGGGCGCCAGCCGCGCCAGTTGACCGAACTGGGTCAAGGTATGCTCCGGCAGGACGTAGGCACGCAGCAAATCCGGGTACGCCGGCCCACGTCCGCAGCCGCCGAAAATGATGTTGCCGCGCTTGATCTGGCGGAAGTACAGCATTTCGTGCAACGTCTTGGTCGCCACCCCGACCGCGGGCAGGATCCTGTAGGGCATCGGCTCGGTGACCGCCATCTGCGGGCCGCGCGGCGTCATCGGCACCGGCTCGCCGAATTGGGCACTCATCTTGTCGCCCCAGGCACCGCTGGCAATCAGGGCGCTCGGTGCCCGAAATTCGCGCCCGTCGTTGCAAGTGACGCGGAAATCGACGCCGTCCTTGACGATCGCCAGCACCTCGGTGTTTTCGAATACCCGGGCGCCGTTGCGGATGGCGGCGCGCGCGAAGGCGGGGGCGGCCAGGCGCGGATTGGCGTGGCCGTCGGCCGGCGCCAGCGACGCCGCCCGCACTTCGCGTCCCAGGAAGGGATAGCGCGCCCGCATCGCCTCGCCTCCGTACATTTCGAGATCGAGGCCGTACTCGCGGGCGTCACGCGCATATTTTTCCAGCACGCCGACTTGTTCGTCGGTGTAAGCGATGCGGATGTGACCCGATGGCAGGAACTCGACATCGTCGCCGATCAGTTCCGGCAGCTTGCACCAGACGGCATGCGCACGGTTGGCGAGTGGTAGTTGCGGCAGGAAGCGGGCCTGGCGGCGGACGTTGCCGAAGTTAGTGCCGCTGGCCTGCTGGCCCACCAGGCCGCGCTCAAGCACGATCACGGAAACGCCGCGGCGGCGCAGAAAGAAGGCGGTAGCAGCCCCCATCAGGCCGCCTCCAATGATGACCACATCGGCTGACTGCGCGCTCATTGCGGCTCCTCGCGCACAGCGATTGCCAGCGGCTTGACCGGCGCCTGGCCGCGCAGGCGTCCCACCAGTTCGATCGGCACGCCGGCTGCATGCGCGATCACTTCGGCACCGGCCTGGCCGCAATATCGGCCTTGGCAGCGCCCCATGCCGACCCGGCTGAATGCCTTGGCGCGGTTCGCCTCGGTCGCGCCCATTTCGCCCACGACGCGGCGCAGCTCGCCGGCGCTGATCGCCTCGCAGCGGCACACGATGGCGTCATCCGGCAGCCGCGCCGCCTGCGCTGCCGGCCACGGGAAGGCCTGCACCAGGCCCTGTCGAAACCGCTCCATTTTCTCCTGCTGCCGCATCAGCTGTGCGACCTGATCCGCATCGATCGTGCGCCCAAGGTCGGCCAGCACCGACAGCGCGGCCAGCCGGCCGGCGTTCTCGGCGCCGTCCGCGCCCAGGATACGCGCGCCGTCGCCGGCCAGGTAGACCCCGGCCACCGAGCTGCGGCCGGCCATGCTGACCTCGGGAAACCACTGACGCGCCTGCGGGTCGAATCGAAACGCGCAGCGCGCCAGATCGGCCAGCTGGGTTTCCGGACGCAGGTGGTAGCCGAGCGCGACCGCGTCGCAGGCCAGCTCGCGCCGCACGCGGCGGGCGTCGAGAAATGCCACGGCGCCGACGCCATCGTCGTCGCTGCCGCGAATTTCGAGCGGCTCGATGCCGGACAATACCGGCACGCCGGCGCGCCGCAGCGCGGCAATGAAAGCGAGCCCGTTGCGCAACAGGCCGGGACGCGCCAGCAGTTTCGGCAACGCCGCCAGCTGATCGCGCAGGCGGGCAGTGTCGAGCACGGCGGCGATTTGCGCGCCGGCCTTGAGGTACTGCATCGCTACCAGGTACAGCAGCGGCCCGGTTCCCATGAACACCACCTGGCGCCCGATCGAACAGGCTTGCGCTTTGAGCGCCACCTGGGCCGCGCCAAGGCTGTAAGTGCCGGCATACTGCCAGCCCTTGACCGGCATCAGGCGATCGGTGGCGCCCGAGCAGATCACCAGCGCGTCGTAGGGCAGTTGCGAGGCGACGCCGGCGTGGACCAGGTGCAGTTCGCCCTGCGTGATGTTCCACGCCAGCGTTTCGCTGCGATAGTCGATTCTGCCGCGCAGCGCGTCGAAGCTGCGATGCAACGCCTCGGCGCGCGGCGCTTCCGAACCGTACAAGGTGGCATAGCTGCGCGTAAAATTGTCTGGCTGGCGGCGGTAGATTTGACCGCCGTCGCGCCGGCCTTCATCGATCACGACCGGCCTGACGCCGGCCGCCACCAGTTGCTCGGCACAGCGCACGCCGGCCGGCCCGGCACCTACCACGACTATTCGTGGTTCAACCATACTGCCTCCGTTTGTTCGGTTACGATCTGCATGCCTTCGGCGATCGGCGTGGTGCAGGCGCGCAGGCGCTGCCCCTGTGCGCTCCACACCCAGCAGTCCTGGCAGGCGCCCATCAGGCAGAAGCCGGCGCGCCGGTCGTCGCCGAACTCGGAACTGCGCAGGCTGCGTCCGGCGCCGAGCATGGCCACCAGCAGGGTATCGCCTTCGAGCGCTTCGGCCGCGCGGCCGTCGATGGTGAAATGGACCGGTGCTCGGCTGGATTCGGCCAGCCGGACGAAGCGTGAATTCATGCCATCTCCTCGAAGCGGTGGAGCGGGGCCTGCAGTCGGCGCAAGGCGTGGTCCGGCTGGTGGCACAGGATCTCGCCGCCGTTGTCGAGCCGTTGACGCGGCGGCGGCACGCGGTTGCAGACACCGTCGATGCGCACGCTGCAGCGATCGAGAAAGGCGCACAGGCCGGACGTCGCGCCCGGCTGGCCGATGGCGGGCAGGCCGGCGGCGGCGTCGCTGCAGACGTCATCGAGCCAGCCTTGCCGCAGTTGCGGCACCGATGAAATGAGCAGGTGCGAATACGGATGGAACGGCGGCGCCGCCAGCGCCGCGCGAGGCCGCGCCTCGACCTTGTTGCCGGCGTAGAGCACCACGATGTCGTCGCAGATCGCGCGCACGGTGCTGATGTCGTGACTGATGAACATGTACGACACGCTCAGTTCGCGCCGCAGTTCGGCCATCAGGTCGAGAATCGCGGCGGCGACTACGGTGTCGAGCGCGGAGGTGATTTCGTCGCACAGGATCAGGTCGGGCTTGGCGGCGAGCGCGCGCGCCAGGTTGATGCGTTGCTTTTGGCCGCCCGACAATTCACCGGGCCGGCGGCCGGCGACATCCTTGGGCAGCCGCACCAGGTCGAGCAACTGCATCACGCGTTGTTGCTGCGCGTCGCCGTTCAGGCCGTGGTAGAAGGCCAGCGGGCGCGCCAGGATGCGGCCGACCGTATGGGCGGGGTTGAGCGCGGAGTCGGCGTTCTGGAACACGAACTGCACACGCCGGCATTGTTCGCGCGTGCGCCCGCCGACGCCGAGCGGCACGCCATCGAGCAGGACGCTGCCGCGCGCGGCCGGTACCATGCCGGCGATCACGCGCGCCAGCGTGGTCTTGCCCGACCCCGATTCGCCGATCACGCCGACCGTGGCGCCGCGTGCGATAGTCAGGTCGATGTCGCTGAGGATGCGTTTGGCCGGCAGGCCGTCGCGGTCAGGCGCGCCATAACCGGCAATCAGGCCGCGCACCTGCAACAGCGGTGCGCGATCGCCGCCGGCCGCCGCCGGCAGCGTGCGCATGGCCGGTTCGGCCGCCGCCAGCAGGCTTTGTGTGTAGGCATGGGTGGGCGTGCTCAGGATCGCCCCGGTGGCGCCGGTTTCGCGGATTTCGCCGTTGCGCAGCACGACGATGCGGTCGGCCATCTGCGCCACCACCGCCAGGTCGTGCGACACGTACACCGCAGTGGTGCCGAGCTGGCGCACCACGTCCTTGAAGGCGCGCAGCACGTCGATCTGCGTCGTCACGTCGAGCGCGGTGGTCGGTTCGTCGAGGATCACCAGCGCCGGATCGGTGATGAAGGCCATCGCCGCCATCACGCGCTGCAGCTGGCCGCCCGACACCTGGTGCGGATAGCGCGCACCGATGCGCTCGGGGTCGGGCAGGGCCAGCGCGCGGAACAGGCCGACCGCCTTCGCCGCGGCGGCGGCGCGCGGCATGGTGCGGTGGATCAGCGCACTTTCGATCACCTGGTCCATCAAGGTCTTGGACGGATTGAAGGCCGACGCCGCGCTCTGCGCGATGTAGGCGACGGTGCGACCGCGCAGACGCGCCAGTGCCGGCTCGCCCAGTCCCAGCACCTCCTGGTCGCCGATCCGCACCGAGCCGCCGACGATGCGGCAGCCGCTGCGCGCATAGCCCATCAGCGATAGCGCAATGGTGGTCTTGCCGGAGCCGGACTCGCCGATCAGCGCCAGCACTTCGCCCTTGTCGATCGAAAAATCGATCCCCTTGACGATCGCCATATCGATGCCGTCGTCGTTGCGCGCTACCACGCGCAGGCCGCTCACCTGGACCAGTGGATTCATTTCATGCTCCCGGGGCGCGGCGGCGCAGGTTGTCGATCAACAGGTTGACACCGATGGTCAGCGTGGCGATCGCCAGCGCCGGCATCAGCACGGCGGGCGCACCTTCGCTCAGTCCCGCGATGTTCTCGCGCACCAGCGACCCCCAGTCGGCGTCGGGCGGCTGTACGCCGAGGCTAAGGAACGACAGTCCGCTCAGCAGCAGAACGATGAACACGAAGCGCAGGCCGAAATCGGCCAGCACCGGGCGGATCATGTTGGGCAGGATTTCGACGCAGGTAATGTAGGCCATGCCTTCGCCGCGCGCCCGCGCCGCCTGCACGAACTCCATCGCCTGGACGTTGACGGCGAGCGCGCGCGCAATCCGGTAGGCGCCCGGCATGAAGCCGATCGCCGCGGTGGCAATCAGCACCGGCACCGAGGAGCCGAACGAGGCGACCATCATCAGCGCGAACATTTTGCTGGGGATCGAGATCAAGGCGTCGAGCGTGCGGCTCATGGCGGCGTCGAGCCAGCCGCCGGCGACCGCCGCGCACAGCCCGAGCAGGGTGCCGCAGGCACTGGCAAGCAGTGCCGCCGTCAGCGCCAGCGCGACGGTGAAGCGCGCGCCGTACAGGATCCGGCTGAGCATGTCGCGGCCGAGGTAGTCGGTCCCCAGCGGGAACTGCCAGCTGATCGGGCCGAACACGTCGAGGTCGACCAGCGCGGCGGCGTCGTGCGGCGACAGCGCGGGCCCGGCCAGCGCCATCAGCAGCCAGAAGCTGGTGATCGCCAGGCCGATCAGTGCCAGCGGTGACAGGGCGCGCAGGCCGCGCCGGCGCAATGGTGAGGTGACGACGCTGCTCATTGTTTTCTTAACCTTGGGTTCGAGACGATTGCGCAAATATCGGCCAGCATCACCAGCAGCAGGTAGGCGCCGCAAAAGATCATGGCGCAGGCCTGCACCAGCGGGATGTCGCGCGTGGTCACGCCGTCGATCATCAGGTTGGCGATACCAGGATAGTTGAAGATGCTCTCGACGATCAGCACGCCGCCGAGCAGATAGGACAGGCTGAGCGCGACCGCGTTGGCGATCGGTCCGATCGCGTTCGGCAGCGCGTGGGCCAGCACGATGCGCACCGGCTGCGCACCCTTCAGGCGCGCCATCTCGACGTACGGCGCGCTGAGCTGGTCGATCACCGCGGCGCGCGTCATGCGTGCCATCTGCGCGACGATCACGCAGCACAGCGTAAACACCGGCATCGCATAGGCGCGCAGGAACTGGCCGAAGGAGGCGATGTCGGCGGTGTGCGACAACGCCGACAGCCAGTGCAGCTTGACCGCAAACAGCAGCACCGCCAACGTGGCGATCAAAAATTCCGGCACCGACACCAGCGACACGGCCGTCATGTTGACGGCGCGGTCGAACAGCGAGCCGCGCAACATCGCCGACAGGATGCCCAGCGTGAGGGCGATCGGCACCGACACGGCGGCCGTGACGCCAGCCAGCACCAGCGAGCTGGGCAGGCGCTTGCCGATCAGTTCGGACACTGGCTTGCCGTTGACCAGCGAGATGCCCGGGTTGCCGCTCATCATGTTCGCCAGCCAGCGGCCATAGCGCACCGGCGCCGGCTGGTCGAGCCCGAACTGGGCGCGCAGGGCCGCCACCGATTCGGGCGTGGCGGCCTGGCCAAGCGTTTCCTCGGCGGCGTCGCCAGGCAACAGGTTGGTGATGGAAAACACCACCACCGACACCATCAACAGGGTCAGCAAGGCGAAGGCGAAGCGCTGCAGCAGCAGCCGTCCTATCGTGGAATTCATGGTGGGCCGGTGCCTTTGCCTTAATGCAGCTTGTCTTGCAGTTTGTAATAGGCGCCCACCAGCGGCAGGAACCAGGCCTTGCCGAAGTAACCGGGAATGGCCGGCCAGGCGAGGTCGCGCCACGGGTTCTGTTCTGCCTTGCCGGCCATGATGTCGGCCATCAGCTGACCCATGTGAACCGACATTTGCACCCCGTGCCCGCTGTAGCCGAGCGAGTAAAACATGCCCTCGTGTTCGCCGGCGCGCGGCAGCCGGTCGGCGGTCATGTCGACCAGTCCGCCCCAGCAGTAGTCGACGCGCGTGTCCGCCAATTGCGGGAACACCTCGGCCATCGTGGCGGCCAGGATGTGGCCGCTCTTGGCGTCCGACTTCGGGTTCGACAGCGCGAAGCGCGCGCGGCCGCCGAACAGCAGGCGGTGGTCTGGCGTTACGCGGAAATAATTGCCGATATTCTTGGTGGTGACGTAATTGCGGCGGGTCGGCACCAGCCGGTCGAGCACGTCCTTGTCGAGCGCTTCAGTGACGATGATGAAACTGCCCACCGACACCAGGCGGCGGCGGAAATGGGCGAACGGCCCGCGGCTCGAATTGCCGGTCGCCAGGAACACCTGGCCGGCCTCGATCGTGCCGCGTTCGCAGGTGAGGCGAAAGCCTCCGGCCTGACGGTCGATGGCGCTGACGGCCGCCGATTCGTAGACCTTGGCCCCGGCCCGCACCGCTGCGTTGGCCAGCCCGACGCCAAATTTCCCCATGTGCATCTGGGCACCGGCACGCTGCAGCAGCCCGCCGTGGAAACTGGCCGAGCCGATCTCGTCTTGCATGCGCTCGGGCGGCACCAGCTCGATGGTTGGGTCGACCGACGCCTGCAACTGGCGATGGATGCGTTCGAGCTTGGCGTAATGTTCCGGCTTGGCAGCGACCTTGAGCTTGCCGCAGCGGCGGAAGTCGCAGTCGATGGCCTCCTCGCGCACCAGCGTTTCGACGGTGTCGACCGCGGCGTCGTAGGCATGGTAGAAGGCACGCGCGTTTTCTTCGCCGAGCCGCTGCGACAGGTCGGCGTAGTCGTGAAACAGGCCGGTGTTGCACTGCCCGCCATTGCGCCCGGATGCTTCGCCGGCCACCCGGCCCGCTTCGAGCAGTACCACCGAGGCGCCGGTACGCGCCAACGCCAGCGCCGCCGACAGGCCGGTAAAGCCGCCGCCAACCACCACCACGTCGGCGCGGCCGGCGACCGGGCCCTGGGCCGCGCCGGTGAAGGCCGGCGCGGTGTCGAGCCAATACGATTCAAGCTTCATGGGGCTTCCTGTGGGGTGGAATAGCGGCGCGCGGCATGCTCATTACAAGCCGACGATGGCCGGCAGGCCCGACAGGTCCTTGATTTCATGATAGCCGTAATGCGGGGTCGACGGCTCGTGGCCGCGCGCGACGAACACCTTGTTCTTGATGCTCATGTCGTGCGCCGGCATCAGGTCGTAGCGCAGGCTCGACGACACGTGCAAGATGTCTTCCGGGCCGCAGTTCAGGTTGTCGAGCATGTACTCGAAGGCGCGCAGGCGCGGCTTGTAGACCTGCGCCTGCTGTGCGGTGAACACCTTGTGGAACGGGGCGCCCAGCATCTCGACGTTGTGCATGATCTGGTTGTCGGCCGCGTTCGAGTAGATCACCAGCGGGAATTCCTTGGCGACCTTGGCCAACGGCTCCGGTACATCCGCATGCGGGCCCCAGGTCGGCACGGCATCGTAGAACTGCTGCGCTTCGGCCTCGTTGAAGGCGATGCCCCATTTCTTGCAGGTGCGTTCGACCGCGTTCATGACCACGTCCTTGTATGGCTTCCAGGCGTCGAGCACTTCGTCCAGCCGGTAGGCGGCGAAGTGCAGGATGAATTCGTCCATCCGCTCGGCGGGAACGCGGTTGGCATACATCGCGCGCGCCATGTCGGCCATACGGAAGCGGGTCAGCGTGCCGTAGCAGTCGAAGGTAATGTATTTGGGCCTGAAGGTGCTCATCGGTTCTTCCTCTGGTTCAGCGGGTGAAGCCCACGCAAGGCGCGTGCGGCCATAAGATTGAAGTGCGTTCCTGCGCCGTGTTTGGCGTGTGCGGATACGCGTTTTCTGAGACTCATTACACCATACCCGTGTTTGCGCATTATCCCGTTTTGCGGTCCGGCTGAAACAGAAAGCATGGTTTTAACGCCGCCAATCAGCACACCTTGCTGCGCTGTTCCCGGCGCCGCAGCCGCGCCGCGTTGACCTTGCCGATAGCGGTGGCGGCATCGCTGTCCAGAGGGGAAACCGCCGTTGCGGCGGTGTGCGGGGTATTCAGCACGATCTTGCGCCTGCCCGGAAACAACACCAGCTTGGACCACTTTGTGCGGCGACGACCGCATTAAATGCTGCGCTTCCGGGCGTAGCATCGACGCATCGTCAAACACCTCACTTACTGAATAGGATAAACCAAATGGACAACATGAATCCGGACACCGTCGCGGTACAGGGCGCGCACTTTATCGGCGGCCGGTATGTCGCCGCCGACCACGCGATGGAGGTACGGCGGCCCTCCGACAATCAAGTCTACGCGGGCCTGCCGGTGGCCGATGCAGCAATGGTCGATCGCGCGGTGCAGGACGCGTGGACCGCTTTCAAGACCAGCAACTGGGCGCGCCAGGCGCCGCGCGACCGCGCCCGCGTGCTACGCAAATGGGCGCAGCTGATCGAGGCTGATATCGCCACCCTGGCGCCGATCGAGAGCGTCGGTTCCACCCGGCCGATCCGCGACGCGGTGCGCTGGGACGTGCCGTTCACCGCCGAGGGCATCCGTTTTTTCGCCGAGTTTGCCGACAAGGTGGGCGGCGATGTCGCCGCTACCCGCAGCGACACGCTGGGCATGACGATCGCCGAGCCATACGGTGTGATCGCCGCCATCGCGCCATGGAATTTTCCGCTGGTGATGGCATCGTGGAAGATCGCGCCAGCGCTGGCGGCCGGCAACGCGGTGGTGCTCAAGCCGTCGGAACTGACGCCGTTTTCGGCGCTGCGGCTGGCCGAGCTGGCGATCGCCGCCGGCATGCCACCAGGGATCTTCAACGTCATCCAGGGCAATGGTCATGAAACCGGCGACGCGCTGGTGCGCCACCCGCGTATAGCCAAGGTCACGTTCACCGGGTCGACCCGCACCGGAGCCGCCATCATGGCGGCCTGCGCCGAGAGCGGCACCAAGCCGGTCACGCTGGAACTGGGAGGCAAGAGCCCGCAACTGGTGTTTGCCGACGCGCCCGATCTGGACAAGACCGCGCGCATGGTGGCCGCGGCCATCACTGGCAACGCCGGCCAGGTGTGCGTGGCCGGTTCGCGCCTGATCGTCGAGCGCTCGGTGGCCGAGCAGCTGGTCGCCGGTATCGGCGCCGCATTCGCCACGCTGCGGCCGGGCCACACCTGGCATCCCGACACGACGCTGCCGCCCATCATCCGGCCCGCCGACGCCGCGCGCATCGACGGCATGGTGCAGCGCACGCTGCAGGCCGGCGCCCGGCTGGTCACCGGCGGCCGTCTGCTGCCGGTGACCGGCGAGGGCGGCTACTACGCGCCCACCATCCTGATGGGCGTCGACGCAGGCATGGAGGCGGTGCGCGATGAAATTTTCGGCCCGGTGTTGACGGTGCAGGTATTCGACGACGACGACGAGGCGCTGGCGCTGGGCGATCACCCGTCGTATGGCCTCGCTGCCGGCGTGCACACGGCGAACCTGAACCGTGCGCTGCGCTTTGCACACCAGCTCGAAGCCGGCACGGTATGGGTCAACCGTTACGGCCGCACCGACGACTTCGTGATCCCGACCGGCGGCTTCAAGCGCTCCGGCATGGGCAAGGACCTGGGACGCCAGGCCTATGAAGCGAACCTGCGTTTCAAGAGCGTATTGATCGATTTCGCGCTGCCCGTCTAGGTGCGGCACGCGCCCCGCGCTGGTGCGGCGACGCCGTTTGCGCACCGGCGCCGTGCGCGGCGAGGGCGATCAGCAAGGTGTGCTGATTGGTCCTGCCAAAACAACGGTTTCTGTTTTGTGACAAGGGTATTACGCGATAACCGCTGCGAATGACTATGTTGTAATCAGTACACAGAAGACGGGTCGCAAGAATGGGTAGTCCAGCCCCTTCCGGCATCGCCGCAGGTGGCCAGCAGTGCGGGCCGGCGGAAAAATGCAAAGACTTTTGCAGTATTTATCAGTACATTCAACCCCTTAGGAGTTCACCATGTATCCGTCCCGTCACCGTACCCTGGCGCTGTTCCTGGCCGCAACGTACCCGCTGGCGGCGCTCGCTGCCGAGCCCGACAGTGCCGCCGCCGCGGCGCAGGCCAGCGACAAGAGAGATGTCGTCGTCGTTACCGGCCAGCGCCAGAACTACCGCAGCCTGTCGGCCACCGGCGCCACCAAGACCGACACCCTGCTGAAGGACCTGCCGCAAAGCGTGCGGGTGATCACCGCCGATCTGCTCAAGGACGTCGGCGTGACAAACCTGGCCGGCGCACTCGACCTGTCGAGCGGTATTTCGCGCGCTAGCAATTTCGGCGGCCTGTGGGACAGCTACGCGATGCGCGGCTTCACCGGCGACCCCAATTTCGGTTCGGACTACATGGTGAACGGCTTCAACTCGAGCCGCGGCTACAACGGCTTGCGCGATGGCGTCAGCACCCAGTCGGTCGAAGTACTGAAAGGACCAGCTTCCGCGCTGTATGGCCGCGGCGAGCCGGGCGGTACCGTCAACATCACCACCAAGAAGCCGCGCTTTCAGCCCGAGTACTCGTTGGACGTCTCCGCCGCCAGTTTCAACACCTACCGCGGCGCCATCGACCTGACCGGCCCGCTCAGCGAGAACGTCGCCTACCGCCTCAGCGGCGCCTACGAAAAAGGCGACAGCTTCCGCGATACCCTCACGCACGAGCGCAAATTCCTGTCGCCGTCGTTCGTCTGGGCGATCGGCGACAACACCACGCTGTCGTACGAGCTCGAGGCGATGGAACAGCGTGCCCCGTTCGACCGCGGCGTGGTGGCGGTCAAGGGGGTGCTCGGCCTGATTCCGAACTCGCGCTTCCTCGGCGAGCCTGGCGACGGCCCGGTGATCGTCAAGTCGCTCGGCCACCAGGTGTTCGTGCAGCACCAGTTCAACGAGCGCTGGTCGGTGCAGTCGGGCCTGTCGTACCGCGACAGTTCGCTCGACGGCACCTCCAGCCAGGCCAGCAACCTGCTGGCCGACGACCGCACGCTGCGACGCCAGCGCCGCCGCAATGATTTCGCCGCGATCGACGTCGCCGGGCGCCTCGAATTGCTGGGCAAGCTGATGACCGGTGCGATCCAGCACAACGTGTTGTTCGGCGTCGATGCCTACAAGTTCGACGATCACCGCGTGCAACTGCGGCGCAATCCGTCGGCCACCAACGCGTACGCAATCGACATCTACAATCCCGTGTATGGCGGCGTCGCCGATCCGATGACGCTGTCGTACGACACCCAGTCGAACCAGAAGGCGCACGGCTACTACGCGCAGGACCAGGTCGACCTGAGCGAGCGCTGGAAGGTGCTGCTCGGCCTGCGCTACGACAGCGCCGACCAGGTAGTCATCAATAATGTGCTGAAGATTTCCAACTCGCAGTCGCCGACCGCGTCGAGCCCGCGCGCCGGCATCGTCTACCAGCCGACGACGGCCTTGTCGCTGTACCTGACTGCGGCCAAATCGTTCCGGCCGAACAGCGGCATCAGCATCGAAAACACTGCCTTCGCGCCTGAGAAGAGCAAGTCGTACGAAGCCGGCGCCAAGTACGATAACGGCCAGCTCACCAGCACGCTTGCGGTGTACAAGATCAGCAAGGAAAATGTGCTGACCACCAATCCGCTAAATACCGATTTCTCCATTTCGGCCGGCGAAGTCGGCAGCAAAGGCATCGAGCTCGACGTGTCGGGCGAAATTGCCAAGAACGTGCGCCTGTCGGCGGCATACGCGTACACCGATGCGACAGTGACGAAGGGCGACAAAACCATCATTACCGGCAGCCGCTTCCCGAACGTGCCGAAAAATAGCGCCAGCGTGGTAATCGTGCCGACGTTCAAGCTCGGCTCCGGCATGGCCTCGCTCGGCGGCGGTTTCAACTATGTCGGCGAGCGCCTGGGAGACGTGGCCGTCTCGAGCGGTTTCTTGCTGCCAGCGTACACCACGGTCAAGCTGCTGTCGTCATATTCGCCGAGTAAGAAGATCCGCTTCTCGCTCAACATCGACAACCTGTTCAATAAGCAGTACTTCGCCAGTTCGTACAGCCAGGTGTGGGTAGCGCCGGGTACCGAACGCACAGTGACTTTGAACATGCATTACGCCTTTTGATTCCAGCGCGAGCCATTCCCTCGCACCGGTCTGTTTGCTTGCTTACTTCATGAAAGAGGAAAAAAATGAAACGCATCACCAAGGTTTTCGCCGTGACAGCACTGGTGGCCGGCCTCGCCGCTGCCGCCGCCGCCCAAGCGCACGGCATCTGGTTTGCCGAGCGCGCTACCCAGTTGGCGCTGCTGTACGGCGTCGGTGCCGACGACCTGGACGCGGTCAAGCGCTTGCCGCTGGTGTCGAGCATCGCCGGTTACGACGCCGACGGCAAGCCGGTACCGACCTCGCTGCAGGTCGACGGGCGCTTGTTGCTGGTTAACGTCGAGAACCAGCCGGCCATCGTCGCCGCCGTGCTCGACAACGGCACCTGGAGCAAGACCCCCGACGGCAAGTGGCACAAGCAGGGCAAGGACGAGCAGCCCACCGCCGTGCTGAGCGAAAAGAATACCAAGTACGCAGTCCACATCCGCGGCGCACTGACCAAGCCGCTGATGCCGCTGCCGGGCCAGACCCTGCAAATCATCCCGGTGGGCGGCAAGCTGCCGGCGCTGCTGGGCCAGCCGATGAAGCTCCAAGTGTTGTACAAGGGGAAACCGGTCGCAGGCGCCAAGGTCTTGCATGACTGGGTCAACGATCCGGACCAGAAACCGGTGTTGACCGGAGCGGACGGGACAGTTACGATCGCCGTGCGCAATCAGGGCCTGAACGTGCTGGTCGCTATCTTCAATTCGCCGTCGGAAGAGCCGACCAAGTACGAGCATCTTGAACACTTGGCCACACTGTCGTTCGTGTTGCCGCACGCACCGGAATAATTCGGCCAAGGCTGATGGCGGCGCCGCCTGTCGAAGTGCGCCGCATCCCCCAGGAGAAGCTCGCATGAAGAAATTTATCGGTGTGTTGTTAATGTGTTCGGCGTCGCTGGCGCTCAACAGTGCCTATGGCCACGGCGCGCCGTCGCCCAGCCATGGCGGTATCGTCCAGGCAGTCGGCGAGACCTGGCTCGAATTGGTTGTCAAGGGCGGCACCGTGGAGCTGTATGTGGAAGATGATGGCGAGCCGATGGACAGCGCAGGACTTTCGGGGCAGTTGACAATTGTCAACGGCGCCGGCAAGACCGAGTTTGCGCTCAAGCCGGCAGGCGGCAACAAGCTCGAAGCAAAGGGTGCGCTGGCGGCAAAGGGCGCCAAGGTCATCGCGCTGCTGGTGCTGGCCGACAAGAAAACCAAGGTGCCAGCCACCTTCCTGATCAAATAGTCATCCAACCATCGTTGGTCCGGAAAGCGCAACGCCTCCCGGCATGCGCCGCCATATGCGGTCCATGCCGGGAGGCGTTGCGCTTTGCTGCTTGCGGTTACAGGTCCAGCGTCAGCATCGGGCTCTGCGAGCGCGAGCAGCATGGCGTGAATTGATCGTTGCGCGCATGCTGGCCGGCGCTCAGGTACAGGTCGCGGTGGTCCGGCTCGCCGCCGAGCACCCGCGTCAAGCAGCTGCCGCACACGCCTTGTTCGCACGAACTCGGCAGCGCGATGCCGTTCGCGGCCAGCGCCTGGAGCGCCGTGACATCGGATGCAACGTGGACGATTGCGCCACTGCTGGCAATCCTGATGTCGAACGCGGTGTCGCCGCCGTGCTCGCGCGGTGCGGCAGCGAAGTATTCGCGATGCACCTGGTCCTCGCACCAGCCATGTGCCAGCGCGGCGGCAATGACCGCGTCCATGAAGCCGGCTGGCCCGCACACGTACAGGTGGGTCCGACCGTCCGGGGCGGCAAGCAGCCCGCGCAGGTCGACACGCTGTTCCTGCGTGCCTTCGCTGTAATGGAAGGTGACGCGATCGGCATACCCCGACTGCGCGATGCGCTGGACGAAGGCGGCGCGCTGCGGTGAGCGTGCGCAATAGTGCACGCTGAAGTCCGCCCGGTCGCCGGCCAGCCGCTCGCTCATGCAGATGATGGGTGTGATGCCGATCCCGCCAGCGAGCAGCAATGAGCGCGCTGCGCCCGGTGCAAGCGGGAAGTGATTCCGCGGTGGGCCGATCTCGATGCAGTCGCCGACGTTCACCACCTGATGCATCGCGCGCGAGCCGCCGCGCGAATCGGCAGTGTGCATGACCGCGATCAGGTAGCGCTGCGTTTCGCGCGGATCATTGCATAACGAATACTGGCGCACCAG
>JARXKM010000008.1:27819-46967 GCA_030272785.1 Pseudomonadota bacterium
AGCGGTTCGATGCGTGCGGCACATAGCCGAGCACTTGGCCGCCATACGGCGCAACGTGTACATAACTGAGCGCATTCGCATGCGGCGCTGATGGTGCGACCATCTCGAACGTGGCAACGGCGTCGGAAAGGCGAATCTGGGTCCTCTGCGGCGACGGCACCAGCAGTTGCGCCTTTTCCAACATCTGTTGCAGCGGCACCGCGTCCGTTCGCGCGCCATCCAGCGCAATCTGCGGCGCTGGCGCAGGTGCCTGACCCCAGTGGAACGCTTGCGGCAATCCCGTGAGTGCGCTGGCCAGCAGCACTGGCGCCGCATAGACGGCGATCGTTTTGTGCAGGTTGAGCGAGAAGGCGCGGCCGCGCAGGCCGGGCGCGAGGCGGCTGCCGGCGCGCAGTGCGCGTAGCGTGGACGGCCACCACAGCACGGTGCCGGCTGCTATCATGGCGAGTGCAAACAACAGCGCCACGCCACCGGCTACCCAGTCGTTGTTTGGCGCGAAGCCAAAGATATGCAGCCAGCCGAGGGTGCCGAATACGCCGCCGTACAGGACTTGCTTGCCGACGACCCGGCCGCTGCAGCGATCGACGTACACCCATACTCCGTCGTCGAAGCGTATGCGCGCCGTGGCGGCGGGATCGGCGTACAGGCGGGCGAATTTGAGCGCTCCCGCCCGCGGGCTGGCGGTGCGCGCCTGCGCGACCAGCACATCGAGCGGCAGCGGCGCGCCGCAGGCCGCCGCGGTGAGCAGGCCCGGATCGACCACCGCCTCGAGCTGCACTCGGTAGGCCATGGCGGCGCCGGTCAGCGCCACCAGCAGAAACAGCAGGCCGGCACACAGGCCTGTCCAGCGGTGCAGGACGAGCAGGTTCCGGCGGACGGGACTGCGCATGCGGTGCTTACGCCGGTGGCGCCGGGCGGTAAAGTTTTTCGTGGAAACCGCTGACCTTTACCTTGATGGTGACCGGCTTGTCGCCCTTGTTGCGCCAGAACCAGCCATGGATGCCGTCGAATGGGGCGATGAAGGCGCCTTGCGCCGCGCTTTGCTGCGGCACCTTCCAGTAGGTGGTGAATTCATTCGGCTTGGCGTTGAGCGGTTCACCGTGCATGTCGGACTTGACTGGACCACCTTCGGAGGCCCAGCTGAACACGAACTGCTCGCCCTTGCGGATCTGCGCCTTGACTTCCGCGCCTTCGCCAGGCTGCAGCGTCACGCTCATCTCGTCGTTGCGCAATGGTTGTTCGGTCTTGACCAAGGTGGCCGCAGCACCGTTTGCGACGACCGGCACCACGTCGGCCGGTTTCTTCGCGCCGCTGTTCATCTGCGCTAGGCCGAGCGCCTTGCCGATCCCGCTCGGATCGATGCCGTATTCGGCCGGCAGCACGGTCGTCAGCAGGATCAGGCCGGCGACAGCGATAGCAATGGCGGTGGCCTTGCCCAGCTGCGGCAGCGAAGGCAGGGGAGCGGTGTCGTAAGTAGTCATGGTCGATTCCTCGTTAAACAGTGGCATAGCCGGTAAGTTGATAACCCATCAGGACGAAGCCGGCGATCATCAGTACGACGTTCGCATTGAAGGCCTGGCGCGTAAATAGCGCGCTGCGGCGCCAGTAGCCCATGGCGATCAGGATGGCGGACAGCGCGAGCATCTGGCCGATCTCGACGCCGACGTTGAACGAGATGATGTTGGGGATCAGGCCATCCTTCGACAGCGCCAGCTCCTGCAGTTTGGTGGCCAGCCCGAAGCCGTGGAACAGGCCGAACACGAGCACCGCCGCTTTGGTGTTGGGCTGGAAGCCAAGCACACGTCGCAGCGCGCCCATGTTGTCGAGCGCCTTGTAGACGACCGAGAAGCCGATGATGGCGTCGACGATGTACGGATTGACATGCGTCTCGCTGAGCACCCCCGACAACAGCGTGATACTGTGGCCGAGCGCGAACAGGGTCACGTAGGCGCCGACATCCTTGAGCCGGTAGAGGAAGAAAATCACGCCGAACAGGAACAGCAGGTGGTCGTAACCGGTCACCATGTGCTTGGCGCCCAGGTAGATGAAGGGCAGGATGTTCCTGCCGGCGCTCTGTTGGAAATAGGCCTTGTCGTCGTCGGCGACGCCATGCGCGAAAGCGAAGGCGCTTGCCAGCGCGAGCGCCAGCAGCAGCAGCAGGCGGCGCGCGCCGCGCCGTGAAAAAGATGGTTGCATCGAAGTCCTCATGGATGGCGGCTCAGGCGCTGAGCCAGACGTGTTCGGCGAAGGTATAACCCATGAACGAACCAAGTGGATGCGAGGTGACGCCCTTCACCTTGCTGTTGTAGGCTTCCAGATTGGTGATGAAGACCGGAATGCCGACGCCGCATTTTTCGTGCACCAGCACCTGCATGTCGGCATACAGCTGCTTGCGCCGCGCCGGGTCGGTCTCGGCGCGCGCTAGCACCAGCAACTGGTCGAACTGCGGATTGTTCCAGCCTGATTCGTTCCATGGTGCGTCCGACTTGAAGAACTGCGTGAACAACATGTCAGCGCTTGGGCGCGGGTTGATGTTGCCGAAGCCGATCGGCGACTTCATCCAGTGATTCGACCAGTAGCCGTCGGCCGAGACACGCTTGACGCTCAGGTTCAGGCCGGCCTTCATGGCCGACTGCTGCATCAGCATGGCCATGTCCACCGAGCCGACCGCCGCCACCGAGGCGACGACCGGCAGCGTCAAGCCGAGCACGCCGGCCTTGCGCAGATGGAAACGCGCGCGCTCCGGATCGTACGGCCGTTGCGGCAGGCCGGCGAAGTAGAAGCGGTGGCTCGGGTCGAGCGGCTGGTCGTTGCCGATCACGGCGTAGCCACGAAAAGCAGCGCGCTTGATCTGTTCGCGGTCGATCAGGTATTTCATGCCGAGCGTGAAATCCGGATTGCGGCCGACCCCCACGGTCTGGCGAATGATCAGATCGGTGTACAGACCGGCCTGGCTTTCGAGCAGCGTGTAGCCGGGCATGCCGCGCACCCGCTTGGTGCTGCGCGGGTTCACTTCGTTGATCCAGTCGACGTCGCCCGATAGCAGAGCGTTCAGGCGCGCCGGTTCGTCCGGGATGCCGAACAGCGTCACTTCGTCGAGGTGGGGCAGGCCCGGTTTCCAGTAGTTCGGGTTGCGCAGCGCGATGGTGCGCACGCCGGGCGTGAATTCCTTGCAGCGATAGGCGCCGGTGCCGATCGCGGTATTGAAGGTGGTGGTGCCGGCCTGGATGATGACGAAGTGCGACGTCGCCAGCAGCACCGGCAGGTCGGCGTTGGCGCCCTTCAGGCGAATTTCCAGCGCCAGCTGACCGGTGGCGCGCACCGACTCGAACTGCTGCGTTTGCGCCCTGACCTTCGAGCCGACCGCCGGATCGTTGTGGCGATTCAGCGAATAGACGACGTCGGCCGACGACAAGGGCTTGCCGTCATGAAACACGACGCCCTTGCGCAGCTTGATCTTCCACAGCGTCGCATCGGCGGTGGCGAATTCCTCGGCCAGGGCCATCTGCGGCGCCAGCGCGGTGTCGAGCGAGGTCAGACCGCTGTAGAACAGGTGGGTGCGCATGTAGTCAGTTGACAGCGAGGCCTTGGCCGGATCGAGCGTGTCCGCGGTTGAGCTCGATTGGGTGGCGACGGTCAGGCGCCCGCCCTTGCGCGGCGCGGCAGTTTGTGCCGCGCCTGACGCCGTCGGCAGCACGCCGCTGGCGGCCAGGCCGCCGGCCAGCAAGGCACGCAAGACGGCGCGCCGCGGCTGGTCGCCATCCTGCAGTACGGGGTCGAACGGGAGTAGGGCATCGGTCATCGGGTCTGTCCAGTGGCTATGACAACGCGAAACTGCGGGCCGCGTTTCGTATAACCATTACATCACAGTCGCGCGGATGAATTGTCCTGTTTAGGACCGCGTGCGGCGCACAAACAATGGTTTTTTTCGCTGCATTCAGCATAGCTTGCCGGGCGCGATGGCCACGCCGGCGGGCCATATAAAATGCTATCTCATGGTCATCTTTGCCGTCGAAGCGCTGTCGCGCCCGCGCAACTAAGCAGAAAAATCCGACTGCGCTCCGTACAATGAATTGGTCGCCCTGGCACGCATCGGGGCTGCGACCCGCAATCGTGATCACTATGAATTCGAGGCAGAGATATGGACCATTCCAATATATACAACGCAGCTTCCTGGACCGGCCCCGTGGGGCCGGCCGGCGTGCAGGCGGCCAGCGCAAAGGCGATCCGCTCGCGCATCGCGGTGATCGATGTCCTGCGCGGCCTGATCATGCTCATCATGCTGTTCGATCATGTGCGCGAGACCATCTACCTGCACATGCAGGTGAGCGACCCGATGGACGTGACCAGCACCGCGCCGTCACTGTTCTTCACGCGCCTGGCGGCGCACTTCTGCGCCCCGGTGTTCGTGTTCCTGACCGGCCTGTCGGCCTGGCTGTATGCGCACCCGTCGGCTGGCCCGCGCTCGGCCACCGGCTTCCTGATCAAGCGCGGCATGCTGCTGGTGTTTCTCGAACTGGTGTTCGTCAATTTCGCCTGGGCCGGCCAGTTTCCACCCGCCACCCTGTACCTGCAGGTGATCTGGGTAATCGGCCTGGCGATGATCATCCTGGCGCTGGTGCACCGCCTGCCGCTCAAAGTCCTCGGCGCGGCCGCCTTCCTGATAATTTTCGGCCACAACGCGCTAGCCTGGATGACGTTCGAGCCGGGCACTGTCGCCTATTACCTGTGGACCGTGCTGCTACACCGCGGCTACCTGGTGGCCGACGGCGCCGTCAAGCTGAAGGTGACGTATCCGCTGCTGCCGTGGGTTGGCGTGATTCTGGCCGGCTACGTTGCCGGCCCGCTGTATGCGGCGACGATGGCGCCGCAGCGCCGCCGCCAGTTGCTGCGGATGATAGGCCTCGGCGCGCTGGCGCTGCTGGCGGTGTTGCGCGGCTTTAACATCTATGGCGAGACGCTGCCTTGGGTGGCGGGCGATACCGCCATCCAGAGCGTGATGTCGTTCCTGGACTTCACCAAGTATCCGCCGTCGCTCGACTTCCTGCTGCTGACGCTGGGCGCCGGCGCGCTGGCACTGGCGGCGCTGGAGCCGCGCGAGAACTGGTTTACCCGCGCCTGCGCCACGTTCGGCGGGGCCCCGATGTTCTACTATTTGCTTCACCTGTACCTGTTGCTCGGCCTGCAGCACTTGCTGGTGGCGGTGTTCGGTGCCAACCACGGCGTGCGTTTCGGCGTCGACCACGTGTGGCCGATTTGGCTGGTCTCGCTCGCGCTGATGCCGGTGCTGTACTTCCCATGCCGCGCTTTCGCCCGCTACAAGCGCAGCTCGACCCAGGCCTGGGTGCGATATTTCTGATGCCTGCCGCGACGAGGAACTGGTTGGCGCTGGCGGCGCTGGCCGGTGCGTTCGGTTGCGCGCACGCCACCGAAGACACCGATACGCCCGGCGATGGCCGGTGGGAAATCAACCTCGGGGTCAGCGCCCAGCGCACCTCAACGCGCTGGGAATACGCCGCGCCGGATACCGATTTCAACTACGGCTTGGGCGAGCGCGTGCAGTTGGTACTGGCGATCCCGCACATGCTGCTGCGCGAACCCGGCGTCGACGCGGTGTCGGGCCTGGGGTCGGCGACTGTCGCGCTGAAGTGGCGGATGATCGACCAGGAAGCGGCCGGCGTGGCGTTGGCACTGTTCCCCGCGTACAGCTGGAACCTGTCGCGCAGTGCGGCACGGCGCGGACTGGTGGAACCCGGCAGTAGCTTGCTGTTGCCACTGGTGGCCGGTGTCAGATACGGTGCGACCGGCCTGTTCGCCGAGGCCGGACGCAACTTCATGCAACAAGGGCCGCATGAGTGGCTGGCCGGCGTCAAAGCGACCCGGCAATGCCTGCCGACGCTCGAGTGCCGGATCGAGCTGCAGCACAGCGTTGCGGAGCGGCAGGGCGGGCGTACGTTGGCCAGCCTGGGGTTTAAATGGAGCGTCGCGCAAGACCTGATCGTTCAGGCGAGCGCCGGGCGCGATTTCGGGCCGTCGGGAGACGACCGGCGCCAGTTGGCGCTCAAATTCGGTATCCAGCTGCTGCGCTGACCATTGCCGCGGCCTTCCGCGGCGACTCACTGCAACGACAATGAAAAGGCCATGATGACGACATCGACCTGCAGGATGGAACACGACTTGCTGGGCCAGCGCGCGGTTCCCTCCGCTGCCTCGTACGGGATTCACACGCTGCGCGCGGTGGAGAATTTTCCGATAAGCGGCGTCACGGTGGGGCATTTCCCCGACCTGGTCGAGGCGCTGGCCGCCATCAAGCAGGCTGCGGCCCTGGCGAACAGCGAGCTCGGATTGCTGGCGCCGGCCAAGGCCGCTGCCATCGACGCCGCCTGCGGCGAGGTGCGGCGCGGCGCGCTGCACCAGCAGTTCGTGGTCGACATGATCCAGGGCGGCGCCGGCACCTCGACCAATATGAATGCCAATGAAGTGATCGCTAACCGCGCCCTCGAACTGATGGGTCATGCGCGCGGCGACTATGCGTTCCTGCATCCGAACGAGGACGTCAACCTGTCACAGAGTACCAACGACGTTTATCCGAGCGCGTTGCGGCTGGCGCTGCACGCCGGAGCGCTGCGCCTGCTCGCGGCGATCGGTTCGCTGCGCCGCGCCCACCTTGAGCGTGCGGCGGCCTTTGCCGGCATGCTGAAGATGGGCCGCACCCAGCTGCAGGACGCGGTGCCGATGACGCTCGGCCAGGAGTTCGCCAGCTACGCGGCGATGCTCGCAGCGGACGAACTGGCGCTGCGCCAGGCCCTGCATGCGCTGCTCGAGATTAACCTTGGCGGCACCGCGATCGGCACCGGCATCAACGCGCCTGCCGGTTACGCCGACCTGGTGCGCGCCAAGCTGGCGCAGCTGACCGGGCTAGCGCTGTCAACCGCGCCCGACCTGGTGGCGGCCAGCCAGGATACCGACGCGCTGGTTGCGCTGTCGTCGGTGCTCAAGCGCATCGCGATCAAGCTCTCCAAGGTATGCAGCGACCTGCGTCTGCTGTCGTCCGGGCCGCGCGCCGGATTGGGTGATATCGTGCTGCCGCCGATGCAGGCCGGGTCGAGCATCATGCCGGGCAAGGTCAACCCGGTGATCCCCGAAGCGGTCAACCAGATCGCGTTCGAGGTCATCGGCAACGACCTGACCGTCTGCATGGCTGCGGAAGCGGGCCAGTTGCAGCTGAACGCCTTCGAGCCGGTGATTGCCTTCAGCCTGTTCAAGAGCCTGGCGCACCTGGAGCGGGGCTGCCGCACGCTCGAGACGCGGTGCATCAGCGGCATCACCGCAAGCGACGCCGGCTTGCGCGCAAAGGTGCACGCTTCGATCGGTCTAGTGACGGCGCTCAGCCCGAACCTCGGTTACGCGCGCGCCGGCAGCCTCGCGCGCGAGGCGCTGGAAACGGGCCGCGGCGTGGTCGAGCTGGTACTGCAGCACGGCTTGATGAGCCTGCCCGAGCTGGAAGCGGCGCTGCGGCCGGAACGGCTGACCGGCCAGCGGCTGCCGGCCGGATGAGGCGCATGCGCGCCCCGCTTGATCAGACGCCGCGTTCGGTCACCACCCAGAATTTGCTGGCCGGTTCGATGATCTCGAAGATTCCCTTGAAACCGGGCGGAATGATGCCGGTGTCGCCGGCGCCGTAGGTCATCGTGTCGCTGCCATCGGGCTGCGACACTGCCACCTTGCCGGTCAGGATATGGAAGAATTCGTGCTTGGTGGCGGCCAGTTCGACGCGATACGCGCCGACCTCGGCCTGCCAGGTACCGGCGCGCACGCCATGCACGGCGTTGGCGAAATATTCGTTCGTCACGCGGCGCGGCTTGCCTTTGAGGCGATTGTCTGCATCGGGAAAATGTTCGGTCGTCGCAGGTGCGATGGCGGCGAAACTGAGCATGGCAGGGTTGGTCATGAAAGGATCCTTGGGGTGGGTTGAGAAATCAGTCGAGCAGCTGGCCGAAGCGCACCACCGTGACGCCGGCGCGCACCTGGCGCAGCGACGGCATCACCAGCACGCAATCGGGGTAGGGCGTGGTGACCGGCTCGCCTTCGTTCCAGCCGATCACGGTGCCGGCTTCGGCGAAGCGTTCGAGCCCTGTGTACGGTGCGGCGAAGCGGAAATCGGTACTGCGCGCGACCACTGGCTCGGTCACCCGCACCACCTGGACCGGGCCGGCCGGCGCGGTCAGCCAGCCGGGCGGCAGGGCGCCGAAGTCGACGTTGCCGGCCAATAGCAGAAAGCGCGCGCAGCAATCTTTCGCCACGTTGGCGGCGCTCGCTTCCCAGTGCTGTCCGCACTCGATCAGCAGGGCATTTTTCGCGCTGTCGGCGACGCCGAAATCGCCGTAGTCGCGCATGCGGCGCCCTTCCGGATGGCCGGCGTCGCTGATGATGTGGGCCGGCACGCCGAGGCGGCGCGCCAGCGCGATGCCCTTGTCGAGCGGGCCGCAGACGTTCAGCGGCGCGCTGCGCTCGTGCATCGAGTGCAAGTCGAGCAGCCAGTCGACGCTGTCGACCAGCGGGCGCATGGCGCGCGCGCGGCGCAACTCGCTCGAGTCGATGCTGGTGTCGTCGAGCGTGGTGGCGCCCCACACACGGTTGAAGTCCTGGTCGACGAAGCGCGAGGCATCGGGTCGAGCCGGGTCGAAGCGCAGGTAGGCGTCAACATTGGCAAACGCCAGCGTCAGGCGGCCGCGTGCCGGGCGCACGCCGGCGTCGAGCAAGTCCATGACCGCGATCGCGCCGCAGACTTCGTTGCCGTGGGTGAGCGCGTTGATCATGGTGTGCCGACCCGGCACGCCGCTGTCGTAACTGTAGACATACGGGATGCCGGTGTTGCCGGCCGCGTAAGGACGGATGTCGGGGAACGACAATTCGATCGGGTAGGTTTCCGGCGCGTTCATGTCAGTCCTCCCATGCAGAGGTATTTGGTATGCATGTAGTCGTCCAGGCCGTAGCGCGACCCTTCGCGCCCGTAGCCCGATTCCTTAACGCCACCGAACGGCGCGACTTCGGCGGCCAGCGCCCCTTCGTTGATGCCGACGATGCCGGTTTCGAGCCGGTCGGCGACGCGCCAGACGCGAGCGATGTCGCGCGCATAAAAATACGCCGCCAAGCCGAACGGGGTGTCGTTGGCCAGCGCGATCACTTGCGCTTCGTCGTCGAACGGGAACAGTGCGACCACCGGGCCGAAGGTCTCCTCGTGCGCCAGCTGCATGGCATGATGGGCATTGCCCACGATCGTCGGCGCAAAAAACGTGTCGCCGGCGGCGCCGGCGGGATGCAGGCGCTCGCCACCGGTCAGCAGCGCGCCGCCGCGGTCCAGCGCATCGGCGATGTGCTCGACGATCTTGTCGAGCGCACGGCGATTGATCATCGGACCGATTTGCGAGGCAGGATCGCTGGCCGGGCCGACCTTCAGGGCGGCCACGCGCGCCACCAGTTTTGCGGCGAAAGCATCATAGACAGCGCGCTGCACATACACCCGATTCGGACTGACGCAAGTCTGGCCGCCGTTGCGGAATTTCGACACCATCAGGCCGTCGACGGCGGCGTCGAGGTCGGCGTCGTCGAACACGATGAACGGTGCGTTGCCGCCCAGTTCGAGCGACAGCTTCTTGAGCGTGGCGGCCGAGTCGCGCGCCAGGCTCTTGCCGACCGCGGTCGAGCCAGTGAAGGTGATTTTGCGCACGCGCGCGTCGGCCAGCCACGCGCCGACGACCTGCGGGGTCTGCGCGCGCGAGGCGGTGACCAGATTGATGACGCCGGCAGGGATGCCGGCGTCGTCGGCCAGCCGCACCAGCGCCAGCGCGGTCAGCGGGGTATCTTCCGCCGGCTTGGCGACGACGGTGCAGCCGGCCGCCAGCGCCGGCGCGATTTTACGGGCGATCATCGCCAGCGGGAAATTCCACGGCGTGATGGCGGCCACCACGCCGACCGGCTCCTTGACCACCATCAGCTTCTTGCCGCGCACCGGTTCGGGGATCATGTCGCCATAGGTGCGCACCGCTTCCTCGGCAAACCACTCGACGTAGGAGGCACCGTAGAGCACCTCGCCGCGCGCTTCGGCCAGCGGTTTGCCCTGCTCGCGCGAGATCAGGCGTGCCAGGTCGTCGGCGTTGGCCAGTATCAGCGCGTGCCAGCGTTTGATGAGCTGGGCCCGCTCGCGCGCGCTGCGGTCGCGCCATGGGCCGAAGGCGGCGGCGGCGGCGTTGGCGGCATCGGCGGCGTCGGCGGCGCCACTGTCTGGCACGCTGGCAAACACGGCGCCGCTGGCCGGGTCGCTGACGTCGTAGCGCGCGCCAGCGACGGCGGCGCGCCACTGGCCGTCGATGAAGTTTTCTGAACACATCAGTTCAGGGCGGGTCAGTTGGAGTGGCATGGTATCGGCTGCGAAGGAGTTGGAGGGGCGCGCTCAGGCATGCTCGACCAGCGCGGCGATCGCCTGGCCCAGCTCGGTCGTCGAGGCGCTCCCGCCCAGGTCGCCCGTGTGCGGACCGGTGACCAGCACTGCTTCGATCGCCTTGACGATCGCATCGTGGGCGGCGCGCCCGGCGCCCTGGCCATCGGCGAGGAAGTCGAGCATCAGCGCGGCCGACCAGATGGCGGCGATCGGATTGGCGATGTTCTGCCCGTAGATGTCGGGCGCCGAACCGTGCACCGGCTCGAACAGCGACGGGAACGCGCGTTCCGGATTCAGGCTGGCCGACGGCGCCAGGCCGATCGTGCCGGTGCAGGCGGGCGCCAGGTCGGACAGGATATCGCCGAACAGGTTGGAGGCGACCACCACGTCGAAACGCTGCGGTTGCAGCACGAAGCGGGCGCACAGGATGTCGATGTGCTGCTTGTCCCAGGTCACATCCGGGTAGTGCGCCGCCATTTCGGCGGCGCGGCCATCCCACCACGGCATGCTGATCGAGATACCGTTGCTCTTGGTGGCGACCGTGACGTGCTTGCGCTGGCGCAGGCGGGCCTGCTCGAAGGCATATTTCAGCACGCGGTCGGTGCCGTGGCGCGAGTGCACCGAGGTTTGCATCACCACTTCGCGCTCGGTGCCTTCGAAGGCGATGCCGCCGACCGCGGAGTATTCGCCTTCGGTGTTTTCACGCACGACCAGGAAGTCGATGTCGCCGACCTTGCGGCCGGCCAGCGGGCAGGCGACGCCGTCAAACAGGCGCGCCGGGCGCAGATTGATGTACTGGTCGAATTCGCGGCGGAACTTGATGAGCGAGCCCCACAGCGAGATATGGTCGGGCACGATGTCGGGCCAGCCCACCGCGCCGAAAAAAATCGCATCCATGCCGCCCAGTTGCCGCTTCCAGTCGTCGGGCATCATCTGGCCGGTCTGTGCGTAATAGTCGCAGCTGGCCCATTCGATATGGGTGAATTCGAGTGCGATATCGAAGCGCCGCGCGGCCGCTTCAAGCACGCGCATGCCTTCTGGAATGACTTCCTTACCGATGCCGTCGCCGGGAATGACCGCGACCTTGTACGCTTTTTTCATGCATGACTCCGTGGGGTGATGTGATGGGATCAGTCACCATGGTAGTCAGATGCGCGCGTTGGCGTGGCGCGTTAACGTCGCGCCGACGTGCCAGAAATTGCGAATTGCGCGCCGCGGCGGCATTTTGTGCGGCGCGCGGCAGGCGGGAGAGGGGGCGCGAAAGGGGGGGGCGAGTGACGGTGCGCGGCGGCGCGCCACCGGGACTCGCCGAAACGGCTTAGGCGTGTTGGGAAAACAGCTTTTCGACCGGGTAATAGCCCTTGGTGAAAGGCGATTTGATGACAATGTAACTAAAGTATTTTTCGATGCCGATATGGGCGTCGAGCAAGCCTTCGATGATGGTCTGGTAATGCACCACGCCGGTGGTGACGAATTTGAGCAGGTAATCGAAACCGCCACTGACCAGGTGGCATTCAATGATCTCGTCGACCTTGCGGATGGCCGCTTCGAACTTGACGAAATCCTCGCGCCGGTGATCCGACAGCGTCACCTGGGTAAACACCAGCTGGACGTTGCCGATCTTTTCCATTTCGACATGCGCGCCGTAGCCGGTGACGTAACCGCCCTTTTCCAGTCGCTTGACCCGGATCAGGCAAGGGCTTGGCGACAGGCCCACCGCATCGGCCAGGTCGACGTTGGCAATCCGGCCACTTTGCTGAAGGTGCGACAGAATGCGGATGTCGATCCGGTCGAGCTTGAAGGCAGTTCCCAGCATATGTTTCCTTTGCCTTGACAGTACGAGTGGGGAGTGAGTGGCGCGATAAATTGTAGCACGCAGTAATCAAACCGTGACATTGAATGTGCCGGCGATCACGCCAGCGCGCCGCGTACTTCGGGCTGATCGAGCACCTCGTCGAGGGTGCGCTGGAGGCGCGTGAACAGCAGCGCGAACTCGTCCTGCGTGTAGCACAGCGCCGGGGCGAAGCCGAGGATGTTGTCGCCGAAGGCACGGAACACCAGCCGGTTGCGGTAGGCCGCCGTGGTGATGCGTTCGCTCAGGCGCAAGGATGGATCGAAGCCTTGCTTGCTGTGCTTGTCGGACACCAGTTCGAGCGCGCCGACCAGGCCGCGGCTGCGGGCGTCGCCCACCAGCGGATGCGCCAGCAGGTCCCGCAGGCCGTGCGCGAACTGCGGGGTATGTGCCACGCCGTTGGCCAGCAGGCCGCCTTCGTGGTACAGGCGCAGCACTTCGAGGCCGATGGCGGCGCTGACCGGGTGGGCCGAATAGGTCTGGCCGTGGCCGACCGCCAGATCCGCTCCGGCCGCATCGGCGATGGCCTGGTAGATCGCTTCCGACATCAGCAACGCGCCCATCGGCGCGTAGCCGGCGGTCAGCCCCTTGGCGACGGTCATCAGGTCCGGCTCGACGTCCTCGGCCGCGCAGGCGAACAGCGGGCCGGTGCGGCCGAAGCCGGTGATCACCTCGTCGACCGCGAACAGGATGCCGAGCGCGCGGCACGCGTCGCGCATCGCCTTGAGCCAGCCCACTGGCGGCACTATCACGCCGCCCGATCCCTGGATCGGCTCGCAGAAGAAGGCCGCCACGTTGTCGGCGCCCAGTTCGGCGACCTTGGCGCGCAGCGCGGCGACCGAGGCGCCGATGATAGCGGCATCATCCTGGCCGACCGGATTGCGGTACGGGTAGGGCGAGGCGATGTGGTGCTGGTTTTCTTTCGGCAGGTCGAAATGGCGGTGAAATACCGGCAGGCCGGTCAGGCCCGCACCGAGTGCCGAGGAGCCGTGGTAGCCGCGCTGCAGCGCGATGAAATGCTTCTTGGCCGGCTTGCCAAGCGCGTTGTAGTAGTAGGTGATGTAGCGGATCGCCGCATCGACCGCGTCCGAGCCGCCCTGGGTGAAATACACGCGGCGCAGCGACGCCGGCGCCAGTTCGACCAGCCGCGCGGCGAGCCGGATCGCCGGCTCGCTGCCGAAGCTGAAGTAGCCGGTCGCGTAGGGCAGGCGCTGCATCTGTTCGGTGGCGGCGCGCACGATGCTTTCCTGGCCGTAGCCGGTGTTGACGCACCACAGTCCGGAGAAGGCGTCGAGCAGTTGATTACCGTCGATGTCGGTCAGGAAGGCGCCCTTGCCGGCGGCGAGGACAGTGACGCCGCGCTGCTCGTGGGCGTGGAAATTGGTGACAGGATGGATCAGGTGTTGGCGGTCGAGGTCGACGAGCGAGGAGGTAGGCATGATGGCGATCCGTGTAATGGTCTGGTTCCATCATAGGGCCACCCGGGCAGCGGTAGGTCGCATATCCAGGCCGGCGGAAGGCGCGGAAATTGTGTATTTGCGCGCCGTTCGGCATTTTGTGCTGCCGCCCGAATGGCGTGCC
The DNA here is from genome assembly GCA_030272785.1 of Pseudomonadota bacterium. Taxonomy (GTDB): domain Bacteria; phylum Pseudomonadota; class Gammaproteobacteria; order Burkholderiales; family Burkholderiaceae_D; genus JAFCUW01. The sequence goes on from JARXKM010000008.1 coordinate 41,694, forward strand.
TCAATAGCCGCGATTGCGCTCGACGACGCCGTTCAGCGCTTCGCCGGCCAGGTGGCGGCGAATGTTCTCGAGCACCACATCGACCGCCGTTTCGGGCTGGGTCATGCTGGCGATATGCGGCGTCAGCATTACCTGGGGATGATGCCACAGCGGGTCGCCGGCCGGCAGCGGCTCCGGTTCGCACACGTCGAGCACCGCCGTCGACAACTGGCCGCAGTCGAGCGCGGCAAGCAGATCAGCCTGCACCAGGTGGCCGCCGCGCCCGCAGTTGATCAGCGCCGCGCCGCGCGGCAGCGCGGCGAACAGACGCCGGTCGAGGATGGCGCGGGTCGACTCTGTCAGCGGCAGCAGGCAGATAAGGATGTCGGTGCGCCCCAGGAAGGTCGGCAGCGCGTCGCTGCCAGCGTAGCAGTCGATGCCGTCGATGACGTGTTGCGATGCGCTCCAGGCGGCGCAGGGAAAGCTCAGCGTGCGCAGCTGGGCCAGCACGGCCTGCGCCAGCACGCCGAGGCCGAGCACGCCGATGCGGCGGCTGCCGGCCGGGCGCACTCGCAACGCCTTCCAGGCACCGGCGCGCTGCTGGTCGCGGTAGGCCAGCCATTCGCGGTGGATCGACAGCACCGCCAAGGTCGCGTATTCGACCATGCCGCCGATGATGCCCGGTTCGACCATGCGCAGCACCGGCAGCGCCGGCGGCAGTGTGCTGAAATCGAACTGGTCGATGCCGGCGCCGACCGAGAAAATCAGGTCGAGCTTGGGGAAGATCGACAGGTCGGTGGGCGGCTGCCACGCGGCCAGGTAGCGCACCCGCTGGTGGCCGTCTTCAAGCGGCCACTGGCGAAACTCGAGTTGCGGCGCTTTCAGGGCGAACCAGCTGGCCCATTCGGCGCCGCGCACCGGATCGGCCTTGTACAGGAAGATGGGGCGCTGCATCAGCCCAGCGCCTGGTTGATGATGGCGAACTGGCGCATGCTGCTGTCCGTTAGTGGCGCCTCGCCGCGCAGCATGGTGGTGACGGTGTCGACCTGCAGCAGCCCGAGGCCGTCGAGCCAGGGGCCGAGGCCGCTGGCGGCGGGCACGTCGATGCGCACGAAGGCGCCGGCGTAGGTGCCGGTCCAGTGGCTGATCAGCGCCTTGGCGCGCTCGATGTCTGGCGCGATCACCGGACCGATAGCGTAGCCGAGGCCGAAGCGGCGCAGCATGGCACAGCCGATCATTTCATCGTAGCGGTCGATGACGACGCATTCGGCCACTTCCATCAGCGTTGCCAGCACGGTCGCGCGGGGCATGCCGGCCGCGCGCGCGCACAGCGCCGCCAGGCGGGCGCCATCGCGCGCGCCGAGCGGACGGATGCGTTCGCCTGGCGACAGCGCGATCAGCTTGGACTGGAACACGCTGCCCTGGTGCTGCGAAATGGCGCCGATCGAGTTGAAGCCAAGGCCCTGGTACAGCGGCTTGCCCGCCGCGGTAGCGCTGAGGATGACGTTGCGCTCGCCCAGCTCGGCCATTGCCATTGTCATCAGTTTGCGGCCGATGCCTTGTCCCTGCCATTCGGGGCTGACGATGACCATGCCGATCGAGGCGAACTCGGTGCCATGGCTCCAGCACATGATGGTACCCACCACCGCGTCCGCCGCCTCAGCCACGTAGCCCATGCCGAGCCGGTGGTTCATCTGCCAGTCTTGCAGCCGATGCGGCCAGCGCAACGACTGCGACAGGCGATGTGCGCCTTCCAGGTCCTGTTCGTTCATGCGGCGGTATGCCACCCCGGCTTGGGCAACTTGCTGGTCCACGTTTCCTCCTGTTGTACGGGTCTTGTTGACCCGCCGATATTGATGCTACCGCAGCAAACTACTGGCACGCCAGCGCTCAGTGAAGAACGCAATGATGTCGCGTGGCGCTCGTCCGGCACGGCACAAAGTGCTGACGACGCGGGCAATTTTGCGCGCCTGCCATTTTCGCCTCGCGCGTCATGCGGCTGACGGCGGCGCGGTGGAGCTGAGCATGACGGCTCCCACAAGGACCGCCACCTGCACCAGCGCTTCGAGCTGCAGTACCCGCGCGTTACCGTCTTCGCGTAAGCCGGCAAGCAGGCCTGGCATAACCACGAAACGGGTGGCTCCGCCGAGCAGGGCTGCAGTGGCGACCAGCGATAACTTCACCAAAAGCACTGCGGAGTAGGGATTGCCGGTGAGATTGTCGAGTGTCCCCGGGGCGCTCCGGGCGGCATACACACCGCTGGCGGCGATGCCGACCAGCGCCAGCGTAGCCGGGTGGGACAGGGCTGCGACATAGCGAGCCTGCTCGAGCCGGCCGCCGCGCTCGACGGCGGCGTGGCGCACCGTGCCGGCACCAGCGACCAGCACTTCGCCGCCCCCAATACGCTGATCAACACAAGGCGAACCCAGTCGGCCGCCATCGGCCAGCTCAGGTCGCCCTCTGCGAAAGGGCGAGTGCCGCGGCGATGACGAGGTGGGAAATGGCGTTCGAATAGGGAGGGGGGGCGCGTTGGCGAAAACAGCGAGTATCCCATGGCGCAGACGACCGTGACGAGGCGCGCTAACGTGAACTGACGCTGTACAAGCCCGACGCTGATGAACAAATTTATCCGCGTTCCTTCCTCGTGCTCTAGTGTGATTAGCCAGGCCATGCCCAAACGACACCGTGCAGTGGAACCGCCGGCATATTCACTTCAGTGCGGGTCGTCTGGGACTGGTTTCGGTAACTTCGTTTCGCGCCTTGCGCGATCATGCAAAATCTGATGGCGTCGGTTGTCCTTCATTTTGTTCCAGCCTCGACACTCATCACGCGTACGCACACACCCAACACAATATCCTGACCTTCCGTCAAATTTGCATATTTCGATGCAAGGGGACTTCACACTCATCCGTACGCTGCCTTTTGCAGGGCGTGCACTTCAACAGAAATATGCGACAGGCCTGTGATGCGGTGTAGCACTGCATGATAAAAAGCGGGACCACGAGCACTCTCATTGGTCGCCACCGAAATAATTGTTGCAAAATGACCCGGACCAAGCCGCCAAACATGAAGGTCGGCAAGCTTGTCGCCAGTGGCTTCGATGGCGGATCGCACTTTGTTTGTCATGACCTCGCTCACGTCCATGTCGACAAGAATCGCGCCGGTGTCTCGAATTAACCCGTATGACCAATTGGCGATTACAAGGGCACCGACCAGGCCGGCCAAGGGGTCCATCCACAGCCAACCGAATGTCTTCGCCAAATACAAGCCCAAAATTGCCAACATCGAGACGGCAGAGTCGGCGATAACATGGTTGTAGGTTGCGCGCATGTTGTGGTCCGGGGCATCCACCGCTTGCTCCGCGTCCCCATGGTCATGTTCCTCGAACGTTAATGTGTGCGTGCCACCCGGAAGAGTGACCAACGCTTCGAATTCATGTGGTTCTGGAATGTTTGAGGTCGACTCCAGGTAATCGGATACGTCTCTGAATTTGTACACGTCTTCTTCTGTGCCGTTAGGCCGAAGCGTCGTCACGGTCACATCTTGCGCTGACAATGACACGCCGGCATTGTGTGAAGCGATGCGGAACACCGGCGGAACGCCGTCTTCGAACACTGATAGCGAAAAAACTCCGGCTGCGGTCACAAAATCCTTTGACTCTTCCTCATGGTCGTGCTCGGCGTTGTCGCCATGGCCGTGGCCATGGTCATGGCTGTGCCCCTGATGGTCGCCACCACTTAACAGCCAGACGCTGAGAATATTGACCACAAGTCCAACTGCGGCGATAGGAATCGCTTCACGAAAGCTGATCGGGACTGGCGAGAGAAGACGAGCAACCGCTTCATAACCGATGAGCAATGCGATCATCGCCAGGATGAGCGCACTCGTGAATCCTGCCAGGTCGCCCAACTTCCCGGTGCCAAAGACAAAACGCCGGTCGTTGGCATATTTACGTGCGTATTTGTACGCAAGCGCCGCAATCAGCATTGCGCCTGCATGAGTCGACATGTGCAGACCGTCCGCGACCAGCGCCAAGGAACCGAATATTTTTCCGCCGACAATTTCCGCGACCATCATCGCGCTACATAGCGCGATGACAGCCCAAGTCTTGCGTCCGTTCGAGTCGTGTCCGGCGCCCAAGAAAACATGGTCATGCCCACCCATCAACGGTGTATCGGAAATTTTGTTCATTGCTTACTCACTTAAAATAGCTGTGGATAATTTCGACTAACTGCTCTTTGGCATCGGTTGCCTGATCCGCATGGGGTGCGACATCGACCAAGTGCGTGCGGATATGGTCTTCAAGTACGACTGCCAGCAATCCGTTCATCGCACCTCTACAACTGGTGATCTGCTGAAGCACGTTCATACAGCTGCTTTCCTCGACCAAGGCGCGTTCGATCGCCTCAATCTGTCCTCGGATACGCCGTACCCGGTTCAAGAGCTTTTGCTTATCGCGAACAGTGTGGCCCATGCAACGATCTCATAAATAGGATAGGGGGGTATATTATAAGCCCTGCCAGCAAATTTGGGGCCGAATAGTGTCGCACCCGTAGTCGATCGAAGGCGATAGTGCTAGGAATGCGCTTAGCCTTCCCACGGTGGCCAAGTTTAAAGTGAAAGCGTTCCCATATGAGGAGGTATTGGCGTGCATGATTTTCAGCATCAGCGGCGGCTCGCCCTTGCCAGCTTCAATCCGGTCCGGTTTGTCGATCCGCTTGAGGTCGGACGGTGTGAAATCGAACTGCCAGCGGTCGTTCCTGTGTTCCGCCTGAAAGCGCACGGCTGGCGGATGCCCGGTGCAGGCCCGGCTGGTCGAGGTGCCAAAGCGTGAAGTACTGGTTGACCGTGCTGCGCGTCAGCACGCCTATTGCGAGCGCACCAGTGGCGACCCTGCTTGTTAGTGGTGCGCAGCTTGAGGGCAGCGACCAGTGCGCAGTACCGCTTCAGCTCTGATTTCGGCAGTCCGCGCGCGACTTGCCGAGATAAGTCCGATGAACCGCGCGGGGCTTCAGAAAGTTCTTCAGGGCGGTACACCGACGTGGTGGAAATGCCATACAACTCGGACATGGCGCACACCTGGGCCGCACGCTCCGGTCCGCAGCTACCTCTCGTCAGTCGATGGAGTGACCGAAGTTCATGACTTGCGCATATGGCGGAGGAGCACCATCGAAACTGCGTTAGCGGCACAATTAACAATGTCGGGCAGGTATCCCCGGGAAACCGCGAGAGATTCAATGACTCAGGGTCTCGAGCATAAGTTTAGTACCGGATACCCGACCATTCAAATCAAAC
>JARXKM010000145.1 GCA_030272785.1 Pseudomonadota bacterium
GATGGCGGCGGCGCTTCATCGCGCTTGACGCACATGCCGGGCGCCCTGGAAAAATATCCAGGCTTGCAATTAAATATTGTCATTCCAAACCATTGTTCCCCCCCCGCCCTGAGGAAGTGCTTGTATTTGCAGTCCAGTATCGATGAGCTGTTGGAGTGGGGGCGCATCGCAATCAGAGGCGTCCCCATGTGATTCTGAGCGGTCTTTTTGCATGCGGTTACCGGGTCCGCCGCGTAACCGTCTGGCGAAGTTCCGGTGGTGTAGTACCACCACCCCAGCGTTCCCTCAGGCAGGGTCTGCTGCGCCCGCGCGCAATGCGGCACGGCGATAAACATGGTGGCAAGCGCGAATGCGTTCACGCGCGAGAGAAGGCGGCGGCGATTCATCATCAGTCTGTTTCCCGTTGGGGTTCAATGGAGGCGTGAAGCTGCACTGGACCAATTCTGAATGATGTCGAATTGCGAATATTGCGATTCAATAAAGTTTGATGGGAAATTGCAATCTTGTCTGAACAATCCGCGCACCTGCTGCTTGGCGTGCTGGAGCGCGTGGCACGGACGACGTTCCATCATCGAGAGGGGGACAAGACCGCGCAAGGCGCGACCGAAGCCTCATGAACACATGCCGCAAAAGGCGTGCTGATGGCACATCGAATCCTTAAGTTCGGTAGATTGACCCGGCCCCCACCCCGCCCCGCCACCCGCATATGCTTATGTGGATTGTGTATGAGCTGTCATTTGTGGGAAAAACCGAATTGCCTTAAAATACAGTGCTTTGCCATGTTTAGCGGCCCCATCTTTTCTGGCCGTGGCGCACCACCCCCTTCATTGATAGGACTGTTATGACCCACGTTGTCACCGAATCGTGCATCAGCTGTCGTTACACCGATTGCGTTGATGTATGCCCGGTAGATTGTTTCCGGGAAGGCCCGAATTTCCTGACCATCGATCCGGACGAGTGCATCGATTGCGCCGTCTGCGTGGCCGAATGCCCTGTCAACGCCATCTTCGCCGAGGAAGACGTACCGGCCGACCAGATGCAGTTCATCAAGATCAATGTCGACCTGGCGCGCAACTGGCCGTCGATCACCAAGACCAAGGCGGCCTTGCCGGATGCCGAAAAGTGGAAAGACGTCAAGGACAAGCTCGACCAGCTGATCCGCTAGGCTCGCGCCGGCGCCGCCACACCACTGAACAATTACAGGAAGTCAACGCATGAGCATTCCCCACGACGCGGCCAGCATGGCCCCCAGCAGTTCCTTCGCAGGCGCCATCGACACCGATGCCGTGATCATCGGCGCCGGCCCGGTCGGGCTGTTCCAGGTGTTCGAGCTGGGCCTGCTGGAAATCAAGGCCCATGTCATCGATTCGCTGCCGGCGGTGGGGGGCCAATGCGTCGAGCTGTATCCCGACAAGCCGATCTACGACATCCCGGCGGTGCCGGTGTGCACCGGCCAGGAACTGACCGACAACCTGCTCAAGCAGATCGCGCCGTTCGACCCGACCTTCCACCTGGGCCAGGAAGTGACCGTCGTGCAGCGGCGCGAAGACAACCGCTTCAACGTCGAGACCTCGACCGGCACGCGCTTCATCACCAAGACCATCTTCATCGCCGCCGGCGTCGGCTCGTTCCAGGCGCGCACCATCAAGGTCGACGGCATCGAGCAGTTCGACGGCACCCAGTTGCACTACCGGGTCAAGGAACCTGCCCTGTTCGAAGGCAAGAACCTGGTCATCTGCGGCGGCGGCGACTCGGCCCTCGACTGGGCCCTCAATTTCGTCGGCAAGGCCGAGTCGGTGGTGCTGCTGCACCGGCGCGACGACTTCCGCGCCGCGCCCGCCTCGGTGGCGAAGATGAAGGCGTTGTGCGAAGCCTTCGAGATGCAGCTCATCACCGGCCAGGTGACCGGCTTCGACACCAAGGCCGGCCAGCTGACCGAAGTGAAAGTGACCGGCGCCGACGGCGTCACCCGCCGCGTGCCGCTCGACATGCTGCTGGTGTTCTTCGGCCTGTCGCCGAAACTGGGCCCGATCGCCGAATGGGGCCTCGACATCGAGCGGCGCCAGCTGAAGGTGCAGAACACCGAAAAGTTCGAGACCAACGTGCCCGGCATCTTCGCGGTGGGCGACATCAACACCTATCCGGGCAAGAAGAAGCTGATCCTGTCGGGCTTCCACGAGGCCGCGCTGGCCGCCTTCGGCGCGGCGCCCTACATCTTCCCGGACAAGAAGATCCACATGCAGTACACCACCACCTCGCCGAAGCTGCACAAGATACTCGGCGTCGAAAGCCCGGTGTTTGACTGACTACGTTCAGTTTCGCCCAAGCTACAAAAGCCCCGCTCGCGGGGCTTTTTTTTGGAATGTTCGGTCCCCCACCGACGCGAAAGCCGGAATCGTGATAAAAGTAGTGACTTCGGGTACTACCCGTGCCGCATAATCGAGCACGCGTGAAATTACTGGCTAGAACGTCATCTTCCAGTAAGGTAAACCGACTACACTAAATTAATGTGCGGTTGCTGCACTTGCGGCAACCCTGCCATCACGAAGGAAATCATTTATGCTTTACCACTTGCACGAGATGCAGCGCTCGTTCCTGACCCCGATGATGCAATGGGCGGACGCTTCCTCGAAACTGTTTTCCAGCCCGGTCTCGCCGTTTGCCCATACCCCGTTCGCCCAGCGGATCGCTGCCGGCTACGAACTGATGTACCGTCTCGGCAAGGATTACGAGAAGCCAGCCTTCGACATCGGCAACACGCTGGTGAACGGCGAGACGGTCGGCATCATGGAGCGCACCGTCGTCACGCGGCCGTTCTGCCGCCTGCTGCACTTCAAGAAAGACCTGACCGACAAGGCCATCGACAAGCTGGCGCAGCCGAAGGTGCTGCTGGTGGCGCCGCTGTCGGGCCACCACTCGACCCTGCTGCGCGACACCGTGCGCGGCCTGCTGCCGCACCACGACGTCTACATCACCGACTGGACCGATGCGCGCATGGTGCCGCTGTCGGAAGGCGCGTTCCACCTCGACGACTACATTTTTTACGTGCAGGATTTCATCCGCCTGCTGGCGCCCGACCTGCACGTCATTTCCGTGTGCCAGCCGACGGTGCCGGTGCTGGCGGCCATCTCGCTGATGGCCAGCGCCAAGGATCCGCAGCTGCCGAAGACGATGACGATGATGGGCGGTCCGATCGACCCGCGCAAGTCGCCGACCGCGGTCAACGACCTGGCCGTCGAAAAACCGTTCTCGTGGTTTGAAAACACCGTCATCTACGCGGTGCCGAACAACTATCCGGGCATGGGCCGCAGGGTCTATCCGGGCTTCCTGCAGCACGCCGGCTTCATCGCCATGAACCCTGGCCGCCACGCCCAGAGCCACCGCGAGTTCTACCAGCACCTGGTGCTGGGCGACGACGAGCCGGCCGAGAACCACCGCCAGTTCTACAACGAATACAACGCGGTGCTCGACATGCCGGCCGAGTACTACCTCGACACCATCAAGACGGTGTTCCAGGATCACAGCCTGCCGCTGGGCACCTGGATGGTCGGCGGCAAGCTGGTGCGCCCGCAGGACATCACCACGGTGGCGCTGTTTACGGTCGAAGGCGAGCTGGACGATATTTCCGGCGCCGGCCAGACCCAGGCCGCGCACGAGCTGTGCAGCGGCATCCCGGCAGAGATGCAGCAAGACTTCGTGGCGCCCGGATGCGGCCACTACGGCATCTTCTCGGGCCGCCGCTGGCGCGACGTGATCTGCCCGAAGATCGGCGAGTTCATCATCAAACACGGCTGATCAACGTCAAACACGGCTGATCAACAGCGGCTTCAGACCAACGCCTCCTGGGTTCCAGCGAGGCGTTTTTTTTGCCTGCTGCAGCACTTGCTAGTCGCGAAACAGCACCTGCTCGCGGCTGAACCAGCGGCGGCACCAGGCCAGCAGCAGCGCGGCGATCACGCTGCTCGACAACAGGATCATCAGGAATTTTTGATAGTCCATGGTGCCCTTGACGATTTCTTTCATCGCCAGCGCGATGTTGGTCAGCGGTACCGACGCCCACACCCAGTTCAGTTCCACGCCAGGCACCATCGCCAGCACCAGCGGCATGATGGTGAGCATCACCATCGGCTGCATCATGCCGGCCGCCTCCTTGTAGCTCTTGGCGTAGATCGACATGGCCAGCAGCACCGAGGCGAAGATCGCCGCGGTCGGCACCAGCATCAGCGCCACCAGCGCCAGGTCGCCCACGCCGAGCGACAGCACCACCGCGGCGAAGTCGGCATCGAGGCGGCCGGCGAACAGGCGCAGCGCGACACCGAGGCTGCTCACCATCAGCAGCGCGGCCGCCAGCCCGATCGAGAACAGCACCATGAACTTGCCCATCACCAGCTGCGAGCGCGCGATCGGCGCCAGCAGCAGCGTCTCGAGCGTGCCGCCCTCCTTCTCGCCGGCGCCCAGGTCGATGGCCGGATACATCGCCGCCATCAGGCAGACGATCAGCAGCAGGTACGGCAGCATGCCGCCGATCAGCGCGCCGACCCGCTCGCGCTGGTCGGCCGTCGAATGCTCGTCGAGCTTGACCGGATTGAGCACGAAGGCGAGCTGCGGCGCCGTCAGGCCGAAGTCGGCCAGCGCCCGCTCGCGCAGCGTGGCGTTGTATTTCTCGATGACGGCGGCGACGCGCCGGCGCGTGATCTCGCCGGCATCGGCGCTGTTGAAGTGCAGCTCGAGCGCAGCCTGGCGGCTGGCCGCCAGGCTGTCGTCGAAGCGCGCCGGTACGTTCAGCGCCAGCTTGATGCGATCGTCGGCGATGGCGCCGCGGATCTGCTCGACGCCGTCCAGCGGCACCGCGCGAAAGCCGCTTTCGCGGGCGAACAGGGCGGCCACCGCCGGCGCGTTGCGGGCGCCGAAGAAGGCATACTTGATCTCCTGCGTGCGCGCCCGCGCCTCCATCACGCGCGCCAGCTGGGCGAAGCCGAAACCGAGCGCCGGCATGGCAAAGATCGGGATCAGGATGGCGAACACCAGCGTCTTGCGGTCGCGCAGCAGCGAACGGATTTCCTTCAGGTAGACGATCCACATCAGGCGGCACTCCCTTGGTGGATCAGGCCGACGAAGGCGTCGACCATGTCGCCGCCGCCGCGCTGGCGGAAGGCGGCGGTAGTATCGTTGAACACGCTGGCGCCGCCGTTGATCACGCAGACCCGGTCGCACAGCTTGTCGACCTCGTGCAGATGGTGGGTCGAGAAGATCAGCGGCGTGCCGGCGCGCTTGCAGCCGGCCATGAAGTCGAGCAGCACCTTGGCCGCCATGACGTCGAGGCCAGTGGTCGGCTCGTCGAGGATGATGACCTTCGGCTCGTGCACCACGGCGCGCGCGATCGAACATTTCTGCTTCATCCCGGTCGACAGCTGGTCGGTGCGCTTGTGGCCGAAGTCGTTGATCTGCAACTGCTCGAACAAGGCGTCGCAGCGGCGCTGCAGGTGCGCCTCGTCCATGCCGTGCAGGCGGCCGAAATACTCGACGTTTTCGCGTGCCGTCAGGCGTCCGTACAGCCCGGTCGTACCGGACAGGAAACCGATCTGGCGGCGCGCCAGCATCGGCTGGCCGATAATGTCGATGCCATTGATCGAGGCGCTGCCGCTGTCGGGCGCCAGCGCGGTGGCGAGCAGGCGCAAGGTGGTGGTCTTGCCGGCGCCGTTCGGCCCGAGCAGGCCGAGCACTTCACCCGGCGCGCAGTGAAAACTGACGTTGCGCACGGCGTGGAACCAGCCGGCTTCCTCGCGCGCGTCGCGCCGCGCGGACTGGCCGGCTTGCTTGCCCAGGCGGAAGCGCTTGGACAGGTTGTTGACTTCGATCATAGACTATTCCCATTGCTGAAAACGGAAAATCAGTATAGCGCAAGTAACAATCTTTCCAATGCACATTGTTATTTTTTTGCAATATGCATGTCGCGTCGTCGGCACCTTGCCCGCCGCCGCGCCATTTATCGGATAATGGCGTTTTCGCCATTTCCACGCACCGTGACCAAGACCCTCGCCGACCTGATCGAAGACGTGCTGCCGCAGACGCAATGCACCAAGTGCGGCTATCCGGCCTGCCGGCCGTACGCCGAAGCGATCGCCGACGGCAGCGCCGCGATCAACCAGTGCCCGCCGGGCGGCCTGGAGGGGGTGCGCCGCATCGCCGCGCTGACCGGCCGGCCGGTGATCGCGATCAATCCGGTCAACGGCTACGAGCGTCCGCGCCCGGTCGCCTTCATCGACGAGCAGCTGTGCATCGGCTGCACGCTGTGCATCCAGGCCTGCCCGGTCGACGCCATCCTCGGCGCGGCCAAGCAGATGCACACCATCCTGCCCAGCCTGTGCACCGGCTGCGACCTGTGCGTGGCGCCCTGCCCGGTCGATTGCATCGTCATGTACCCGGTCACCGGCGAACTGAGCGGCTGGGACGCCTGGCCGCAGCGCGAGGCCGATGCCGCGCGCGCGCGCCACGATTTGCGCAGCGAGCGGCTGCGCCGCGAGCGCGCCGAGAACGACGCGCGGCTGGCCGCCAAGGCGGTCGCCAAGCTGCGCGAAGTGACGGCGGAAACCGGCAACACGCCGGCCGAACTGGCCGAGAAGGAGCGCAAGCGCGCCATCATCGCCGCCGCCATGGAACGGGCGCGCCTGAAGGCGGCCACGCCGCCGGCCGATAAAGACTGACCGAATGAATGCCGCCAAACGCCTCGACATATTTACCCGCTTGCGCGCCGCCAATCCGCATCCGACCACCGAGCTGGCGTACACCACGCCGTTCGAGCTGCTGATCGCCGTGCTGCTGTCGGCCCAGTCGACCGACGTCGGCGTCAACAAGGCCACCCGCAAGCTGTACCCGGTCGCCAACACGCCGGCGCAGATGCTGGCGCTCGGCGTGGACGAACTGAAGACTTATATCGCCACCATCGGGCTGTACAACACCAAGGCGAAGAACGTCATCGCCACCAGCCAGATCCTGGTCGACCAGTACGGCGGCGAGGTGCCGCATGCGCGCGAGGCGCTCGAGTCGCTGCCCGGCGTGGGGCGCAAGACCGCCAACGTGGTGCTCAATACCGCGTTCGGCGACCCCACCATCGCGGTCGACACGCACATCTTCCGGGTCGCCAACCGCACCGGGATCGCGCCGGGCAAAACGGTCGAAGTGGTCGAGCAGAAGCTGCTCAAGTTCGTGCCCAAGGAGTTCCTGCACGATGCCCATCACTGGCTGATCCTGCATGGCCGCTACACCTGCATCGCGCGCAAGCCGCTGTGCTGGAACTGCCTGATCGCCGACCTGTGCGAGTACAAGCAGAAGACGCCGGCGCCGCCCGGCGCGTGAGGGGCTGAGACGGGCAGGCGCGCCGGCGACGGCAACGCTTACAGCAGCACCAGGTTGTCGCGGTGGATCAGCTCGGGGCCTTCGAGAAAGCCGAGTACCCTCTCGATCTCCGATGACGGCTTGCGCATGATGCGGCGCGCCTCGCCGCTGGTGTAGTTCGACAGGCCGCGCGCCACCGCCACGCCGTCTTCGCCGACGCAGGTGATGACCGCGCCGCGGCCGAATTCGCCGCTCACCGCAGTGACCCCGATCGGCAACAGCGACTTGCCTTCGCGCGTGAGCTTTTGCACCGCGCCGGCGTCGAGCACCACCTTGCCGGCGGTGTGCAGATGGTCGGTCATCCACTGCTTGCGGGCGGTCATGCGGCCGGTCCGGGCGCGCAGCTGGGTGCCGATCGCCTCGCCGTTGGCCAGCCGGGTCAGCACGTCGCTGTCGCGGCCCCAGGCGATGATGGTGTGGGCGCCCGAACGGGCGGCGCGCTTGGCCGCCAGGATCTTGGTCAGCATGCCGCCGCTGCCGATGCTGCTGCCGGCGCCGCCGGCCATCGCCTCGAGCGCCGGGTCGCCGGCCTGGCCTTCGGCGATCAGGGTGGCGTTCGGATCCTTGCGCGGATCGGCCGAAAACAGGCCGTGCTGGTCGGTCAGGATCACCAGCGCATCGGCCTCGATCAGGTTCGCCACCAGCGCGCCGAGGGTGTCGTTGTCGCCGAACTTGATCTCGTCGGTGACCACGGTGTCGTTCTCGTTGATGATCGGGACCACGCCGAAGCGCAGCAAGGTGGTCAGGGTCGAGCGGGCGTTCAGGTAGCGTTCGCGGTCGGCCAGGTCGGCGTGCGTGAGCAGCACCTGCGCGGTGCCCAGGCCATGCGCGCGAAAGCTCGTCTCGTAGATTTGCGCCAGGCCCATCTGGCCGACCGCGGCGCAGGCCTGCAGTTCGTGGATGTCGGTGGGGCGCTTGTCGAAGCCGAGCCGCAGCATGCCCTCGGCGATCGCGCCGGAGCTGACCAGCACGACGTCCTTGCCGAGCGCGCGCAAGGCGGCGATCTGCAGGGCCCAGCGGGCGATGGCGGCGTGGTCGAGCCCGCGGCCGTCGTTGGTGACCAGCGAGGAGCCGACCTTGATGATGATGCGGCTTGCGTGTTGTATGACGGATTTCATCGGAAGCGCTTCTTATCTCAGCGCGGGCGCAGCGCCAGCAGCGCGATGCCGCCGGCCAGTTCGATCCCGCAGACGACTAATAAAAATCCCTGGGGCAGGCCGATCGCGCAGGCCGCGACGAGGCGGCCGGCCGGCTGCGCCAGGACGAACAATGCAGTGAGGTCGCCGAGGATGGGCTGATCGCCTTGCCTTGCCGCCAGCAGGGCCAGTCCCGCGGTAGCGAGACGGACGCCGACATAGATGGCGTAAAACTGGCTGTAGCCGTTTACGCCAACGGGAAACTCGCCCATGCCCTGCGCCACCCGGTCCGGGTCCAGCATGGCCTCCAGCGCGGCCAGCGAACACACCAGCGCGACCAGCAGCAGCAACTGGCTGCGCAACGAGGCGCGCGTCATGGGGTACTAGTCTTCGAGGATCTTGAAACGCGGATCGTCCGGATCGATCGACGCGATACCGCGCGCCTCTTCGGTGATCTGGGTTTCTTCGGCCCGGTGCTCGCTGTTCTTCTTCGCTTCGAGGTGCTTGTAGATGGCGTTGACCAGCTCAGGGCAACCGGCGTGATTGAGCGCCGATATCTCGAACACCGGGCCTTTCCAGGCCATGCGCTTGACGAAATCCTTGACCACTTTCTTGCGGTCCTCTTCCGGCACCACGTCGAGCTTGTTGAGCACCATCCAGCGCGGCTTGTTGACCAGCGACTCGTCGTACTTTTCCAGTTCCTTGACCAGCGCCTTCGCTTCCTTGACCGGATCGACGTTGGTCTCGAACGGCGCCATGTCGACGATGTGCAGCAGCAGGCCGGTACGCTGCAGGTGGCGCAGGAACTGGTGGCCCAGGCCCGCGCCTTCGGAGGCGCCTTCGATCAGGCCGGGAATGTCGGCGATGACGAAGCTCTTCTCGTGCGACACGCGCACCACGCCCAGGTTCGGGTGCAAGGTGGTAAACGGGTAGTCGGCGATCTTCGGCTTGGCGTTCGACACGGCGGTGATGAAGGTCGACTTGCCGGCGTTCGGCATGCCCAGCAGGCCGACGTCGGCCAGCACCTTCAGCTCGAGCCGCAGTTCGCGCCGTTCGCCTTCCTTGCCCTCGCCTTTCTGGCGTGGCGCGCGGTTGGTCGACGACTTGAAGTGGATGTTGCCCCAGCCGCCTTCGCCGCCCTTGGCGAGCAGTTCGACCTGGCCGTGCTCGGTCAGGTCGGCGATGATCTCGCCGCTGTTGTTATCGACGATCAGGGTGCCGACCGGCATGCGCATGTGGATGTCGTCCGCGCCCTTGCCGTAGCAGTCGGCGCCGCGGCCCGGTTCGCCGTCGCGCGCCTTGTGCATCTTGGAGTAGCGGAAATCGACCAGGGTGTTGATGTTGCGGTCCGCCACTGCCCAGATCGAGCCACCCTTGCCGCCATCGCCGCCGTCCGGTCCGCCGAAGGGGCGGAACTTCTCACGGCAGAACGAGGCGCAGCCATTGCCGCCGTCGCCGGCGATGACTTCGATTTTTGCTTCGTCGATAAACTTCATATTTTGTACCGCCATAAAACTAAAAAGGCCCTACCGTTGGCAGAGCCTTTCGATTGAAGGCTTGCGCCTCACAAAGGGTGCGCTGCGAGCAGCGCGTAGTACCGTCGTGCTTAGGCTGCGACTGCTGCTGCGGCCACTTCGTTAGGGATGACGGTGACGAATTGCTTCGAACCGGCGCCCTTGACAACGAATTTCACCTTGCCGTCGACCAGCGCGAACAAGGTGTGATCCTTGCCCAGGCCGACGTTTTCACCAGCGCGCACCGGGGTGCCGCGCTGACGGATGATGATGCCGCCGGCGTTGATCGCCTGGCCGCCGTAGACCTTCACGCCTAAGCGCTTTGATTCTGAATCGCGGCCGTTACGCGTTGTGCCGCCGCCTTTTTTGTGTGCCATTTAGTGCTCCTTGATAGCTGGTGATCCGGGCTGACTGCGCCTGGCAACGGTGATTAGCCGTTGATCGAAACGATTTGGATTTCGGTGAAATTCTGACGATGGCCTTGGTGCTTCTGGTAGTGCTTACGACGACGCATCTTGAAAATCTTCACTTTATCGTGACGACCGTGTGCCACAACAGTAACCAGCACCGTTGCACCTTCGACCAATGGCGCACCAAACTTAATGGTGTCGCCCGCGCCTACTGCGAGAACTTGATCGATGGTGAGTTCGGAACCAATGTCTGCCGGTATCTGTTCTACTTTAAGTTTTTCGCCAGCGACAACTTTGTATTGTTTGCCACCGGTTTTTATGACCGCGTACATGATAGGAAACCTCATCAAATGTTAAAAGAATCTCTCCCGGCGACATCACGTCGAGCCTGTGCGGAGCCGGGGGAACCTGTGATTATACATGGATTGAAATTTTTCGTCAAAACGATGCACAAGCCAGCAGGTTCGTGGTATGTGCACAACGACAACGCCGCGGCGCGGCGCGCGGCGTCCGGGCGGCCCTGCTATCAGTCGGGCCGATGTGCCGGGCTTGTCGTATAATCCACGCACTTAACGCCACTCGCAGGTCAGCCTTGTCAGCCGCTATCTTACACGCCCAAACGAACAACATCGCCCACTCGATCAGCGCCGACGTCGAGGCGGTCAATCTGGTGATCCGCCAGCGTCTGCATTCGGACGTGAGCCTGGTCAACCAGATTGCGGAATACATCATCAGCGCCGGCGGCAAGCGGATCCGTCCCACGCTGGTACTGTTGGTGGCCAACGCCTACGGTTACCAGGGCACGGCGCACCACGAACTGGCCGCGGTGGTCGAATTCATCCACACCGCCACCTTGCTGCACGACGACGTCGTCGACGAGTCGTCGATGCGGCGCGGACGTCAGACCGCCAACGCGTTGTTCGGCAACGCCGCCTCGGTGCTGGTGGGCGACTTCCTCTATTCGCGCGCGTTCCAGATGATGGTCGGGCTGAACAACATGCGGGTGATGCAGATCCTGTCGGACGCCACCAACGTGATCGCCGAAGGCGAAGTGCTGCAACTGCTGAACATGCATGATCCGGATGTCAGCCAGGCGTCCTACCTGAACGTGATCCGCTCGAAGACGGCCAAGCTGTTCGAGGCGGCCGCGCA
>JARXKM010000146.1 GCA_030272785.1 Pseudomonadota bacterium
CATCGGCGGCGGCCAGGGCATTGCGGTGATTTTCGAACGCCTCTGATCGGCGCACGTGGCGGGAAGCGGTCACGGCAAAGGCGCGGGAAATAGCATTTTTTTCTAGCAAAAAATGCTATTCTGCGCTTCCTGCCCGACTACTTTCCGCTACCAAACATGTTCAAAAAACTCCCGCGCGCCGGCGTCCTGCTGGCGCTCGCATCGCTGTTCACCACCTGCGTCTTCGCCGCGGATGCGCCGTATCCACGCAGTGCCGATGTCAGCTCCATCAACGGCTTGATGCTGGCCTATTACGATGTCGTCTCAGGCCCAGCCAAGATGGCGCGCGACGTCGCGCGCGACAAGTCGCTGCATCATCCGGATGCGCGGGTCTACTATCCAGGCCGCGATACCGAAGGCCATGCGCGCGTCACCAGCATGACGATCGAGGAATACCACCGCCACTCGGCCAGCGCATTGGAGCAAGGCTTTTACGAAGTGGAAACAGAGCGCAGCGTGCGCCAGTTCGGTCCATCGATCCAGGTGTGGAGCACCTACGAATCGCGCGCCACTCCGCAAGGCCCGGTGACCGGGCGCGGCATCAACAACCTGATCCTCTTGTTTGACGGCAAACGCTATTCCATATTGGCGGAAACGTGGAGCGCCGAAGACAAGGACCATCCACTGCCCACCACGCAGGCCAAGCCGCGCTAAGCCATCCGCCGGCCAGTCCATCCGCAAGCATTTGCCTGCCGCGGCAGATTGGTGGTATTGTCGTTAACGTGTTAACGATATGGAGACAGGATGGAACCGAGATTATTCAGCGTGCCGATCGCCGGCAAGGGCGCGGTCGCGACCTCGTATTGGCCGGCAAGCGAGCCCAAGGCGATGGTACTGATCCACCCCGCGACCGGGGTCACCCAGGGCTACTACGACAGCTTCGCGCGCTTCCTGCACGGATTGGGCTTCAGCGTGGCCACCTACGACTATCGCGGCACCGGCCGTTCCCGTCCCGCCAGCTTGCGCGGCTTGCGCGTGTCGATGTCGGACTGGATCGATGACGATGTCGGCGCGATGACGCGCTGGGCTGCGACGGAGCTGCCCGATGCGCCGCTGCTCGCCGTCGGGCACAGCGTCGGCGGACATGCGATCGGTCTCTGCGCCGACAGCCGCCATTTGCGCGCGGCGGTGCTGGTCGCCTCGCACGCCGGCGCGACCCGTACCATACGCGGGTGGGCCGAACGCAGCCGCGTGCGGATGGTGCTGCGGGTGCTCGCGCCGCTGCTGTGCAGCATCATGGGCTACATGCCGGGGCGCCGGCTCGGACTGGGCGAGGACCTGCCGAGCGACGTGATGATGCAATGGAGCCGCTGGACCAGCCTGCCGCGCTATTTCTTCGACGATCCTGCGCTGGATGCGGCGCGGCGCATGGCCCGCGTGCGGATCCCGCTGCTGGTGCTCGGTTTCGACGACGATCCCTGGGCCAACCCGGCGGCCATCGACCTGTTCACTGCCGGCCTGACGCAGGCGTCGATCGAGCGGCGGCAGTACAATGCGCGCGCCGCCGGCGTGCCTGCGCTCGGCCACATGGGGTTTTTCCGCAAGCGCTGCGAAACCGTACTCTGGCGCGAAGTGGGCATGTGGCTGCTGTCCCACAGCGCGGCGGATCGTCGGTCCACCTTGCCGGCGGGCGCCACCAGCGAGGCGCATTGTCATGCCAGTATTTAAGCCGCCGCGGCTGGTTTTTTTGCTCAATCGCGCCCAACGCGCGACGCAACGCTGGATCGAGGGACACCCGGATGCGTGGGACGGCGTCAGTGCCGCGCAGGTGGGCCTGCTGTTCCTGCTGACATCGCGCGACGCGGCCAGCATCGGCGAGATCGCCGAGCAACTCGACGTCGCGCCGGCGGCGGTCACCAATTTGTCCAAGCGCATGCAGGCGGCCGAGCTGATCGACCGTGTGGCCGACGCCGACGATGGCCGCATGACGCGCTTGTGCCTGACGCCCGCGGGCGCACAGGCCAGCGCGCAGGCGCGCGCGGTGCTGTCGCAACTGAACGCACAGCTGACTGACGGATTTTCTCAGGAAGAGCTGAACACGGTGGCCCGCTGGCTCACCCAGGCAGCGCAGCTGCCGCTGCGCCAGCCCTAGACCAGGAACAGGGACAGGTGCGCGGCGCCACGGCGTGTTCGACACCGACGAGCATGGCAAGGCCGACACGATGATGAAGTCGCTGGCAAATAGGAAGCCGATGTTCACAACGCCGGCGAGGCCTGGGGCATTCTTTGCTCAGGTCTTGCTCACCTCTCATAACTGACGCGCGGATTGTCCTTGCGCAGCGAGCAGCGCAACCGCCTGCTTGTCGAAGGAAACAAAGGTCTCCCCTCCAAGCCAACTTCCCTCATAAGCAATGGCACCATCGGCGAAATCGCCGCCAGCTTCAGGTACCATCAATCCCGCCTCAACGGCGGGTCGGTTCATTTCCACGTTTGCGGCAGCAAGCAATGCGCGAATCGCCAGCGCCGCGTCGGCAGGCTGGAAGGCATAGACCTTGCGCAATACCCATACAAATTCATGGCAAAGCGACCGCAATCAACTTCGCATCCATCAAGACTTTGGTGGCAAGCTGCGCCTGCGCCGGATCGTCATGCACGACAGCGCGCACGAGCACGTTCGTATCGACTGTCACTCTCATGCTTTGCCGGCCCAAGCTTGGACAGAAGCCTCGTGCATTTCTTCCAAGGTGGCGATTTTCTTGGTCCGACCTGCGAGCAGCCCGACGAAGCGGACTATCGTTCCGTTTGGCTGGGCGGCCTTGAGTATGCCCCTTGCATCTGGCAGCAGGTCCAGTTCGATTTTGTCGCCGGGCTTAATGCCCAAGTGTTGCCGAACCTCTTTGCTCAGCGTCACCCGCCCACGTGCGGTAACCGTCAATATAGCCATGATCCGCCTCGTCGTCTGATGTCTCAAGTGTAATGCAACGTCACCTTGCATTCAATCTGGCGACGACACGCTCGTCGCCAGCGCTACCACATCAGATCGTCCGGGATCTGGAAGGCGGCATACGGATCGTCCGCGTCGACTTCGGTGCTGGCCTTGTTGACCCGCACCACCAGCGTGGCATCGCGCTCGGCGATCTTGTCGGCGATGACGCGCGGCACCAGCTCGGTGGCGCCGGCCAGGCAGACGATCACCAGGCGGCCCGCCATCAGGTGCCCCTGCACCGCGGCCGAGACGTACATCCGCTCGATCTTCTTGTGGTGCGTGAAGTTGTAGGCGATGTCGCCGTGCCCCTTGCTCTGGCGGTTCTTCTGCACCAGCTGGGCAATTTGCGCCACGATCGCCTTCTGGGTGGCGGCCGCATCGCGCTGGGCGTTCAGTTCGCGCGCCCGCTCGGCGTTCTTGCGCTGCGTCTCGAGCGCGGCCAAGCGTACTTCATCGACACTCTGGGTGCCGGTGCGCCGCTCGACCTTCTTCTGCTTGCTCTTGTCCTGATTGGCCAGTTTGGCTTTGTTCTTGTCGACCAGGCCGGCTTTCAAAAACTGCTCTTGCAAAGAGGCCATATGCACTGCTCCATAAATAGTGATCGATCGACACGGTCCGCTGCGCCGGCGAGGGGAAAGATGCAAGCATAGCAAAAATGGCGCGCAACTCACAGGTGATTACGCCAGCCAACATCACCCATCGCGGCCAATTTCGGCGCGTGTCGCGCCGTCCACAGACGAGATTGCGCCAGCGCAAGCTGTCTGCTCGGCAACTGCTTTTCGGCGCTTTTTTGGATTACGCTTCCAGCTATTCTCCACTGCCATCGAGGTAAACACGATGAATAAGAAGAGCATCAGCTTCAAGTTAAATGCCCTGTTTGTCGTGATCGTGGCGACACTGTTGATGATCTCGGGCGCGGTCCATTATTTCAAGGCGAAGGGCGAACGCGAGGCGTCGATCGAGCAACAAACCGCGCTCACCTTGGGCCGCCTGGCGACCAGCCTGCCCAATCCCCTGTGGAGCTTCGACAAGGCACAGGTCGACCAGGTGATCCGCGCCGAGATGTCGGCCTCGTTCCTGGTCGGCATCGTCGTCAGCAACGACAGCAAGCTGACCGCCGGTGCGCTGCGCGGCGCCGACGGCCAGCTCGCCGCCGCCAGCGCGCTGCCGAAAACGTTCGACCGCCAGGTCAGCAAGACGCTCTCGTTCGTCGAAAACGGCAAGACCAATCCGGTCGGCGAAGTGACCGTCTATATCTCGTTCGATGAAGTCCACGCGGCCCTGCGCGCCGACCTGATCTGGCTGGTAGTGGAGATCTTCGTGCTCGAGGTGATCATCATCGCCGCCCTGTCGGCCGCCTTGCGCATGGTGGTGTTGCGGCCGTTGCACGACATCGGCCAGGCGGTGCTGAATATCGCCACCGGCGACGCCGACCTGACCAAGCGCCTGCCGCCGGGCGACGCCAGCGAGTTCGACGCCATCGCGCACGACTTCAACACCTTCCTGGCGCGGCTGGAAAACATCATGGCGAAGGTGCGCACCAGTATCGACAATATCGCCGAGGCCGCCGTCGAGATCGCCACCGGCAACCTCGACCTGTCCGGCCGCACCGAGGAGCAGGCCGCCTCGCTCGAAGAGACCGCCTCGGCGATGGAGCAGCTGACCGCCACGGTGCGCCAGAATGCC
Source organism: Pseudomonadota bacterium (assembly GCA_030272785.1). Classification (GTDB taxonomy): domain Bacteria; phylum Pseudomonadota; class Gammaproteobacteria; order Burkholderiales; family Burkholderiaceae_D; genus JAFCUW01. The sequence continues at coordinate 4,652 of JARXKM010000146.1, forward strand.
GAGAACGCACGCAACGCCAAGCAGTCGGCGGCGGCGGCGGCGCAGGTGGCCGAAAAAGGCGGCGCGGTGGTGTCGCAGGTGGTGGCGACGATGGGCGAGATCGATGCGTCGGCGCGCAAGATCAGCGACATCATCAGCGTCATCGACGGCATCGCGTTCCAGACCAACATCCTGGCGCTGAACGCCGCCGTCGAGGCGGCGCGCGCCGGCGAGCAGGGCCGCGGCTTCGCCGTCGTCGCCACCGAAGTGCGCAACCTGGCGCAACGCTCGGCGGCGGCGGCGCGCGAGATCAAGGCGCTGATCGGCGACGCGGTGCAAAAGGTCAGCATCGGCAGCGTGCTGGTCAACGAGGCGGGCAACACGATCGGCGAAGTGGTGCTGAGCGTGCAGACGGTGTCGGGCATCATGGGCGCGATTTCGCAGGCCAGCGAGGAGCAGACGGTCGGCATCGCGCAGGTCGACCAGACGATCGTGCAGATGGACCAATCGACCCAGCAGAACGCCTCGCTGGTGGAACAGGCCGCCGGCGCCGCGGCGTCCCTGCAGGACCAGGCGCAGCAATTGGCCAGGACCATCAGCGTCTTCAAGATCAGCGCCGCGCAGCAGGAGCCGGCGGTGGCGCCCGAGCCGCCGCAGCCGTTCCGGCCGCGCGTCCATCCGGCGCCGCTCGCCATTCCCACTTGCGCATGACCACCTTGTCCATTCACTCATTTACTCTCAGGAGATCAGCATGAAGAGAAATCTGTTTACTCTGCTTGGCGCACTGTTGCTGGTGCAAGGTTCGCTGCAGGCCAAGGAGATCGAGGTCTTCTGGACCGACAACCCGCCGCTGATCTGCCAGAAGAACGGCGAACTCGACTGCATGGCCGGGGTGCTGCTCAAGAATGCCGCCAAGGCCGGTGGCTACACCCTGAAACTGTCGGAAGTGCCGTGGGCGCGCGCCATCGATGCGCTCGACAAGAACCCGAACGCGATCTTCGCGGCGACCGGCCGCAACGAATTCTCCGAAGCCGGCTCGGCCTGGTACCACCAGGTGTATTCGGACAAGGTCAACCTGTTCACGCTGGACGGCAAGAAGATGTCGTCCGACGCCGACATCGCCAAACTGAGCAAGGTGATCGTGCGGCGCGGCAGCCCCTTCTCGGCCTACATGAAGAAAAAGGGCGCCGAGGACAAGGTCGCCGAAACGGCCGACTGGAAACAGGCGGTGTCGATGGTGGAAGCGGGCCGCGCCGACGGCATGTGCCTGAGCAATCTGATCGGCACCACCAACCTCGTCACCATCGGCAAGATCGCCGAATCGCGCGTCAACCGCTATGAAGTGGGCGGCATCAGCTGGTGGCTGGTGACGGCGGCGCACAAGCAGCTCTCGCCGGATTTGACCGCGTTCAAGGGACTGCTCGATGCGGAAAAGGCCAAGCCCTACTTCCAGGACATCCTGAAAGGCTACAAGGTACAGAACTGAGGCAGGCTGCGCGTGCCGCCCAGACGCCACCTGCGGGTGGCGTTTTGCTGCCTACAACGGCGCCAGGATCGCCTGCAAGTCGGCCGCGGTCAGCGCCAGGTCGTCGGCCGCGCCACCGGCCAGCACGGCGTCGGCCAGCGCCGCTTTCTTGTGCTGCAGCTGCTGGATCTTCTGTTCCAGCGTGCCCTTGGCGATCAGCTTGTAGACGAACACCGGCTTGTCCTGGCCGATGCGCCAGGCGCGGTCGGTGGCCTGGTTCTCGGCCGCCGGGTTCCACCACGGATCGTAATGGATCACGGTGTCGGCCGCGGTCAGGTTCAGGCCGACCCCGCCCGCTTTCAGGCTGATCAGGAAAATCGGCACCGCGCCGTGCTGGAACGCGGCGACCTGGCCGGCGCGGTCCTTGGTGTCGCCGGTCAGCAGCGCATACGCGATGCGGCGCGCGTCGAGCTCTGCCTCGATCAGCGCGAGCATGCTGGTGAACTGTGAAAACACCAGAATCTTGCGGCCCTCGGCCAGCAGTTCGATGACCATCTCCATCAGCTCGTCAAGCTTGGCCGAGGCGGCGCCGCGGCCGGCGTGGCCCTTCACCAGGCGCGGGTCGCAGCACACCTGGCGCAGCTTGAGCAGCGCGTCGAGGATGATGATCTGGCTGCGCGCCACGCCCTTGCTGGCGATCGCCTCGCGCACCTTGCGGTCCATCGCCAGGCGCACCGTTTCGTACAGGTCGCGCTGGGCGCCGCTCAGCTCGACCTCGCGCACCATCTCGGTCTTGGCCGGCAGCTCCTTGGCCACCGCGTCCTTGGTACGGCGCAGCAGGAACGGCTTGATGCGCCGCACCAGGAAGCCGTTGCGCGCGGCGTCGCCGAGCTTTTCGATCGGCTTGCGGAAGTCGGCGTTGAAGCGTTTTTCGTCGCCGAGCAGGCCCGGCATCAAGAAATGGAATTGCGCCCACAGTTCGCCCAGGTGGTTCTGCAGCGGCGTGCCGGTCAGGCACAGGCGATGGGTTGCCGGCAGCAGCGCCGCCGTCTGCGCCGCCTTCGAACGGCTGTTCTTGATGTACTGCGATTCGTCGAGGATCAGCAGGTGGAAGCGCTGGGCGCACAGCGCCGCCTCGTCGCGCGCCAGCAGCGCGTAGGTGGTCAACACCAGGTCGTGCCGGCCGATCTGGTCGAAGCGCGCCTGCCGCCCCGCGCCATGCAGCAGCAGCACGCGCAGGCCGGGCGCGAAGCGGGCCGCTTCGGTTTGCCAGTTGCCCATCAGGCTGGTCGGCGCCACCACCAGCGCCGGCGCGCTCAGGCGCCCGGCCTCCTTTTCGACCAGGATGTGCGCCAGGGTCTGGATGGTCTTGCCCAGGCCCATATCGTCGGCCAGGATGCCGGCCAGCTGGTACGCGCGCAGGAACTGCATCCAGGCCAGCCCGTCGTTCTGGTAGGGACGCAGGCTGGCCTGCAGGCCGGCCGGCGCCGCCACCGGCGCGATGCCGTCAAAGCTGAGCAGCTTGCGGCCGGTGTCGCGCAGCCGCTCGCCGCCCATCCAGCGCAGCTGCGCGCTCGCCTCCAGCGCCGCCAGCCGGGCGGCGTCGAGCGCCGGCAGGCGCAGGCTGGCGCCGACGCGGTCGTTGAAATACAGCTCGCCCAGGGTGGCCAGGATCGGCTTGACGCGGCTCCACGGCAGCGCCACGTTGACCCCGTCGGGCAGGCGCGCGATCAACTGGTCGCTGTCGAGATGGCGCTCGAGCGCGGCGGCGTCGAAGTCCTGCGGCGCGCTGCGGATCAGCTGCAGCAGCACCGGCAACAGCGCCACGCGGGCGCCGTTGACGACGATGCCGAGCTCCAGGTCGAACCAGGCGCTGCCGGCCTCGCCGCCTTCCTTGACGTCGGCGTACCAGTCGTCCACCTCGGCCAGGTCGAAGCGGAAATCGGCGCCTTGCTCGGTCAGCCAGCCGCGCTCCTGCAGCTGCGGCAGTTCGTGCCGCACGAACTGGACCCAGTCGGTGATGCGCGCCAGTTCAAGCGCGCCGGGCGCCGCATCTGCAGCGGCCGGCGCGCGAAAGCCCAACGCGGCCAGCGCGGTTTCGGCGGCGACCTCCAGCGCCGCATCGCGCACGATCACCTCCGTACCTGCCGCGGTATGGCGGACAATCTGCTGGGTAGCGCCGGCCGGGACGCGCTCGCCGTCGTAGTCGAACGCCAGCGTCGCGTAGTCCTGCCAATGCGGCGGGCCATTGCCGCCGACTTCGCGCGGCCGGCTTCCCATCAGCAGGAACGGCCGGGGCGCGATATCGGTGCGGCTTGCGTGGGCCGATGCCTGCGGCGCCGGCAGCAACTGGCCCAAGCCACGCGCCGTCAATTGCCGCGCCAGCGCCGGTACATCGCGCACCGCGACCGCAGGTGCCAGCGCTACCAGGGACCGCAGCTGTTTGAGCGGCATGGCGTGCAGCGCGTCACCCAGAATCAGTTCGCCAAGCAGGCCCTGCTCGACATACATCGGCGGCTCGAGCGGCAGCACGCAATCGATCGCATCGCCATCGGCAAACTGCCAGGCCAGCCGCAAGCTTCGTGCACCCTCGCCGCCGGCGCGCCAGGCCAGCATGCCGGCGCGCCGCGGACCGGCCTTGATCGGATCGATCGTGCCGGTCTTCAGGTCGGCGATGGCTTCTGCCCAGCCAAGCCGACCCGCGCCGAGCACCGTGCGCAGGAAATGGGCACCGACGTCGTCCTGCGGTTCGGTGGCCTCGCCGTAGCCGCGGCGCGACGACATGGCATCATAGAGTCGCATCGCGAACAGATCGGCGGACCCAACATATGCCGGGGGATCGCTGTATAGGCTGTAAGTACTCGGGATCAACGTGGCGGAGACGACAGCGCCATTGGCCCGCACGCGCGCCTTGCACAGGTGGACATTGGTGCGGCCCGTCACGCGGTCGGGAATCAGCACATACATCAGTTGCTGGGCCGCCTTGCTCGCCTTGACGCTGGGCGCGCGGGCTGCCTGCAGCGCTTCCTGCGCCTGCGCCATCCAGGCCGACAAGGCGAACGGCAACCCCGGCTCAGCCGGTTGCGCAGGTACGCCTGGCTGCTCGCCGTGCTGCTGCTCCAGGCAGCGCAGCAGCACGGCGACCACGTGTTTGCAGTTCGACTGCATCGGGCAGCTGCACGCGCCCTTCAGCCGCACCACGCCGCTGCGTTGCGTGACCTTGATCGACTGGCGATATAGCTCGCTGCCGCTGCCGCTCACCGTGCTATCGATCTGCGCGCCGCCGTCCGCCAGCTTCAGCTTGCGCACCTTGCCGCTGCGCGCGTAGCCCTGGCCGCGCCCGAAGGTGCCGCTGTCGAAATTCTGGCGGATGTCGCTGAGGGTGAAATGCATGGGCAAGGTGGCGGCTGTCGGTAAGCCGCCATTATCGCCGACAGCGCGCTCGCCCGCCGGTTAGCGCGCGGCCGCCAGCATGTCGCGGGCGATCCAGTCGAGTACCGCCGGACGATGCGGCTGCCAGCCGAGCGGCGTGCGCGCCCGGGTACCGCGCACCCGGCTGTTCGAACCGAGGCCGTACGACGCCATTTCGTAGCCCCACTCGGCGATCGCCGCCTCGAGCGGCCAGTCCTGCGGCGCGCCCAGTCCGAGCGCCTTGGCGATCGCCTCGCTCATGGCGCGAAACGACGCTTCACCCGCTTCGACGAAGTAAAACATCCCGGCCGGCGTCTTTTCCAGCGCCAGCACGTACAGGTCGGCGACATCGTCGATGTGCACGTTAGACCAGATGTTCAGGCCGCGGCCGACGTGACGCACCACGCCGCTCTTGCGTGCCTGCTTGAGCAAGCGTGGCAACTGCACGCTGTCGCGCGGCAGCGCGCCGTGGCCGTAGATCAGCGTGTTGCACAGCACCGCCGAACGCACCCCCGTGCGCCGCGCTGTCGATTACCAACTGGTCGATGGCGACCCGCTTGGCTTTGTCGGCGGTCGGCGCCGGCAACTGGTCCTCGCGGTAGACGACTTCGCTGCCCTCGCCGCCCGAGGCGTCGCCGACGATGCTCGATCCGCTGGTGTGCAGCAGCACCTTGCCGCTGCCGGCCAGCGCCGCGATCAACGTTTCGACGGCGCCGCGATGGTCGGCGCTGGCGGCGTTGATGACCGCGTCGGCGGCCTGCGCCCGGGCCGTCAACAAGGCGCTGTCGTCGAGCGTGCCGACGACGCCGGCCACGCCGATGCGCGCCAGTTCGTCCAGTTGCGCGGCATCGCGCACCAGCCCGGTGACCTGGTGGCCGGCACGCGCCAGTGCCGCGGCGACCGAGCCGCCGATGTATCCTGCCGCGCCTGTGATGAAGACTTTCATAATGCTCCCGATGGGTTGCGATGTAAGCGTCCAGTATGCGGTCGCGGACTGCGCCGCACAATCGCCCGCGCCGGCACAACACCTGTGCCGCCCAGTCAACAGTCAACAGTTCAAGCCGCCGCGTCGCGCTCGCGCCGCCAGGTGGCCGGCGGCGTGCCGACCTGGCGCTTGAAGGCGCGCGCGAACGCCGCCTCGGAATCGTAGCCGACGTCGAGCGCGATGGCAGCCACGCTGGCGCGCGTTTCCAGCAGCAGTTGCGCGGCGGCCTGCATGCGCCACTGCGCCAGGTACTGCATCGGCGCCATGCCGATCAGCTGCACGAAGCGCTCGTGCAGGGCCGAACGCGACAGCCCGACGCGGCGCCCCAGTTCGTCGATGCTCCAGTCGTGCGCCGGTTGCGCGTGCATCAGCGCCAGCGTGCGGCCGACATAGCGGTCGCGCAGGCCGGTGAGCCAGCCGGCGCTGCCGCTCGGCAGGCCGTCGGCGTAGCGCCGCACCGCGTGCACGAACATCATCTCGCTCATCCGCGCAAGCATCGCCGCGCCGCCGGGCCGGTCGGCCTGCGACTCGGCCACCGCCTGCGCGGTGAACCTGGCCATCCACGCGTCGTCGTCGCTGGCGCGCACGTGCAGCAGGTGCAGCAGCGCCTCGATCAGCGGATTGAACGGATGCACGTCGCAGCCGAGAAAACCGCACACGACGGTCGCATCGGCATGAAAGTCCGGCGCGGCCGGATCGACCGGATGCTGGCCGCGGTAGGCCACGCCGTCACCACGCGCCAGCTCGACCTGCCCGCCTGCCGCGCGCTGACGCCTACGGCCAGGACCAGCACAGCCTGGCGCTGACTTTGCTGGCAAGTCTGCCGGCGCAAGCGCACCGATTCGGCGTCAGCCACGCGCAGCGCGACGTGCTGCACCTGACCATGCTGGCAACGATCGAACGGCTGCGCCGGCCCGCGCGCCGGCGCCCACCCCGGGGTCAGAGCCGGCAATCGTACACGGGCACATCCGTAGCAACGTGATTGCTGAGCCCGTGTCTAGATGCCGGCACTGACCCCGGGGGTTAGTTGTTCAACAGTGTTGCGCTTAGCGACGGGCGACGCCGCCATGTTGACGGCATTGGCGGGCAACGCGGCGCGCGCCATCGC
>JARXKM010000147.1:0-6912 GCA_030272785.1 Pseudomonadota bacterium
CTCAACCGGCATCGGCTCCGGCCTCGACGTCAACACCATCGTTACCCAGTTGATGGCGGCCGAGCGTGCCCCGCTCAACATCCTGCAAACCAAGCAAAGCGGGTTCAACGCCAAGCTGTCCGCCTTCGGCACCCTCAAAAGCGCCATCTCGACGTTTCAGACCACCGTCACCGCGCTCAACGCCACCGGCCTGGGCGCCAACAGCACCACCGTCGGCGACGCCACCACGGTCGGCGCCAGCGCCACCAGCGCCGCGATACCGGGCAGCTACGCCATCGAAGTGAGCCAGCTGGCGCGCCAGTACAAGCTGTCCTCGGCCGGCCACGCCGACGCCACCGCGCAACTGGGCACCGGCAGCATGTCGATCCAGGTCGGCGCGAATGCCGCCGTCACCATTCCGGCGGCCGATTACACGCTCAAGGGCTTGAGCGACGCCATCAATGCGGCCAAGGCCGGCGTCAGCGCCACCATCGTCAACGACGGCAGCGCCAACCACCTGGTGATCACCGCCACCGATACCGGGCTGGCCAACAGCATCAAGGTGACCGCCGGCGCCGGCCTGGCCGAGTTCGCCTACGACCCGACCTCGCCGCCGGCCGGGCCGCCCCCGGTGATGGTGCAGAACCAGGCCGGCCAGGACGCCAAGCTGAAGATCGACAACATCGACATCGTCAAGTCGTCCAACACCATCACCGACGCCATCACCGGCCTGACGCTCAATCTGCTCAAGAACAATGTGGGCAGCCCGACCACCGTCACGGTCGCCGCCGACAAGGCCGCCGCCAAGACCGCGGTGACCGCCTTCGTCGACGCCTACAACAAGCTCTCCGGCACCATCAAGACGATGACGGCGTACAACGCCACCACCAAGACCGGCGCCGTGCTCAACGGCGAGGGCGGCGCCACCGCCGTGGTGACTGCGCTGCGCAGGGCGCTCAACACGGCGGTACCGGGCGGCGGCCTGACGGCCCTGTCCGATATCGGCATCACGTTCCAGCGCGACGGCACCCTGGCGGCCGACGCCACCAAGCTGCAAACGTCGCTCGACACCAATTTCAGCGGCGTCACCGCGCTGTTTGCCGGCACCGACGGCTATGCCACCCGGCTCACCGCGGCGACCACCGACATGCTCGGCGCGCAGGGCCTGATCACCAGCCGCACCGACGGGCTCAACACCGCCATCAAGAAGAACGCCGTCAGCCAGGACGACATGAATACCCGGCTCAACCAGACCGAAAAGCGCTACCGGGCGCAGTTTTCGGCCCTCGATTCGGTTATCAGCAAGATGCAAACTACCAGCACCTTCCTGACCCAGCAGCTGACGGCGCTGGAGAACAACAAGTAAACGCCGGCGTGAGCCCGGCCGGTGTCGCCAGAACAGACAGGTATTTCACCCTCTAAAGTCCGGCTGACAACGACCGTTAACAACGTATATTGGTGGCTTCTCGCCGGCGCATTGCACGCCGTGCGACAAGCACCGGATGAATGTACGACAATCGTTGCGGGCCCCGCGATTGCTCCAGATCAGCAGTGCGGTCGCGGTGCGGCCGATGCAGCAAATTTGAAAGGATACGCCATGTTCGGATCGTCACAGAGGGGCGCCAATGCCTACGCCAAGGTCGGCCTCGAAACGGGAGTGGTCGCGGCCAGCCCGCACAAGCTGATCGTGATGCTGTTCGACGGCGCCCTCGCCGCGGTGCGCGGTGCCGCCGGCCACATGAAAGCGGGCGAGATCGAAAAAAAGGGCCGGGCCATTTCGAAAGCCATCACCATCATCGAGGACGGCCTGCGCGCCAGTCTCGACAAGGACGCCGGCGGCGACATCGCCGTCAGCCTCGACTCGCTGTACCAGTACATCAGCGCCCGGCTGGTCAGCGCCAACCTGGCCAACCGGGTCGAGATGCTCGACGAAGTGCAGGCCCTGCTGACCGACCTGAAGGGTGCCTGGGAAGCGATCGGCGACAGCGCCGCCCCGCCGGCCAAGGCCGCGCCCGTGCGCACCGCCTACGACAGCCTGGCGCCCCGCACCGCTGCCTACGTGAGCGCCTGATGATGAACGACGATCAAGTCATTTCGCTCTACGAAACCGTTTCCGACATCACCAGCCGGATGCTGCAGGCGGCCCAGCTGCGCGACTGGGAAAACCTCGCCGTGCTCGAGTCGCACTGCGCCAGCCAGATAGAGTGCCTGAAAGAGCACGAGCCGGTCGCCAGGCTGAGCGGCCCTGTTCGCGCGCGCAAGGTGGCGATCCTGCACCAGATCCTCGCGCACGACCGTGAAATCCGCAACCTCACCACCCCCTGGCTCGCCGAGCTCGCCGCCCTGATCAACAGCAGCGGCGCCACCCGCAAGCTGTCGGCGGCGTACGGCGCCTGAACCGGCGCCTGCTGTCATGCCGGCGCCCACCGTCGATGATGCCGGCCGCGGCGGCGCCTGATGGCCGGCATTGACCCGGCCGGCGTCGCGCCGGTCGTCCGCACCGAGCCGCTGCGCGGCGTCGACCCGGTCGGCGATGCGCGTCAACAGGATTTCCAGCGCGCCCTCACCGGCCTGGTCGGCAAATCGATGCTGGCCGACGTGCTCACGCGCCTGACCGACGGCAGTTCCCTCGTCAAGGTCGCCGGCACCGCCGTGCGCATGATGCTGCCGGCCAACCTGCCGACGGGCGAGCCGGTGCCGCTGACGTTGGTGTCGCTGACGCCGCGTCCCACTTTCCAGCTCAGCAGTGCGCCGCAATCGGCGGTCATCGCCGCCTTCGTCGACCTGCCCGCGCATCCGGGCGTGCCGGCCGGCGCCGAGCTCGACCTGTATGCCCCGGGCGCCGCCTTGAGCCGACCGGCCGCCGCGGCGGGCACCGGCGCCATCGTGCGCGGCAGCCTGGCCGCCGAGGCGGCGCCGGCCGCCCCCTTGCCGCAGGCGGACGCGGCCGCCACACGCTCGACCCTCAGCGACACCGCCCGCGTGATCAGCAGCGTGCTGGTCGCCGCGGCCCGCGCCGACCATCCGCAAACGGCCATCGTGGCGCCGCTGCCGCTGCTGGCGGCGCCGCCCTCCACCGACCAGCACAAGCTGGCCGCGGTGCTCAACGCAGTGCTCAAGAACGCGATCGGCGAAAGCGGCCTGTTCTACGAGTCGCACGTCGCCGAATGGTCGGCCGGCAAGCGCCCGCTGGCCGACCTGCAGCGCGAGCCGCAGATGCAACGCGTGCTGGCCGCCGTCGGCACGCCCGAGCCGGCGCCGGCGGCCGGCAACGCCGGCGCCGGCGCACCCACCACCGTGCACGCGACCGCCGCCGGCGCCGACCCGGCCACCGCCCAGTTCATCAATTTGCAGCTGACCAGCCAGGAACAGGGGCGCGTCGCCTGGCAGGGCCAGCTCTGGCCCGGCCAGGACCTGGCGTGGCAGATCAGCCGCGACCCGGACCAGCCGCGCCAGCGCCAGGACGGTGGCGCCGAGCCGCCGCCGCCGTGGCGCAGCGCGCTGCGGCTGCGCTTTCCCCTGCTCGGCGAAATCGGCGCCACCGTCGTGCTGGCCGGCGACCAGTTGCACATCCAGCTGCAGGCCGGCTCGCCGCAGGTCGGCAGCACCTTGCGCGCGCGCGCCGCCGAACTGCAGCGCGCGCTCGAAGCGTCCGGCAGCACGGTCGCCTCGCTGACGGTGGCCGATGGCGTCGACGCCAGCCACGCTGCCGATGCCCTTGATGACTGACGACGCCAACCGCAAGCAGCACAGCGCCGTCGCGCTCGCCTACCAGGAGGGCGACGGCGCGCCCAAGGTGGTCGCCAAAGGCAAGGGCATGCTGGCCGAGCAGATCATCGGCCGCGCGCACGAGGCCGGCGTGTTCGTGCACGAATCGAAGGAACTGGTCGCGCTGCTGATGGACGTCGACCTCGACCGGCAGATTCCGCCCGCCCTGTATCGGGCGATTGCGGAACTGCTGGCGTGGCTATATCATGTTGAATCAGCGCAAGCGAACGGTGCGCCGGCGCCGCCAGCCCCGGCTGCGGCGAACTTCCTCGAACCTTCATAACACCGGGCTGTAACCGATGCAAGCACTTACCGATCTGGCTCTAGAAAACTGGCACGATTTCGAAGTCGGCTCGCACCGCGAGATCATCGCCCTGCTGCGCGCCATCAGCGAGAAGAACCAGCTGATCCGCATGCTGATCCACGGCGAAGCCGACGTCTGCGTCACTTCCATCCTTGGCATCGATCCGGCCGCCAACACGCTGATCCTGGACCGCTCCATCAACCCGGACCAGAACCGCCGCATCCTCGCCGCCAAGCGCATCTCGTTCGAGACCTCGCTCGACAAGATCCGCATCCTGTTCGTCTGCGACGGCGTCACCGACGTCACGTTCGAGAACACCGCGGCGCTGCAGATCGAGGTGCCGGCCACCCTGATCCGGCTGCAGCGGCGCGAGTTCTACCGCATGGCCACGCCGGTCAGCAACCCGGTGCGCGTGATGATCCCGATGCCCGACGATCTGGGCGGCGGCACGGCGGCGTTTCCGCTGTCGGACATCAGCTGCGGCGGCATCGCCATCTTCGACAACAAATTCATGTTGGGCAATACGATCGGCAACAACTACCCGCTGTGCCGCATCGACTTGCCCGATATCGGCCTGGTCAGCACCACTTTGCAAGTGCGCAACTCGGTCGACCTGACCTTGCTCAACAACAAGGCTAACCGCCGGCTCGGCTGCCACTTCACCGACATCTCGCGCGCCAACCTGGCGATGGTGCAGCGCTACATCACCAGGCTCGAGCGCGAACGCAACGCCCGCATCGCCGGTCTCGGTTGAACTGAACTAAATTGCACTAAGCTGAACCAAGCTGACCGACGGGGCTGACCGACTCCCTGCACCCGCCTCCCGCATCCGACTCTCTGCACCCGCCGGCACGGATCTTGCATGCATGACTCCCATGAGATCGCGCCCACCCACCCCGCCCAAGCTGCGCATCGTCGTCGCCACCACCCTCGTGCAGCCCGGCGAGGACGATGACGCCGCCGTCGCCGCTCAGGTACAACGCAGCAATGCGCTGCGCATCGGCCTGCTCGAAGCGGGCTACGACCTGATCGCCTCGCTGCCGGCCGACATGTTCCTGCCCGAGCGCATCGCCCAGTTGCAGCCCGACCTGATCATCATCGACGCCGATTCGGACGCCCGCGACGTGCTCGAACACATCGTCATCGCCAGCCGCGACGAGCGCCGCCCGATCGTGCTGTTTACCGAAGACGCCAGCACCGCGAGCATGGAGGCGGCGATGGCGGCCGGCGTGTCGGCCTACATCGTCGACGGCCTGCAGGCGGCGCGCGTCAAGCCGGTGCTGGCGGTGGCGCTGGCGCGCTTTCGCCAGGAGCAGAAACTGCTCGACGAACTGGCCGACACGCGCCACAAGCTGGCCGAGCGCAAGATCATCGAGCGCGCCAAGGGCGTGCTGATGGCGCACCAGCAGCTGAGCGAAGAACAGGCCTACCAGAAGCTGCGCAGCATGGCCATGAACAAGAAGCTGAAACTGTCCGAGATCGCCCAGCGCATCCTCGACGTCGAAGATTTGCTCGGCTGATCCGGGGCCGGCACACACATGAACTTACCAGGGAGTCGTATGGCAGGGCAGGCAAATGCAAGCGCGTGGGTGGCCGGGTCGGACGCGCCGGAGCAGGACATCGTGCGCGTCGGCTTCATGCCGCTGACCGACTGCGCCGCGCTGGTGATGGCCTCGGTGCTCGGTTTCGACCAGCGCTACGGCATCAAGCTCGACCTGCGCCGCGAGATGTCCTGGTCGTCGCTGCGCGACAAGCTGTGCAACGGCACGCTCGATGCCGCCCACGCGCTGTACGGCCTGGTCACCGGCGCCCACCTGGGCATCGGCGCGCGCCGCCAGGACCTGGCCGTGCTGATGGGCCTGAGCCAGAACGGCCAGGCCATCACCTTCTCGCGCCGGCTCGCCAGCCGCGGCGTGTTCGACGGCCACGCCTTGCGCGCGCTGATCGACGCCGGCCTGCCGCGCATGACGTTCGCCCACACTTTCCCGGGCGGCAACCACGCGCTGCTGCTCAATTACTGGCTCGCCGCGCACGCCATCGATCCGCAGCGCGACGTCAAGCTGGTCACGGTGCCGCCGGCGCAGATGGCGGCCAGCCTGCGCGCCGGCCACCTCGACGGCTTTTGCGCCGGCGAGCCGTGGGGCGAGCGCGCCGTGCTCGACGGCTGCGGCGTCACCGTCGCCACCAGCCAGCAGATCTGGCGCAACCATCCGGGCAAGGTGCTCGCCGCCGGCGCCGCATTCGTGCGCGCTCGTCCGAACACCTGCCGCGCGCTGGTCGCCGCCGTGCTCGACGCGGCGCGCTGGATCGAGGCCGACGAAGCGCACCGCGAGGCCGCCGCCGAAGTGCTGGCCAGCCCCGCCTACGTCAACGCCGGCCAGGAGCTGATCGCGCCGCGCCTGCTGGGGCGCTACCACGACGGCCTCGGCAAGCGCTGGCTCGACCCCGACCGCCTGCGCCTGTACGCCGAGGGCGACGTCAGCTTCCCGTGGCTGTCGGACGCGATGTGGTTCATGACCCAGCAGCGCCGCTGGGGCCTGCTGCGCGACGAGCCGGACTACCTGGCGGTGGCCGCCCAGATCAACCAGGTCGCGCTGTACCGCGAGGCGGCCGACCTGACCGGCACGCCGCTGCCCGACAGCGAGCTGCGCAGCTGCGTGCTCATCGACGGCAAGACCTGGGACGGCAGCGATCCGGCCGGCTACGCCGCCTCGTTCGGCGACCCCGCGCGCTAACGTCGCCTCCGCGCACGCGCCCTCCCAGAAAACCGGGACAGACCCGGTTATTTCCGACTGAGATTCCTCGAAAACCGGGTCTGACCCGGTTATTTCCGAAAACCGGGTCTGACCCGGTTATTTCCC
>JARXKM010000147.1:7012-11405 GCA_030272785.1 Pseudomonadota bacterium
CGCTGCAGCGCATCATTTTCGGGCATGCACGCACCGCGATGATGCGCCCACCCCGCCGCCCTGCCCCCTGCAGCGCTGCCGGCCTCTGGCACGCTTCCTGCTCATACACTTGGTAACGGATCAATGGCGATCCCCGTAATTGCGTAAATGAGTAGGGCTGGTCCAACGGCGGACGAGCACGGACAACGGCGTCCGCCCAACCTGGTAATTCCACCGGGCCTGGGCGGGCGCCTTTTTGTTTTTAACGGGATAAACAATGGCCAGCAAAGCTACCAGCATCAAGCTCTTCTCCTTCTCGACGCCGCCGATGCGGGCGTTCCACCTGACCTGGATGGCGTTCTTCGTCTGCTTCTTCGCCTGGTTCGCCTGCGCGCCGCTGATGCCGGTCATCAAGGGCGAATTCGGCCTGTCGATCGCGCAGATCGCCAACATCAACATCGCCGCCGTCGCCATCACCATCCTCGTGCGCCTGATCGTCGGCCCGATGTGCGACCGCTTCGGCCCGCGCAAGACCTACACCGGCCTGTTGCTGCTCGGCGCCATCCCGGTGCTCGGCGTCGCCGCCGCCCAAAGCTACGAAAGCTTCCTGTTCTTCCGCCTCGGCATCGGCGCGGTCGGCGCCTCCTTCGTCATCACCCAGTACCACACCTCGGTGATGTTCGCGCCGAACGTCGTCGGTACCGCCAACGCCGCCGCCGCCGGCTGGGGCAACACCGGCGGCGGCGCCGCCCAGGCGCTGATGCCGCTGCTGATGGCCGCCGTCATCATGCTCGGCGTCAGCTCGACCCTCGGCTGGCGCGTCGCCCTGCTGGTGCCCGGCGTGCTGATGCTGGTCATGGCCTTCGTCTACTACCGCTACACCCAGGATTGCCCGCAAGGAAACTACGCTGAAATGCGCGCCGCCGGCATCGCCATCGAAGGCGGCAAGAAGGGCGGCTGGGACAGCTTCAAGGCGGCCGCCGCCAACTACCGCGTCTGGCTGTTGTTCATCACCTACGGCGCCTGCTTCGGCATCGAGATCTTCATCCATAACATCGCCGCCGTCTATTACGTCGACCACTTCGGCCTGTCGCTGGGCGCCGCCGGCATGGCCGCCGGCAGCTTCGGCCTGCTGGCGCTGTTCGCCCGCGCGCTTGGCGGCTACCTGTCCGACAAGGGCGCCGCCCGCGGCAACCTGAACAGCCGCGTCACCCTGCTGTTCGTGATGATGATCGGCGAAGGCCTCGGCCTGCTGTGGTTCGCCAACGCCGGCACCGTCACCTACGCCGTCATCGCCATGCTGTGCTTCGGCCTGTTCACCCACATGGCCTGCGGCGCCACCTACGCGCTGGTGCCGTTCATCGACAGCAAGGCGCTCGGCGGCGTGGCCGGCATCATCGGCGCCGGCGGCAATGTCGGCGCGGTGCTGGCCGGCTTCCTGATGAAAGGCACCGGCAGCATTCAGCAGACGCTGAGCATCCTCTCGGCCCTGGTCGTGATCTCGGCGCTGTGCGCCATCGCCGTCCGCTTCACCATTACCACCACCAGCAGCGACGACGCGGCAACCGCCGGCGCCGCCGCATAAGGAGCAGCAGCATGAAAATCATCGTCATCGGCCACGGCATGGTCGGCCACAAGTTCCTCGAAACGCTGGCGGTCGAAAACGCCACCCATCTCGACGTGACGGTGCTGTGCGAAGAGCCGCGGCCCGCCTACGACCGGGTCCACCTGTCCGAATTTTTCGCCGGCAAATCGGCCGACGACCTGTCGCTGGTGGCGCCAGGCTTTTTCGACAAGGGCAACGTGCTGCTCAAGCTGAACGCCAGGGCGGTCGCGGTCGACCGCGCCGCCAAGACCGTCACCGTCGGCGACGGCGAAGTGCTCGCCTACGACAAGCTGGTGTTCGCCACCGGCTCGTATCCGTTCGTGCCGCCGCTGCCGGGCAAGGACCGCAAGGACTGTTTCGTCTACCGCACCATCGAAGACCTCGAGGCCATGCTCGAATGCGGCCAGCGCTCGAAAACCGGCGTGGTGATCGGCGGCGGCCTGCTCGGCCTCGAGTGCGCCAAGGCGCTGCGCGACATGAAGCTCGACACCCACGTCGTCGAATTCGCTCCGCGCCTGATGGCCGTGCAGGTCGACGACGGCGGCTCGCGCGTGCTGCGCAAGAAAATCGAACAGCTCGGCGTCACCGTCCACACCCAGAAAAACACCGTCGAAATCGTCGACGGCGAAGACGGCACCCACCGCATGCAGTTCGCCGACGGCAGCCACCTCGACGCCGACATGATCGTCTTCTCGGCCGGCATCCGCCCGCGCGACGAGCTGGCGCGCGAGTGCGGCCTGACCATCGGCGCGCGCGGCGGCATCGCCATCGACAACAGCTGCCTGACCTCCGACCCCGACGTCTACGCGATCGGCGAATGCGCGCTGTGGGGCGGCCAGATCTTCGGTCTGGTGGCGCCCGGCTACGAGATGGCCCGCACCGCCGCGCGCGACCTGCTCGGCGTGCAGTCGGCCTTCACAGGCGCCGACATGAGCACCAAGCTCAAACTGATGGGCGTCGACGTCGCCAGCATCGGCGACCCGCACGCCTCGGCCGCCGGCAGCCGCTCCTACCAGTTCACCGACGAGCGCAAGCAGGTCTACAAGAAGATCGTCGTCTCCGACTGCGGCAAGTACCTGCTCGGCGGCGTGCTGATCGGCGACGCCGCCGAATACGGCACCCTGCTGCAGATGATGCTCAACAAGATCGAGCTGCCCGAGTCGCCTGAATTCCTGATCCTGCCGCAAGGCGACGGCGCCGCCCGTCCCGCGCTCGGCGTCGACGCCCTGCCCGACGCGGCCCAGATCTGTTCCTGCAACGACGTCTCGAAAGGCGCCATCTGCGCCGCGGTGTGCGGCGGCGCGGTCAGCATCGGCGACCTGAAAAGCTGCACCTCGGCCGGCACCAGCTGCGGCGGCTGCGTCGCGCTGGTCACCCAGGTGATGAAGGCCGAAATGAAGAAGCAGGGCCTGGCCGTCAACAACCACATTTGCGAGCACTTCGCCTACTCGCGCCAGGAGCTGTTCCACCTGATCCGGGTCGGCCAGATCAAGACCTTCCCGGACCTGCTGGCCGCGCACGGCAAGGGCATGGGCTGCGACGTCTGCAAGCCGGCCGCCGCCTCCATCCTGGCCTCGACCTGGAACGACTTCGTGCTCACGCCGGTGCACGCCGCCGTGCAGGACACCAACGACTACTACCTCGGCAACATCCAGAAGGACGGCACCTACTCGGTGGTGCCGCGCATGCCGGGCGGCGAAGTGACCGCCGACGGCCTGATCGCGGTCGGCCAGGTCGCCAAGAAGTTCGGCCTGTACACCAAGATCACCGGCGGCGCCCGGGTCGACCTGTTCGGCGCCCGCGTCGACCAGCTGCCGCTGATCTGGGAAGAACTGATCGCCGCCGGCTTCGAGTCCGGCCACGCCTACGGCAAGTCGCTGCGCACCGTCAAGTCCTGCGTCGGCTCGACCTGGTGCCGCTACGGCGTCGGCGACAGCATGGCGTTCGGTATAGCCCTGGAAAACCGCTACAAGGGCCTGCGCACGCCGCACAAGATCAAGTTCGGCGTCTCCGGCTGCACCCGCGAATGCGCCGAAGCGCAAGGCAAGGACGTCGGCCTGATCGCCACCGAAAAAGGCTGGAACCTGTACGTCTGCGGCAACGGCGGCATGAAGCCGCGCCACGCCGAACTGCTCGCCAGCGACCTCGATGAAGCGACCGTGGTGCGCTACATCGACCGTTTCCTGATGTTCTACACCCGCACCGCCGACCGCCTGCAGCGTACCAGCGTCTGGCGCGACAACCTCGAGGGCGGCCTCGATTATTTGAGGGCCGTCGTAATGAACGATAGCCTCGGTCTGGCGGTCGAACTGGAAGCGGACATGCAGCGCGTGGTCGACACCTACACCTGCGAATGGAAGGCTGCCATCGAGGATCCGGAAACCCGCAAGCGCTTCCGCCACTTCGTCAACAGCGAGCAGGCCGACCAGAACGTCGTGTTCATGTCCGATCGCGGCCAGATTCGTCCGGCCACGATCGAAGAACGCCAGCGCAAGACGATCCCGATCGTCGTTGCCCGCAGCGCCTGACCCGACACTTCAAGGAGAACCTTATGCACCGCGACCCGCAAATCAATGACTGGACCGCCGTCTGCAACCTGGCCGACATCGTCCCCAACACCGGCGTGTGCGCGCTGTTCAACGGCGAACAGGTGGCCGTTTTCCACGTCGACGACGGCGCCTCGCACGTCTACGCAATCGGTAACTACGACGCCAATTCGGGCGCCTCGGTGCTCTCGCGCGGCCTGGTAGGCAACCTCGGCGAGCGCATCGTCGTCGCCTCGCCGATCTACAAGCAGCACTTCGACCT
>JARXKM010000148.1 GCA_030272785.1 Pseudomonadota bacterium
TGTAAGAAAATGTGACTGAACATTTGATACGTCCGTATATCAGGAGGAATAAATGCAAGAAAACGCGCTGCAAGTGGCATCCGTTCAACACCAAGTTTCGCCGGAAGAATGGCAACTGCGCGTCGACCTGGCCGCCTGCTACCGCCTGGTCGCCGAATTCGGCTGGAGCGACCTGGTCTTCACCCATATCAGCGCGCGCCTGCCGGGCGAGGGGCAGTTCCTGATCAATCCCTACGGCGTCATGTTCGACGAAATCACCGCCTCGTCGCTGGTGCGCATCGATACCGACGGCAACAAGCTGGACGATTCGCCGTTTCCCGTCAACCCGGCCGGCTTCACGATCCATTCGGCGGTGCACGCGGCGCGCCACGACGCCGCCTGCGTGCTGCACGTGCACAGCCTGAACGGCGTGGCCGTGTCGGCGCAAAAGGCTGGCGTGCTGCCGCTGTCGCAGCAGTCGATCTTTATCCTCGCCAGCCTCGGCTATCACGATTACGAAGGAGTGGCATTGAACGAGGCCGAAAAGCCACGCCTGGTGGCCGACCTCGGCACCAACCGCTTCCTGATGCTGCGCAACCACGGCCTGCTGACCGTGGCCAAGACCATCCCCGACGCCTTCCTGCAGATGTACCTGTTCGAATCGGCCTGCACCATCCAGATCCGCGCCCAGTCCGGCGGCGGCGAGCTGGTGCACATCGCCGATCAGATCATCGCCGGCGCCCGCCAGCAGGCGCGCGAGGTGACCCGTGCGCAGGGCGGCATGCTGGCCTGGCCGGCGCTGCTGCGGCGCCTGGAGCGAAAAGACCCGTCCTACCGCAGCTGATTTGTTACCATGGCGGCATCGCCTCACTGACCAGAAGACCCCATGCCAAAAAACAAGCGCCCCGTCCCCCGTAAATCGGCCACCGCACCGGAAGATGACGCCGACCTGATGGCGCAGGCGCTGGCCGACCTGGCGCTCGACATCGTCGAGCACGAAGCGGACGGCGACGCCGACGCCGACGCCGCTCAGCTGCGCCTCAAGCAGGACGAGCTGGCGCGCACCGTGCGCAATGCCTTGCGCAAGAAGAACGACGAGGTGCTGTACGGCGCCATCGAACGCGCCAAGCATACCGACCTCGCCGCCTGGCAGCACCTGCGCGCGCAGGTCGAGGAGGCCGGCGCGACGATGATGATCCGGCGCGACGGCAAGCCGGCCGAGGAAATCATCGCCTTCCTGGTGCCGGTGTTTGTCCACAGCACGGGCGGCCTGAAGCTGGAACAGACGTTCCAGGACACTGCCGCGTTCGAACTGCTGCGCGCCAGCTTTCAGCAGGCCGGCCTGGAAAGCGCCGACGGCACCGTGGTGCTGATCAGCCACGCCTACGATCTGCAGGAAATCGACAGCATCAGCTACAGCCAGCTCAACGACATGCTGCGCGAGGTGGCCGCCACCATGAGCGAGAAGAAGCTGGTCGACACGCCGGCGCTGGCCGGCAGCATCAGCGGCTGGAAGGGCGGCGCGTTCGAGCCGGCCGACGACGCGCTCGAGCTGCGCTTCGTGCTCGGCTTCGTGCGCAAGCGCGCCGACGATCCGTTTTATGCGGTGCCGGAAGACGAGGCGCAGGCCGACGCGTGGTTCGCCGCCCGCATGGAGCGCTATCGCCAGTGGACCTTGGAAGCGGCCGGCCTGCTGCAAAGCTGCCTGGCGGCCGATCCGGCCAGCCTGTCGCTCAATTTCCTGTACCAGGACCTGTTCTACGGCGCCAAGGAGCAGGGCATGGCCGAGATGGCGATGCTGGCGATGATGTCGGCCATCAACGACGCGCTCGACACGCACCAGCTCGACGCCGCCCAGGTCAGCGCGGTGGTGGCGCCGGCCGATATCGACGACGAGATGGTGTTGCGGGTCAACCTGTACCGCGACGGCGAGGGTGCCGGCGCCGCCTTCGCCACCGCGCAAAAACCGTTCGACCTGGCGGCCGACCTGCAGACCGAGGTCGACGATATCTGCGACGCGCTCGGCACGATCGGCATCCACGCGGTATCGGTGGCGCTGCGCTTCGGCGTCGACGGCGTGGCCGAAGAACTGCGCCCGTACAGCGGCGCGAACTAACTAAGTCAGGACAGGCGCGAATTCGACAGGAAGATCCAGGCGACCGAGATGACCACCATCGCGGTCAGGCTGACGCACGACCAGGTGAAGAACCAGGCCGACACCAGGCTCGCCTGCAGCGCCCGTTCGGCCAGCATGCCGAGGCCGAAGTCGCACGCCGTCAGCACCGACCAGCGGCGCAGGTAGACCGGCAGGTAGCGGCACATGCGCCGGTTGTGCTGCCAGGCGGCGTGGCGCTCGAACAGGGTGCGCGCGGCGCTCATGTCGGTGAACATCCACTCGAAAAACATGAAGCGGTACAGCAAGGTGCGAAACGGGATTTCCGACTCGCTGCCGTCGCCGGCGGGTTGGGGAGGATGGCTGTCTGGCATGATCGCGCCTTGAAGTTGCTGGAGGGCGATTCCGGCAGCAAGCACCGCGCGGGAACCTGCAACCAATATACCTCAAGCGGCGCATTTGCCCTTGCTGCACCGCACGGTTGAAATCGCGCGCGGGCGCTGCACCCCATCAGGCGCCCGGTCGTTGCACCCGCAGCCACACCGCCGCGATGCGCTCGGCGCGCCGGTATTCCGTTTCGTCGAGTTCCTCGCTGAACACGTCGGGATCGATTTCCTGGTAGTCCCAGCGCACGCCAGCGGCCCGCAACATCGGCGTAATGCGTGCCAGAAACGGATCGACGCCGTCGACGATCGCCACACCGGTGTACAGCAGCAAGCGTCCACCGGGCGCCAGCCGCTCCAGCGACGTGCGCACGATGTCGAGCGACAGGCCGGCCCCCAGCTCGCCGCCGCCGTGGCGGTAGGCCCGTTCGCACGGGTCGAGCAGGTAGGGCGGATTGGCGACGATCAGGTCGAACTGGCCGTCGGCGCCGGCCAGCAGGTTGCTGTGCAGCGGGCGCACGTTGGCCGCCTGCGCCAGCGCCGCGTTCAGGCCCGTCAGGCGCAGCGCGTCGTCGTTGATGTCGACCGCCAGCACGTCGGCGGCGGGCCAGCGCAGCGCGATGGCGATCGCCGCCGGGCCGGCGCCGCAGCCGATGTCGACCGCCCGCGCCACCGGCCGCTCGCCCAGTTCGGCGTGCAGCGCGCGCACGAAGCGGTAGGTGTCGGGGCCGAAGAAGACGGCGTCGGCCGCGCTGGTCGGAAACGCCGAGTGGAAGTACAGCTGCTCGTCCAGGCTCGACAGGCGCAGCGCGCTGCGCCAGCCTTCGCCATCGGCGCGCAAGATGCCCGCGTGGCCCATCAGCGCCACCACCTCGGCCGGCAGGTCGCCGTCGCGAAACGCGCGGCTCCAGCCGAACACATCGACCAGGCTGGCCGGCGCCACGCTGCGCAGACGCCGAACTACCCGCAGGTGGCTCGCCGGGGTCGTCGTCACGTGGCGATAGTGCGTCTGCCTGAGCGCCTGGCCGAGCGCGAGCAGGGCGGCGTCCGGCGCCGCGGCGGGGTCGAAGGCGGACAAGGTGTTCAAGCGAACAGCTTCGAAAAAATACGCGTTGCCATCAGCCCGGCCGAGCTGTGATGGCTGGCCGGCGACATCAGCGCCGTCAGCATGGCGATCGCCTCTTCCTTGCTGGCGGAAGCGGCCAGCTTCGCTTCGAGCAGGCGCAATTCGCAGGCGATGGTTTCCCATGCGTGCTCGTCGTCCGGGAAACGATGGCGTATCAGGCCGCGCTCGGCGGTTTCACGCAGCCGCCGCGGCGGCTGGGCGGCCAGACTGGCGGTGGCGCGCTGCGCGGCGCGAAAATTGGCCATCCGCGGCACCGCCGCCGGCAGCGCCGGCGCCGGCGCGCTGGCGATCCAGTCGTGCAGCACCTGCTGTTCGTAGGCGCAGAAGACGCCGAACATTTGCGCATGGTCGCCTTGAATCAGGCCCCAGAAGCGGCTCTGTTCGGGCGCTTCGCCGCGGGTGAACCAGCCGTGCGCTTCGAGCGCGGCCAGCAGTGCCGGCACATGGTCGGGATCGGACAGCCAGTCGTTGAGCGAGCGCCCGCCCACCTTGCAGTAATCGGAGTGCATGTTCTTGCCGGTGGCGCTCTTGGCGCGCAGGATGCCGATCAGCTCGGCGTGCAGGTCGAACCCGGCGATTACCGCTTCGGTGCCGGCGCCCAGGTCGTTGAGGCGGTAGCCGGCATCGACGCGGCGCAGGAAGGCATCGGCGTCGCCCACTTGCGGCGTCAGCTTGTGCAGCGCCTCCCAGGCCTTGCGCGCGTGGCCGCTGTCGGCATTGTCGACCGTGACGTGCAAGGTGAAATAGTAGGGATCGATGCCCAGCTCGTTGAGCTCGTACGCGGTGATCAGCAGGTGCAGCGGCAATTGCTCGTAGCCGAGGTTGTAGCCGATCAGCTCGGGCAGGAACTGGTCGGCGTTGTGGGCCATCGCCAACTGCACCAGGCCGGCGACGAAATGCGGCTCGGACAGGCTGTGCCATTGGTCGCAGCCGTGCGCGTCGATCAGCTGCTGGAAGATGACAACGTGGTTCTTCTCGGGCACACCGTTGCCGAGTTCCTCGAGGTAGGTGGTGATCAGCGGGCGCATCGCGCCCTGTTGCCAGTGCTTGAGCAGGCCGAACAGCCAGGCGCCGTCGACCAGCTTGGTCGGCGCGACGCCCTTGAGGAAATACAGCGCATGCGCCTTGCAGGTGAAATAGCGGCGCGCGCCGCCGTTCTTGCGCTCGGCCAGGTAGTGCTGGTACTGCACGCCGACCGCCTCGCTGTGGGCGGCCGACCAGGCGCCGAACTGCGCGGCGCCGCACGGCAGGCCGGCCGGCGCGGTGCCGGCGCGGTCGAGCTGGCCGCGCAGCCACTGCGCGGCGGCTTCAGCCGCGCCAGGGGCGATCTCGCGCTCGCTCAGGGCAAGATACATCTGGCGCACACCGGGCGGGCGGGCGGGGGCGGGGGCGGCGGCGGCGAGCGATCGGGCGCTGCATGCTTGCTGGGGCATCGTCAGTCTCTTAAAAGTCTCTTGCAGGAATGGAAAGCATGGCTGTAGCTCATCCAGTATGCGAAGATCCGCGCCTCGGCGTAAGCGGTTGATACGCCGTGTTTGTGTAAGAGCCGGATTACACGCTATTTCCAGGCGGCGTGCGCGGATTTGACTTCCGAGATCGCACGCCTTACATTGTCAGGCTTACATGACGCGACAGGAACCGGACGTGACGACAGGCATGCACAAGCAGCGCGGCGAGCGTGCGCACGAAGAGTTGCCGGTGTCGTGCGGCACGCTGATCGTCAATCCGGCCGGCCAGCTGCTGCTGTGCCATGTGACCAACACGGCCAAGTGGGATATTCCGAAGGGCATGCAGGATGCGGGCGAGAGCACGCTCGAAGCGGCGATGCGCGAACTGCGCGAGGAGGCCGGCATCGCCTTCGCGGTCGAGCGGTTCGCCGATCTCGGGCTGTTCGACTACCGGCCCGACAAGCGGCTGCACCTCTACCTGGTGCGCGCCGGTGCCGACCTGGCCAGTCTCGACCAGCTCGCCTGCACCAGCTTTTTTCCGCACCACGCCACCGGCGCGGCGACGCCGGAAGTGGACGGCTACCGCTGGGCCGAGCGCGGCCAGCTGGCAGCGCTGTGCTGGCCGCGCATGGCGCAGCGCCTGCTTGCGCTGGACTGGTAGCGCCGCTACAGCGCGGCAAGCATGCGCTCGATGGCGCCGAGGTCGACCGGCTTGGTGAGGTGCTGGTCGAAGCCGGCGGCATCGGTGCGCTGGCGATCCTCTTCGCCGCCCCAGCCGGTCAGCGCCACCAGCAAGGGCTGGTCGAAGCGGCGGTCGTTGCGGATCGCCTCGGCCACCTGGTAGCCGTTCATGCCGGGCATGCCGATGTCGAGGAACACCACCTGCGGGCGGAACTCCTGCATCGCCGCGAGCGCGGCGTGGCCGTCGTTGGCCACCTGGGCGACATGGCCGAGCAGTTCGAGCAGCGCCGCCAGGGTTTCTGCGGCGTCGCGGTTGTCGTCCACCACCAGCACCCGCGTCGCGTGCAGGCGCGCCGCCGGCAAGGGCGCCGCGGCGGCCGCGCCGGCGTGCGCGGCCGCGCTGGCGAGCGGCACTCGCACCGTGAAGGTGCTGCCGTGGCCGGCGCCTTCGCTGTGCGCGGCCACGCTGCCGCCGTGCTGCTCGACCAAGCTGCGCACCAGCGACAGGCCGATCCCCAGTCCGCCCTGCGAGCGGTCGAGCTCGCGTCCGACCTGGTTGAACAGGCCGAACACCTCTTCCAGCGAGGCCGGCGCGATGCCGACGCCGTTGTCGCTCACGGTGATGAGCACCTCGGCCTGTTCGCGGCGCGCCGCCAGGGTGACCAGGCCGCCGCGCGGGGTGTACTTGGCGGCGTTGTTGAGCAGGTTGCTGACCACCTGGGTCAGGCGGGTGGCGTCGGCCATCAGCGTCAGCGGGCCGGCGACCGGGATCGCGCGGAACTGGTGGCAGTGCTCCTGCATGACCGGCAGCGCCGCCTCGACGGCGGCATCGAGCACCGCCTGCACATCGATCAGCGCCGGCTTCAGTTCGACCTGGCCGCGCGTGATGCGGGCGATGTCGAGCAGGTCGTCGACCAGTTCGACCATGTGGCCGAGCTGGCGCTCCATCACGTCGAGCACGCGCGCGGCGGCAGCCGGTTCGCCGCCCGACAGGCGCAGCACCTGCAGGCCGCTGCGCAAGGGCGCGAGCGGGTTGCGCAGTTCGTGCGCCAGGGTGGCGAGAAATTCGGTCTTGCGGCGGTCGGCCGCGGTCAGGTCGTCGGCGAGGCGCTGCAATTGCGTTTCGGCGCGGCGCCGTTCGGTGATGTCGGTAAACAGCACTGCCACGCGGGCGCTGTCGGCGTCGCCGACGCGGGTGGCGTAGACGTCGAACCAGCGTCCCATCGCGCGCGCCTCGTCGACGGTGCGTACCGGCACGCCGGTGGCGGCCACCTTGCCGTACAGGTCGATCCAGTGCTGGTCGTGGCCGGGGATCATCTGCAGGATGGTCTTGCCGACCGCGTCGGGCAGCCCGGTGTGCTGGACGAAGGCGTCGTTCATTTCGATGAAGCGGTAATCGACCGGCCGGCCGGCGTCGTCGTACAGCATTTCGATGATGCAGACGCCTTCGTCGATCGCGTCGAACAAGCTGCGGTAGCGCGCTTCGCTGTCGCGCAATTCGGCGCGCGCGTGCTGTTCGGCGGTGACGTCAACGATCACGCCGCGCAGCTGTTCGGGCCGGCCTTCGCTGTCGTACAGCATCTGGCCGTGCGAAACGATGGCGTGGTATTGGCCGTCGGCGGCGCGCACCCGCAGCTTCGACTCGTAGGCTTCGCCGGTGTCGATGGCGCGCCTGATGCTGGCCGCGTCGCGCGCCGCGTCGCCCGGATGCAGGGCGGCGTGGAAAGCGCTGATCGGGCCGCCGGCGGCGATCTCGGGCGAGACGTTGAACAGCCAAGCGGTCGCGGCGTCGGCGCTGACGCGGTCGTGCCGGATATCCCAGCTCCACATCGCCAGTTCGGCCGCGGCGACGGTCGAGTCGAGGCGGCCGCGGGTGTCCTTGAGCGCGGCCTCGGCGCTGCGCCGCTCGGCCGCGCTGTGCGCCGCGGCGACGAAAAAGCGCGCCTTCGCCTTCAGCACGGCCGGCGCGAGCGGTCCGACCAGCACGTCGATGGCGCCGGCGGCGTAGCAGCGCTCGAGCGGGAAGGCGGCGTCGGCGTGCGGCGCCAGCACGATCAGGGCGCTCTGGCTGGCGCGCGGGATGCCCCCCAACTGGCGCAGCAGGTCGAGCTGTTCGGCGCCGTCGCCCTGAACGCCGATCAGGATCAGCGCGAAGTCGCTGGCGCGCGCGCAGGCCAGCGCCGCGGCGGCGCCGGCAACGCGCACCAGTGGCTGGCCCAGTTCGACAAACACCTGGTCGACGGCGCTCACCGGCATGGCCGGGTCCTCGACCAGCAGCACGCAGTGGCGCTTAGCGCTCAGCATGTGGTTGTCCGGTATGCGCCGCGCTGCGACGCGCATGGCGAGGCCGGCATGCCGAAACCGGCCGGGAGGTGCAGCATATTCATGTTCAAGATTGCACGTGAGGAGTCGCGCCAAATGGCTGCCAATTATACAAGCAGTGCGGCCGCTTTGCAGCGTGGTCCTTGCGCAGCTTGCGGATGCGGCAGGCGCGCGCTTGCTGCCCAATTCCTGCGCGCGACTATGGGCGTCATCGCCATCGCCCGGTTGCAGGCGGCGCCGTCTTGCGCGCCGGCTGACCTCAACCCGGAACGTAGTCGATGGCCCGGACGGCGGTCAGCGCCGCCACCGCCAGCAGCAGCGCGCCGGTGAGTCGCGCGACCAGGCGGCTGGCGCCGGGATGGCGCGCCAGCCAGCCGCTGGCGCGGCTCGCGGCCAGCGCCAGAGCACCGTACACGCCGGCCTGGGTTAGCGCGGTGATCGTGCCCAGCACGCCGGCCTGGAGCCACAGCGGTCCCGCCGCCGGCTGCAGAAACTGCGGAAATATCGCGATCATGAAGACATACGCCTTTGGATTGACCAGGTTGGTCAGCAGCGCGCGCCGAAATGCCTGGCGCGGGGTGACCGGCGCGGTTGCGTGGCCTGGCAGGGCGAAGCCGGCGCTGCGCAGGAAGGCGATGCCCATCCAGGCGATATACGCGGCGCCGCCGGCCAGCATGGCCTGGAACAGCGCCGGCCACCAATGCAGGATGGCCGCCACGCCCAGCCCGGCCATCAGCAGGTGGCACAGGCCGCCGGCGACGATGCCGGCCACCGCGGCCATGCCGGCGCGGCGCCCGCCCAGCGATGCGGTGGCCATCACGAAGGCCATGTCCATGCCGGGCAGGGCGATGATGCCGAAAACGACGACGAAGTAGAGCGACAGTGTGGCGGAGGCGGGCATGCGAGATCCTGGCGATGGGTGAGGAGAGGGCTGCAGAATAATCTGCAATCAGGACAGATTTCGCCCTATTAGTCTGCTATGGTTGCGGCATGTATCATCCGACCACCCGCGTGCTGGCAGTGCTCGAACTGCTGCAGACCCATGGCCAGCTGAGCGGCGCCGAAATCGCCGCGCGGCTGGCGATCGACGCGCGCACGGTGCGCCGCTACATCGTCACGCTCGAAGCGCTCGGCATCCCGATCGGTGCGCGCCGCGGGCGCGACGGCGGCTATGCGCTGATGGCCGGTTTCAAGCTGCCGCCGATGATGTTTACCGACGACGAAGCGCTGGCCCTGACGGTCGGTCTGCTGGCCGCGCGCAGCGTCGGACTGGCGCACGCGGGGCCGGCATCGGAGAGCGCGCGGGCCAAGCTCGAGCGGATCATGCCGGCCGCGCTGACACGGCGGGTACGGGCGGTGAGCCAGACGGTGCGGCTCGACTTCGGCGGCGCGCCGGCAGCGGCGGCGCTAGCCGCCAATGCGACCCTGCTGGCACTCAGTGCGGCGGCGCTGGCCCAGCAGCGCGTGCTGCTCGACTACCAGGGTGCGGGCGGGCAGCGCGGCGAACGCGAGGTCGACCCGTACGGCCTGGCGCTGCGCGGCGGCAGTTGGTATGTGGTGGCCATGTGCCGCCTGCGCGGTGCGATGCGCTCGTTCCGGCTCGACCGCATCGTCAGCGTGGTGGCGCGTCCGGCATCGTTCGTCCGGCCGGCCGGATTCGACGCCCTGGCGCAACTGCGCGAGGCGATGGCGGCGCTGCCGCGCGCGCATGCGATTAGCGTGCTGCTAAAGACCGACCTGGCAACGGCCAGCCGGCATTTTTTCGAGGAGATCGGCTTGTTCGAACCGGCCGCCGGCGGGGTACTGCTGCGCAGTCAGGCGGACGATCTCGACTGGTTCGCGCGGCAGCTCTGCGCCGCCCCGTTCGACGCCGAGGTGCTGGCGCCGGACGCGCTGCGCGCCAGCATCGCCGCGCAGGCTGGGCGCATGCTGCGCATGGCCGGCCCGCTCTGATATGCTGCGCTCACTTTGATTACAGAGAATTCTTCATGCTGCAACATTTGAACACGCACGGCCGCCTCGCGTTGCGCGCGCGCGATATCGGCCGTATCCGGGCGGCGGCGCTGGCGGCCGATGCCGCCGGCTTTCTCACGCCGGCGCAGCAGGCGATGGTGCATCGGCGCGGCTGGTTAAGGATGCTGGCGCCGTGCGCGGTCGGCGGTGGCGGCCTGGCGTTGCCGGCGATGGTCAGGCTCGAAGAACAGATTGCCGCCGTCGATGGCAGCATGGGCTGGTTGGTCACGCTGTGCGCGGGGGCGGCCTGGTTTGCCGGCTTCCTGCCGCCGGCGACGGCGCATGCCATCATCGGCACACGGCGCGTGTGCGTCGCCGGCAGCGGCGCGCCGACCGGTTACGCCGACGTCGAGGGCGACGGCTACCGGATCAGCGGTCGTTGGGACTACGCCAGCGGCGCCCCGATGGCGACCCACTTCACGCTCAACGCGGTGCTGCGGCAGGAAGGCCGGGTGCTGCTCGACGCTGCCGGCGCGCCGCGCATACGGGCCTTCATCTTGCCGGCGGGCCTGGTGGAAGTAGTGGCGTCGTGGGGCAGCATCGGCCTGCGCGCCACCGCCTCGCACAGCTATAGCGTGCACGGCCAGTGGATCGATGCCGCGCATGGCTTTGCGATCGACGCGGCGCAGGCGAGCGACGCCGGCGCGCTGTATCGGTTCCCGTTCTACTCGCTGGCGTACGTGACGCTGGCGGCCAACTTGGCGGGCATGGCGGCGCACTTTCTGCAATTGGCCGAGCCTGCCATTGCGCGCCGCCGGCAGCCGCAAAGCGGGCTGCCGCTGATCGATGTGCCGGGCGTGCGGGAGCGGCTGGAACGCGCCGCGGGCGGGTTGGCGGCGGCACGCAGCGACTTCTATCGGCTGCTCGACGCCGCCTGGGAGCTGGTCGATGCTGGCTCGCCAGTGAGCGCTGCGAACGCTGCGGCACTGCGGGCGGCGTCGCTGGAGCTGGTCGCGGCGGCGCGCCGGGCAGTGGACGAACTGTATCCCTATTGCGGCCTGTACGCGGCGCACCAGGGCAGCGAGATCAATCTCGTCTGGCGTGATTTCCACACCGCCACGCAGCACACCCTCCTGTTGCCAGAATAGCAGCCCATGGGGTCAGGTCAGCAGCCCATGAGCCCACAGCCCATGGGGTCAGGTCTGACAATC
>JARXKM010000149.1:0-2925 GCA_030272785.1 Pseudomonadota bacterium
GGCGGGGGCGCGCGATTTTCGCCGCGCGTGCGGCAAAGCTCATGGTAAAGTACCAGCCAGGTGCATCGTGCGGGCGGGCCGACGATGGTGGCCGGATTGAGTTGAAAGGAATTCACGTGACGAACGAACTTATCGACCTGGCTACCCGCGTGGGCCAGGCATTGCAAGCGAAGGGCCTGCTGCTGTGCACAGCCGAATCGTGCACCGGCGGCGGCGTGGCGCAGGCAGTCACCGAAATCGCCGGCTCGAGCGAATGGTTCGACTGCGGCTTCGTGACGTACTCGAGCGCGTCGAAAGCCGAACTGCTCGACATCTCGCCGGCGCTGATGGCGCAACTGGGCACGGTCAGCGAGGAAGTGGCGGCGGCGATGGCCAAGGGCGCGCTGGCCAACAGCAACGCCCACGTCGCGCTGGCCACCACCGGCATCGCCGGCCCGACCGGCGCGGTGCCGGGCAAGCCGGTCGGCACCATCTGCTTCGCTTGGGCGCGCGGCGACGCCGTGCATACCGAGCGGCGCGTGTTCCAGGGCGACCGCCAGTCGGTGCGCGAACAGACCGTGATCCATTCGATGCAAGGCCTGCTGCGCTTCATCGAGTAGCGCCGCCGCGGCGCGCCGGCGGCGCCGCACCGGCTGACCCAGGCCGTCCACCGAACCAACCTTGCCGATGCCGCTGCCGCTCTTTCGCGCCCTGCCCGCCCTGACCGCTGCGCTTGCCTGCTGCATGCTCGTGCCGATGGTGGCGCGAGCGGCGCCCGGCACGCCCGTCATTACGTTGTTCGCCGCCGGCGACATCGCCCGCTGCGCCGGGCGCGACCCGGCATGGTCGGGCGCCGCCGCCACCGCCAAGCTGATCGAGGCCGGCCTGGCGGCCGACCCGCACGGCGCGGTGCTGGCGCTGGGCGACCTGACCTATCCGCGCGGCGCGGCGGCCGAGTTCACCGATTGCTACGGGCCGACCTGGGGCGCCTTCAGGCAGCGCACCTACCCGGTGCCGGGCAACCACGAATACGCCACGCCCGGCGCGGCCGGCTACTTCGGCTATTTCGGCGCCGTCGCCGCGGCCGGCCATTACAGCGTGCAGCTGGGCGCCTGGCGCCTGTATGCGCTCGACAGCAACCTCGGCCCGGCCGCCCACGCGGCGCAGCTGGCGTGGCTGCGCGAGGAGCTGCGCCGCCATCCGACGCGCTGCTCGCTCGCTTACTGGCACCACCCGCTGTATAGTTCCGGGATGCATGGCAACAACGCGCGCATGCGGGACGTGTGGCAGGTGCTGGTCGAGGCCGGCGCCGAGCTGGTCTTGTCCGGCCACGATCACATCTACGAGCGCTTCGCGCCACAGGACGCCGACGGCCGGCGCGACGACGCGCACGGCATGCGCCAGTTCGTCGTCGGCACCGGCGGCGCCCACCAGACGCCGCTGGCGTGGCCGTTGCCGAACAGCGAAACGGGCGACAGCAACGTCACCGGCGTGCTCAAGCTGGAGCTCGGCGACGACGGCTACGCGTGGGAGTTCGTCGAGGCGTCGAACGACGGCTTCGGCGCCCACCGTCCGCCCGACCGCGGCGCGGCGCGCTGTCATTGACGGCGCCGGCACGCAATCAGATCAACCTTTGGAGCAATCGATGCACAACACGGTACATTTTATCCTGCAGGGCAAGGGCGGCATCGGCAAGACGCTGGTGTCGACCATCCTCGCGCAATGGCTGGCTGGCCAGGACACGCTGCCGCTGCGCTGCTACGACACCGACCAGGAGAACGCCACCTTCTCGCGCTACAAGGCGATGAACGTCAAGCACGTGCCGGTGATGACGGACACGCGCAACATCGACCCGAAGCGCTTCGACGCGCTGATGATCGACCTGCTCGAGGAAGACGGTAACTGCGTGGTCGACAACGGCGCCAACACGTTCTCGCCGCTGATGGGCTACCTGCTGGAGAACGACTGCTTCGACCTGCTGCTCGAATCGGGCCGCAAGGTCTACATCCACACCATCGTCGGCGGCGGCGACACCTTGCACGACACGGCGATGGGCTTCGTGTCGACCGCCAAGTCGACCCGGGTGCCGCTGGTGCTGTGGGAGAACGAGCATTTCGGCCAGCTGCAGTCGGCCAGCGGCAAGCTGTTTACCGAGTCGGCCACGTATGGCGAGAACGCCGCGCGCGTGGTCGGCCGGGTGGTGCTGTCGGCGCGCAATGCCGACACCTTCGGCGCCGACATCAAGAAGATGAACATCGCCCGCATGACGGTCGAAGAAGTCCGTGCCAGCGACAAGTTCAATGTAATGGAAAAGCAGCGCATCAAGGTGGTGTTCCGCGACCTGTTCGAGCAGCTCGACAAGGTCAGCTGGTAGGCGCCATGGACCAGCAAAAACTGCGTACCCTGGTGTTTGAAAAGACCGGTGTCCGGATCGACGTCGACGATCCGGTGTTCGCGCTCGTCGCGCTCAACGAGGCGGTACTGGCCGAGGCGGTCGAGCGTCACGTCGCGCTGCTCGACGCCGCCACCGCCGCGCTGGCCGACCAGGCGCAGGCGCTGCAGCATGCCGGCCTGGCCGGCCAGCCGCCACGCCAGACGGCGGCGCTGCTGGCGCCGGCCGGCACCGCCGCCGGCACTACGGTCGGTCCGAGCCGGGCGGAGAAACGCACGATGGCGATCGCCGCCGGCGCCGCGCTGCTGGGCGCCCTGCTGGTATTGTTCGGCCAGGCGCTGTTGTTCAAGCCGGTGCCGGTGCCGGCGCCGGTGGTCCAGGCGAAGGAACTGAGCGACGCGCAGGCGGGCGCCATCCGCGACGGCGAAAAACTGGCGAAGATCGTCCAGAAGCTCGACGCCAAGACGCGCAACGCCATTGCGGCAGACATGCAGAAACCTTGACTATCACCACCGGATTGGAAGCATGAATCACGACCACGACCACGACCACGA
>JARXKM010000149.1:3025-11209 GCA_030272785.1 Pseudomonadota bacterium
TTGACTATCACCACCGGATTGGAAGCATGAATCACGACCACGACCACGACCACGATCACGACCACGCCGCGCACGCGCCAGGAGCGAAGCGGCCGCACGCCGGCCACGCCGGCCACGACCACGGCCACGGCCATGGCCATGGTCATAGTCATGGCCACCATCACCAGGTCGACCCGAACGGCAACCAGCGTGCGTTCGCGCTGGCGATCGGCCTGAACACGGCGTTCGTGGCGATCGAATTTTCCTACGGCTTCATCGCCAACTCGACCGCGCTGATGGCCGACGCCGGCCACAACCTGTCCGATGTGCTCGGCCTGGCCCTGGCATGGGGCGCGGCGATCCTCGCCAAGAGCGCGCCGAACCGCCACTTCACCTACGGCCTGCGCAGCTCGTCGATCCTGGCCGCGCTGTTCAACGCGCTGCTGCTGATGATGGCGTGCGGCGCGATCGGCTGGGAAGCGGTGCAGCGGCTGTCCCATCCGAGCCCGGTGGCCGGCTGGACCGTGTCGATCGTGGCGCTGGTCGGGGTGGCGGTGAACGGCGTGTCGGCCTGGCTGTTCATGGCCGGCAGCAAGGAGGACCTGAACGTGCGCGCCGCCTACCAGCACATGGCGGCCGACGCCATCATCTCGCTCGGCGTGGTGGTATCGGGCGCGGCGATCATGTACACCGGCTGGGCCTGGCTCGACCCGGCGGCCAGCCTGGTCATCGTGGTGCTGATCGTGCTGTCGACCTGGTCGCTGCTGAAGGAATCGCTGCGCATGGTGCTGGCGGCGGTGCCGGCGAATGTCGACCCGCACCTGGTGCGCGAATTTCTCGAGCAGCGGCCGGGCGTGTCGGAGACGCACGACCTGCACATCTGGTCGATGAGCACCACCGAGACGGCGCTCACCGCGCACCTGGTGATGCCCGACGGCTATCCGGGCGACCAGCAGATCGACGACATCGTCGCCCATCTGAAGGCGCAGTTTTCGATCCACCACTGCACCTTGCAGATCGAACAGGGCACCACCAACCACGGCTGTTCCCTGCACGCCGAAGCGCACTGAGCTGCGGTGGGAACCGGATCTACCCGCCCAGGTTGGCGTACAGCGCGGTGCTGAGGTAGCGTTCGCCGAACGACGGGATGATCGTGACGATCAGTTTGCCGGCGTTTTCCGGCCGGCGCGCCACCTGGATCGCCGCCCACAAGGCCGCGCCCGAGGAAATGCCGACCAGCAGGCCCTCTTCGCGCGCGGCGGCGCGGGCGGTGGCGAAGGCATCGTCGTTCTTGACGGTGATGATTTCGTCGTAGATCTGCGTGTTGAGCACGTCCGGCACGAAGCCGGCGCCGATGCCCTGGATCGGGTGCGGGCCCTTGGTGCCTTTCGACAGCATCGGCGACGCCTCCGGCTCGACCGCGATGACCCGGAAGCCGGGCTTGCGCGACTTGATCACTTCGCCCACGCCGGTGATGGTGCCGCCGGTGCCGATGCCGGCCACCAGGATATCGGCCGCGCCGTCGGTATCGCGCCAGATCTCCTCGGCGGTGGTGCGGCGGTGCACCTCGGGATTGGCCGGGTTGGTGAACTGCTGCGGCATGAACCAGTGCGGATTGGCCGCCACCAGTTGCTCGGCCTTGCGGATGGCGCCGAGCATGCCTTCCGCGCCGGGCGTGAGGATCAGCTCGGCACCGTAGGCGCGCAGCAAGGTGCGCCGCTCGGTACTCATGGTGTCGGGCATCACCAGGGTGCAGCGGTAGCCGCGCGCCGCGCACACCATCGCCAGCGCGATGCCGGTGTTGCCGCTGGTGGGCTCGACGATGACGGTGTCGGGGCCGATCCTGCCGGCCGCCTCGGCCGCCTCGATCATCGCCAGGCCGATGCGGTCCTTGACGCTGTGGGCAGGATTGTAGAACTCCAGCTTGGCGAGGATGTCGGCCGGCGCGCCCTTGGCCAGGTTGCGGATGCGCACCAGCGGGGTATTACCGATTAACTCAGTGACGTCGTTTGCGATTCTCATGCTGGGTCTCCCGCCGGTGGCTGTTATTTTACGTCGAGCA
The DNA here is from genome assembly GCA_030272785.1 of Pseudomonadota bacterium. Taxonomy (GTDB): domain Bacteria; phylum Pseudomonadota; class Gammaproteobacteria; order Burkholderiales; family Burkholderiaceae_D; genus JAFCUW01. Next base: position 5,067 of record JARXKM010000149.1, read on the forward strand.
ATTCCACATCAAAAATCAGGTCCGAATCGGGCGGAATCGACCCGCCGCCGGCGCCGCGCTTGCCGTATGCCAATTCGCTGGGGATGATCAAGGTGCGCTTGCCGCCCACCTTCATGCCCGCCACGCCCTGATCCCAACCCTTGATGACCTTGCCGGCGCCGAGCTGGAACACCAGCGGCTCGCGGCCGGCGTCGAGCGAGGAATCGAACTTGCGGCCGCGCTGGCGCACGCCCATCGGCTTGTAATACCAGCCGGTGTAGTTGACCATCACGTTGCTGCCGGTGGACGCTTCCTTGCCGGTGCCGACGACGGTATCGATCTTGACGAGCGGATCGGCGACGACGGTGGCGGCCGGGGCGGCTGCGGCCGGAGCCGTCTCCTGCGCCTGCGCCAGCGCGGCGGCGGACAAGCACAGCATCGCGAGGAAAATGGAACGACGAATCATGGCATGTTCTTTCAGTAAGGTAAGGGCAAACTGGATCATTCTGCAACGCTATGATAGCAAGGCAAGCGCCGCGTGCACAGCTATCTGCGCCGAGAGGCAAAAACCGGGTCTGTCCCGGTTTTCACGGTGCTAAAACCGGGACAGACCCGGTTTTCACGGTGCCGGCGCAAGCCCCCCCGCGGTCAGAGCTAGCTCTGACCCCGTTTGGGGTATCGGCAAGTTTGCGCAGCAGGTGGGCGGCGGCGATCATGCCGAAACTGGCGGTGACGACAACGCTCGAGCCGAAGCCGGCGCAGTTGATGCCGGTGACGCCGCGCTGTTCGACACCTTGATCGGCACCTTGATCGGCGCGCTGATCAGCGTCAAGCGAGCAGTTGGCGTCGTCGGCCGGAAACTGCAGCGGTTCCATCGAGAACACGGCGTCGACATTGAACTTGTTCTTTTCGCCGCGCGGAAAGCCGTAGTGGGTGCGCAACAGCTTGCGTACGCGCTTGAGCAAGGGCTCCTGCTCGGTCTTCGACAGGTCGCGCACCGCGATCCGGGTCGGGTCGGTCTGCCCGCCCGCGCCGCCGATGGTGATCAAGGGCAGGTCGTGCGCACGGCAGTAGGCGATCAGCGCCGCCTTGGCCTTGGCACTGTCGATGGCGTCGACCACGTAGTCATAGCCGCCGGCGCCGATCAGCTGGCCCAGGTTGTCGGCGTCGATGAACTGTTCGATCAGGGTGACCTCGCAGGCCGGGTTGATCTGCGCGATGCGCTCGGCCAGCGCGTCGATCTTGGCCTGGCCAAGGGTCGACGACAGCGCCTGGATCTGGCGGTTGATGTTCGATTCGGCAACGTTGTCGAGGTCGATCAGGGTGAGCGCGCCGACCGCGCTGCGCGCCAGCGCTTCGACGATCCAGGAGCCGACCCCGCCGACGCCGATCACGCACACGTGCGCCGCCGCGAAACGTTCCAGCGCAAGCTGGCCGTACAGGCGCGCAATGCCGCCAAAACGGCGCGCGAGGTCGACCGGCTCGGGCGAGTCGGCGGGCAAAGCAGTAAGGGTGGGTTTCATGCTGCCATTTTAACGGACGTTGCCGCGCGGACTGCTCTAAAATGTCTGATCGCCAATCAAACCATCCGAGAAAGATCCCGATAATGAACGCCTTGCCCGACAGCGCCCCCGGATTCGACCAGCCGATCGCGATGCTGAAACATTGCCACGACCGCATCCGCAAGCAGCTGGCGACGCTGCAACAACTGCCGGCCCACCTGGCCGCACACGGCGCCGACGAGCAGGCCCGCCAGGCCGCCCAGGCGGTGCTGAAATACTTCGACCAGGCTGCCCCGCTTCACCATGCCGACGAGGAAGAAAACCTGGTGCCGATGCTGCAGGCGGTGGCGCAGGGCGAGGACGCCGCCACCCTGGCCGAACTGGTGCCCGGCATCCTGCAGGACCACGACGACATGGATGCCATGTGGCAGGACCTGCACGAGCAACTGAGCGCGATCGGCGCCGCCGGCGGCACAGTGCTGTCGGCGTCCACCGTGCAGCAGTTCGCCGAGCGTTACACCAGCCACATGGAGCGCGAGGAAAGCCGCATCGCGCCGATGGCCAAGCGGCTGTTCGACGCGGCGCAGATGGCGCAACTGGGCACGGCGATGCAGGTGCGGCGCGGCATCCTGCCGGCGCCGGCAGCCGGCGACGCGGTCGCCGCGCTGCGCAAGGATTACGGCCAGGACAGCCTCAACGAGGCCGACGTGGCGGACGATCCGTTCGCCCAGTTCACCGCCTGGTTCGAGCAGGCGCTGGCGGCCGAGGTGAACGAGCCGAATGCGATGAGCGTGGCCACCGTCGATGCCGACGGCCGGCCGACCGCGCGCATCGTGCTGGTCAAGCAGTTCGACCGCCGCGGCTTCACCTGGTACACCAATTACGCCAGCCAGAAAGGCCGCCAGCTGGCCGCCAATCCGCATGCGGCGCTGCTGTTTTTCTGGAGCGAACTTGAACGCCAGGTCCGCATCGAGGGCGTCGTGGAACGCACGTCGGCGCAAGAAAGCGATCAGTATTTCCACAGCCGCCCGCTCAAGAGTCGCCTGGCGGCAATCGCCTCCGAACAAAGCGCAGCAATCGCCAGCAGGGCTGCGCTGGAACAGTGCTACGACGCCGTGGCAATGCAATATGGGGATAACCCGCCGCGTCCCGAGCATTGGGGCGGCTTTCGCCTGGTGCCGCAGCGAATCGAGTTCTGGCAGGGTCGGCGTTCTCGTTTTCACGACAGGATCGTGTACGCGCTGCAGCCGGACGGCAGCTGGACACGGCAGCGATTGCAACCGTAGGGCCCGCGCGCCGCCGCAGCCCTGCGCACACAGGTGGAGGTGCAGCGTGTTCAACCAGATTCGGCTCAATCAATGGAGTGCCGGCATCCGCGACCAGCTGGCGCTGCCCTTGCGGGTGGTGCTGTGGGATGGCCAGCAACTCGATTTTTCCCACGAGGCGCCGCGCGTGACGATACGCGTGCCGCATGCCTCGGCGCTGCGCTACCTGCTGGCGCCGTCGCTGTACAACCTGGGCAGCGCCTACGTCGAAGGGGCGATCGACGTGACCGGGCGCGCCGCCGACATGATCGCCATCGTCAACGCGCTGGCCAAGACCACCCTGGAAAACAAGCGCGGCGCGTTCGGCCGCGCGTTACGCAAGGTGACCCACACGCGCGAAAAAGACGCCGCCGCGATCCGCTACCACTACGACGTCTCGAACGAATTCTACGCCGCCTGGCTCGATCCGGCGCTGGTGTATTCGTGTGCGTATTTCGAGAACGGCGACGAAGACCTGGCCACCGCGCAGCACAAGAAGATCGACCATATCCTCACCAAGATCGACCTGCGGCCGGGCCAGCGCCTGCTCGACATCGGCTGCGGCTGGGGCGCGCTGGCGATCCGCGCCGCCGAACGCTTCGGCGCCCGCTGCGTCGGCGTCACCCTTTCCGACAACCAGGCGCAGCTGGCGCGCGAGCGGGTCGCCCGCGCCGGCCTGCAGCACCTCGTCGAGATCCGCCTGCAGGACTACCGCGACGTCGCCGGCCAGTTCGACCGCATCACCAGCGTCGGCATGTTCGAACACGTCGGCACCGCCCACCTGGGCCAGTATTTCAGCCGCATCAACGCGCTGCTCGCGCCCGACGGCGTGGCGATGAACCACGGCCTGACCACCACCGACGTCCAGGCCCGCGGCACCCCCTACGGCGGCGGCGAATTCATCGACCGCTACGTGTTCCCGCAGGGCGAACTGGCGCACCTGGGCACGGTCATCCGCAGCATGCAGGAAGGCGGGCTGGAAGTGCGCGACGTCGAAAACCTGCGCCGCCACTACGCCCGCACCTGCGCCATCTGGACCGACAATTTCGAGGCGAACGCCGGGCGCATCCGGCAACTGACCGATCCGAAGCGCTTTCGCATCTGGCACGTGTACCTGGCCGGCTGCACCTATGCGTTCAATCACGACTGGATCAGCCTGTACCAGATCGTCTGCGGCAAGGCCGGCGGCGCGCCGGCGGCGATTCCCTGGTCGCGCCGCTACATGTACGAACCGTACGAACCGGCCCGGGCGCCGGCCGGCGCGCTCACTTCAGGTGATGCGAAAACGTCGTCTTGAACTTTTCCACCTTGGGTGCCACCACGAAGGCGCAATAGCCTTGCAGCGGGTGCTGGTTGAAGTAGTCCTGGTGGTAGTTCTCGGCGCGGTACCAGGTGGCCGCCGGCGCCAACTCGGTGACGATCGGCGCGTCCCAGACGTTGGCCATCTCGGCCATCACCTGGCGCGCGACCGCTTCCTGCGCGGGCGTGACGAAATAGATCGCCGAGCGGTACTGGGTGCCGATGTCGTTGCCCTGGCGGTTCAGGGTGGTCGGGTCGTGGATGGTGAAGAAGATTTCGAGGATGTCGCGGTAGCCGATCTGCTGCACATCGTATTCGATGCGGACCACCTCGGCATGGCCGGTGGCGCCGGCGCACACCTGCTCGTAGGTCGGGTCGGGCTGGTGGCCGCCCATGTAGCCCGATTCGACCTTGGCGACCCCGCGCACTTCGAGGTACACCGCCTCCAGGCACCAGAAACATCCGCCGCCGAGGATTGCCACTTCGATTTGCGTCGCCATCTCACCACCCCAGCAGTAAGTTTTCCATAGGGATAACTGTAACGCAAAGTGCGACAGCGCGCATCCGGTACGACCGCGCGCCGGCCATGGCGGCACGTGGCCGCACATTGCGGCACATCGCGGGCGGCAAATTTGGCATAATGGCTAAAATCCACAGGGCACCAATGAACACAAGCTCCCCCCGCGCCGCCGCGCGCACCGTCGATGCGGCGCAGTTCCGCCTGGCATTGTCGCAGTTTGCCACCGGCGTCACGGTCATCACCACCCGGCTCGCCGACGGCAGCTTTCGCGGCCTGACGGCCAGTTCCTTCAACTCGGTGTCGCTCAATCCGCCGCTGGTGCTGTGGAGCCTGGGCGAAGCGGCCAACAGCATGCCCGTATTCAGCGGCAATTCGCATTACGTCATCAACGTGCTGGCGGCCGACCAGGGCGCGCTGGCCGAGCGCTTCTCGCGCCGCACCGACGATCCGTTCGCCAGCACCGACTACGAGCTCTCGCGCACCGGCCAGCCGATTCTGAAGGGCGTCTCGGCGTGGTTCGAGTGCCACAACCGCAGCCGGTATCCGGAAGGCGACCATGTGATCTTCGTCGGCGAAGTGGAAGAATGCGCGGTGCAGCCGCAGGCGTCGCTGATTTTTCACGGCGGCCGCTTCGGCAGCACCGAATCGACGGTAAAATGACCACTTCTGCCAAAGTTGACTAGACAAGTCTTTCCCTTTCGCCCCCCATCGACCCTCCGACAGGACCGCTCATGAACCGACCCGACTCGCCGCGCAAGGCCCAATTCCACTGGGACGATCCGCTGCTGCTGAACAACCAGCTCAACGACGATGAGCGCATGGTGCGCGACGCCACCGCCGCCTATTGCCAGGACAAGCTGCGCCCGCGCATCCTCGAGGCGTTCCGCCACGAGCGCATGGACACGTCGATCTTTCGCGAGATGGGCGAACTGGGCCTGCTCGGGCCGACCATCCCCGAGCAGTACGGCGGCCCCGGCATGAGCTACGTCAGCTACGGCCTGATCGCGCGCGAAGTCGAGCGCGTCGATTCCGGCTACCGCTCGATGATGAGCGTGCAGTCGTCGCTGGTGATGGTGCCGATCTTCGAATTCGGCACCGAGGCGCAGCGCCAGAAATACCTGCCGAAGCTGGCCTCGGGCGAGTGGATCGGCTGCTTCGGCCTGACCGAGCCGAACCACGGCTCGGACCCGGGCTCGATGATCACGCGCGCCAAGGCGGTACCGGGCGGCTACGCGCTGTCGGGCGCCAAGATGTGGATCACCAACTCGCCGGTGGCCGACGTGTTCGTCGTCTGGGCCAAGGACGACGAAGGTGCGATCCGCGGCTTCGTGCTCGAAAAAGGCATGGCCGGGCTGTCGGCGCCGGCGATCCACGGCAAGTTCGGCCTGCGCGCCAGCATCACCGGCGAGATCGTGATGGACAACGTGTTTTGCCCGGAAGAGAACGCCTTCCCCGACGTGCGCGGCCTGAAGGGGCCGTTTACCTGCCTCAATTCGGCGCGCTACGGCATCGCCTGGGGCGCGCTCGGCGCGGCCGAGG
>JARXKM010000150.1 GCA_030272785.1 Pseudomonadota bacterium
ACGTCGAGGATGAAGCGGCACATGTCCTGCTTCTCTTCGACATTCATGCCGGCCATCGGTTCGTCGAGCAGCAGGATGTCCGGTTCGGCCGCCAGCGCGCGTCCCAGTTCGACCCGCTTTTGCAGGCCGTACGGAAGGCGCCCGACCGGCGTCTTGCGGATCGCCTGGATCTCGAGGAAGTCGATGATCTGCTCGGCCTTCTCGCGGTGGGCGATTTCCTCGCGCCGCGCCGCGCCCCAGTACAGCGCCTGCAGCAGGAAGTTCGACGTCATCTTCAGGTTACGGCCGGTCATGATGTTGTCCAACACCGTCATGCCCTTGAACAGCGCGATGTTCTGGAACGTGCGCGCGATGCCCGCCTTGGCCGCGCCGTAGCAGTCCATGTTCTTGCGCTGCTCGCCGCGCAGCACGATCTGGCCGCGCTGCGGGCGGTAGACGCCGTTGATCACGTTGAGCATCGAGCTCTTGCCGGCGCCGTTCGGCCCGATGATGGCGCGGATCTCGTGCTGGCGCACGTCGAACGAAATGTCGGTGAGCGCCTTGACGCCGCCGAACGACAGCGAGATGTTGTTCAGGCTGAGGATCACCGCGCCGGTGTTGCGGGCCGGGCCGGGCTGGGTCATGTCCATCACGCTGCCGCCTCCAGCGCCGCGAAGGTGGCGGCGTCGCAGATACGCAGCTCGGCGCTGGCGGTGCCGACGCGGCCGTCCTCGAACTTGACCTGGGTGCTGATGAACTGCGACTGCTTGCCGTCGTACAGCGCGGCGATCAGCACCGCGTATTTTTCGGCGATGAACCTGCGCCGCACCTTGCGCGTGCGGGTCAGTTCGTCGTCGTCCGGATCGAGCTCCTTGTGCAGCACCAGGAAGCGGTGGATCTGGGTGGCGGCCATGCCGGCCTCGCAGGCCAGGTCGGCGTTGACCTTCTCGACGCAGTCGCGCACCAGCTCATAGGTCTGCGGGTGCGCGGCCAGGTCGGTGTAGCCCGAGTAGGCGATATTGCGCCGCTCGGCCCAGTTGCCGACCGCTTCCATGTCGATGTTGATGAAGGCGCACACCTGCTCGCGGCCGTTGCCGAAGGCGACCGCCTCCTTGATGAAGGGGAAAAACTTCAGCTTGTTCTCGATATAGTTGGGGGCGAAAATCGCGCCGCCGTTCAGCTTGCCGACATCGGCGGCGCGGTCGATGATCTTCAGGTGGCCGTCGACGTCGAACAGGCCGGCGTCGCCGGTGTGGAAGTAGCCGTCGGCGTCGATCACTTCGGCGGTGGCATCGGGGCGCTTGAAGTAGCCGCTCATCGTCGCCGCCGAGCGCACCAGCACTTCGCCGTTGTCGGCCAGTTTCACTTCGACGCCCGGCGCCGGCAGGCCGACGCTGTCGAACTTGATGTTCCCATCCGGCTGCAGGCAGACGTAGGCGCACGTTTCGGTCGAGCCGTACAGCTGCTTGAGGTTGACGCCGATCGAGCGGTAGAAGCGAAACAGGTCGGGGCCGATGGCGGCGCCGGCGGTGTAGGCGACGCGCACGCGCGACAGGCCCAGCACGTTTTTCAGCGGGCCGTAGATCAGCAGCGCGCCGATCGCATACTGCACGCGCTCGGCGAGCGCGACGCGCTTGCCGTCGAGGATGTCGGCGCCGCAGCGCCGTGCCACCGCCATGAAGTGGTGGAACATGCGCCGCTTGATCGCGCTGGCGTCCTCCATCCGGATCATCACGCTGGTGAGCATGTTCTCGAACACCCGCGGCGGCGCGAAATAATAGGTCGGGCCGATCTCGCGCAGGTCCGTCAGCACCGTGTCGCCCGACTCCGGGCAGTTCACGGTAAATCCCGCCACCAGCGCCTGCGCCAGCGAAAACAGGCAGTCGCCGACCCACGCCATCGGCAGGTAGGAGAGGATGTCTTCGCGCTCGGTCAGCCGGTCGAAGCCGACCCCGCCGGTGCCGGCCGCCAGCAGCGCGGCGTGCGAATGGACCACGCCTTTCGGCTTGCCGGTGGTGCCGGAGGTGTACAGGATGATGGCCGGGTCGGCGCCCTGGCCGGCGGCGACGGCAGCGTCGAAGCGCCCCGGGTTGGCCAGGTCCCAGGCGCGCCCGAGTTCCTGCAGCCGCGCCAGCGCGATCACGCCGCTCTGCCGGTAGTGGCGCATGCCGCGCTCGTCCTCATAGGCGATATGGCGGATGCGCGGGCACAGTGCGGCCAGTTCGAGCAGCTTGTCGACCTGCTCCTGGTCTTCGACCACTGCGAAGGCGATTTCGGCGTCGGCCAGCACATACGCCATGTCGGCTGCCGGCGCATCCTGGTACAGCGGCACCGGCACGCCGCCCAGGCATTGCGCCGCCAGCATGGCCCAGTACAGGCGCGGCCGGTTGTCGCCGATGATCGCCAGGTTCATGCCGCGCTCGAAGCCGAGCGAGGCCAGCCCGCAGGCCAGCGCGCGCACTTCGGCGTTGACGTCGCGCCAGCTCCAGGTCTGCCAGATGCCGAGATGCTTTTCGCGGAACGCCGGCCGCGCCGGGCGCAGTTCGCCGTGATCGCGCAGCCGGCGCGGGAAGGTCTGCAATTGCGAGGGGTCCGAATGGTGCACTCAGTCTCCTGGATTTTTTAGCTGGGCGGCACGGCTGCATCAAAAGCCCGGCTGCCACGTTTTTTGTGTGATGATATTAGCTTGCGCTTGGATCCCATGTTGTCTTTTGGGTGACAATCGGGCGACTTTCGATGCTGCGCCGCACAAATGACGACTTCTGCACTGACCCTTGCTGACCACCTGCGCTCGACCATTTGGGGGCGCACCCTGAACGCGGCCGAAATGGCGCGCGTCGAGGCGGACTGCCGCGAGCTGTTCGTGCCGAAGGGCGGCTTCGTCTGCCGCAAGGGCGAGGCGCTGGAAAACTGGATCGGCATCATCGACGGCCTGGTCAAGATCAACAATTTTTCGCCGACCGGCAAGAGCGTCACCTTCGCCGGCGTGCCCACCGGCGGCTGGTTCGGCGAAGGCTCGCTGCTCAAGGACCAGGCCCGCAAGTACGACGTGATGGCGCTGCGCGACACGCGGGTGGCGCGCATGCCGCGTGCGACGTTCGAGTGGCTGCTCGAAACGAGCCTGCCGTTCAACCGCTTCCTGCTGATGCAGCTCAACGAACGGCTCGGCCAGTTCATCGGCCTGGTCGAAAACGACCGCATGCAGGACGTCGACACGCGCGTGGCGCGCTGCCTGGCCGCGATGTTCAACTCGCACCTGTACCCGGGGCTCGAGAAGATGGTGCACATTTCGCAGGAGGAGATCGGCTACCTGTCGGGCGCCTCGCGCCAGCGCGCCAACCAGGCCTTGCAGCTGCTCGAAAAGGAGGGCCTGCTGCGGCTCGACTACGGCGGCATCCGCGTGCTCGACCTGGAAGGGCTGCGCCACTTCCAGGCGTAGTGGCCGCATGGGGCGCCGTCCAACCGCGCTTCTGTCGCTGTGCCTGGGCGCCGGTTGGGGGTATCATAGAGCCATGCCCAATCCACTGACCATTTCCGACCGCGCCGCCGTCCTCGAACAGCTGCGCGCCGTCATGCGGCGCGAACGGATCGACGCCGTGCTTATCCCGTCGGCCGACCCGCACCTGTCCGAATACCTGCCGGGCCGCTGGAAGGGCCGCGAATGGCTGTCCGGCTTCACCGGTTCGGTCGGCGCCTTCATCGCCAGCGCCCATTTCGCCGGCGTCTGGACCGACGCGCGCTACTGGGACCAGGCCGAGGCCGAACTGGCCGGCAGCGCCGTCGCGCTGATGAAGATCCCGTCCGGCGCCAGCCTGCTGTACATCGACTGGCTGGCCGCCACGCTCAAGCCCGGCCAGACCGTTGCGGTCGACGCGCGCGTGCTCGGCCTGTCGACCGCGCGCCTGCTGGCCGAGGCGCTGGCCGCGCGCGGTATCCTGCTGCGCACCGACCTCGACCTGCTCGACCAGGTCTGGCACGCGCGCCCCGCGCTGCCGGCTGCCGCGGTATTCGAACACGCCGCCCCGCACGCCAGCGCAACGCGCGCCGGCAAGCTGGCCGAGGTGCGCGCGGCGATGGCCAGGCTGGGCGCCAACCACCACTTCATCTCGACGCTCGACGACATCGCCTGGCTGTTCAACCTGCGCGGCGCCGACGTCAGCTACAACCCGGTATTCCTGGCGCACGCGCTGATCGCGCCGGACCGCGCGACCCTGTTCGTGGCCGACGCCAAGGTGCCGGCCGAGGTCGCCGCCAGGCTGCGCGCCGACGGCGTCGAACTGGCGCCGTATGGCCAGGCCGAAGCGGCGCTGGCCGCGCTTGGCGGCGCCGCCGCCGCCGATGTTGTGCTGCTGGTCGACCCGCGCCGCATCACCGCCGGCATGCGCGCGGCGGTGCCGGCCGGCGTCAAGGTGCTCGAAGCGATCAACCCGAGCACCTTCGCCAAGTCGAAAAAAACCGACGACGAAGCGGCCTGCGTGCGCGCCACCATGGAGCAGGACGGCGCGGCGCTGTGCGAGTTCTTCGCCTGGCTCGAGGCGCGCCTGGCCGATCGCCGGCGCGGCCCGCTCACCGAGCTCGACATCGACACCCACATCTGCGCCGCGCGCGCGCGCCGGCCCGGTTTCGTCAGCCCCAGCTTCGGCACCATCGCCGGCTTCAATGCCAACGGCGCGATCATGCACTACCGCGCCACCGAAGAGTCGCATGCCGACATCGAGGGCGACGGCCTGCTGCTGATCGACTCGGGCGGCCAGTACCTCGGCGGCACCACCGACATCACCCGCGTGGTGCCGGTGGGGACGCCGTCAGCGGCGCAAACACGCGACTTCACCCTGGTGCTCAAGGGCGTCATCGCGCTGTCGTCGGCACAGTTCCCGCGCGGCACCCGCTCGCCGATGCTCGATGCGCTGGCGCGCGCGCCGATCTGGGCGGCCGGCATCGATTACGGCCACGGCACCGGCCACGGCGTCGGCTACTTCCTGAACGTGCACGAAGGACCGCAGTCGATTGCCGCCACCACCATGCCGGAGCCGCACACGGCGATGGAGCCGGGCATGATCACCTCGATCGAGCCGGGCATCTACCGGCCCGGCCGCTGGGGCATCCGGCTCGAAAACCTGGTGCTCAACCGCAGCGCGCAGACCACCGAATTCGGCGAGTACCTGCGCTTCGAGACGCTCACGCTGTGCCCGATCGACACGCGCTGCCTCGACCTGGCGCTGCTGCGGCGCGACGAGATCGACTGGCTCAACGACTACCACGCCACCGTGCACGCGCGCCTGGCGCCGCATGTCGACGGCGCCGCGCTGGCGTGGCTGGCCGCGCGCACGCGGGAGGTATGACGATGGCCAGTTCCCGTTCCACCCGCGCCAGCGCCGCCGTCGACCGCCTCAAGCTACGCAGCGGCAACGCCGGCTATTCGATGGCGCGCACCGGCGAAGGCCTGTTCTTCCTGAGCGAAAAGCCGGGCGCGCCGGCGCTGTGCGCGCCGCTCGAACTGGACGCCTTCGTCGCCTTCGTCAACGGCTTGGGTCCGCAAGTCGCGCGGCGCGTCAGCAAGCTCGATGTGGCGTTCGAAAAGCAGCTGGTCAAGCACAAACCATCGTAAGCGCCGCGGCGCCGCGTCCCTGAAAGGACCTCCATGCCGACTTTTGAAATGCTGGCCGCCTACTGGTCCGGGCCGGAGATGGCCACCAATGGCCTGATTCTCCTGAACCTGCTCGGCGCACTGTTGCTCGGCCTGCTGGTCGGCTACGAGCGCTCCTACCACGGCCGCGCCGCCGGCATGCGCACCTACGGCATCGTCTGCATGGCGTCGGCCGCGCTGACCATCATCGGCGGCTATCCCGGCTTCTGGTTCGGCGGCCACGGCGGCGCGCTGGTCAGCGCGGCCGACCCGACCCGCATCATCCAGGGCGTGGTCACCGGCATCGGCTTCCTCGGCGCCGGCGTGATCATGCGCGAAGGCTTCAACATCAGCGGCTTGACCACCGCCGCCTCGATCTGGGCGTCGTCGGTGATCGGCATCATGGTCGGCGTCGGCTTCTACCTGGCGGCGATGGGGCTGGCGTTCATGGCCTCGATGATCATGATCTACCTGCACCGCATCGAAGCGTTCCTGCCGTCGCGCCATGCGCTTGCCATCACGATGCGCTTTCGGCCCGGCTACGCGCCGCTCGAAGCGACCTTGCGCCGCGTGGCGCTCGAGCGCGGCTACGAAATCGCCGGCGGCACCCTGACCATTGGCGGCAGCGAAGGGCGCCAAGAATGGCGCTTCGTCGCGCTGGCGCTGTCGCGCAAGAGCGGCATTCCGCTGTCCGGGCTGGCCAGCGAACTGGCCGCGTTCGACGGCATCGACAGCTTCCAGCTGTCCCACGCACGCAACTGACATAGTTCAAGCAACCGCACCAGCGAAGGCGCACATGACAGCACAAGAAGTACTCGATTTCTGGTTCCTGCCAAGCGCCGCCGAAGGCTACGGCAAGCCGCGAGGCGAGTGGTTTCGCAAGGACGCGCGCTTCGACGCGGCGATCGCCGAACGCTTCGGCGACGTCATCGCGCAGGCGCTGGCGGGCGGCTTGCGCGACTGGGACCGCGCTGGCGCGCGCGGCACGCTGGCGCGCATCCTGGTGCTCGACCAGTTCACCCGCAATGCCTTTCGCGGCACGCCGGCGTCGTTCGCCGGCGATGCGCAGGCGCTGGCGGCGGCGCTCGAGCTGGAGGCGGCCGGCGCCGACCGCGATCTGGTGCCGCTGCAGCGCTGGTTCGCCTACATGCCGTTCGAGCACGCCGAAGACGCGCGCATGCAGGAAAAATCGGTGGCGCTGTTTGCCGGCCTGGCCGCCGACGACGCCGACTTCGCCGGCGCGCTCGACTACGCGCACAAGCACCGCGGCGTGATCGCCCGCTTCGGCCGTTTCCCGCACCGCAACGCGATTCTCGGGCGCAGTTCGACGCCGGAGGAACTGGCCTTCCTCAGCCAGCCCGGCTCGGGTTTCTGAGATGGCGGCCACGCTCAACATCATCGGCGCCGGCCAGCTCGGCCGGGTGCTCGGGCGCCTGTTCGCCGCCAGCGGCGCGTTCGCCGTGCAGGACGTGCTGACCCGCTCGATGGCCAGCGCGGTCGACGCGGTCGACTTCATCGGCGCCGGCCGCGCGGTCGGCGCGCAGGCCGACATGCGCCGCGCCGACGCCGTCATGCTGGCGGTCGGCGACGACCAGATCGGGCCGGTCTGCGCCGCGCTGGCCGCCGCCGGCGCGCTCGACGGCGTGCTGGTGTTCCACTGCAGCGGCGCGCAGTCGTCGGCCGCCCTGCTGGCGGCGGCGCGGCAGGGCGCGCTGACGGCCAGCGTGCATCCGGTGCGCAGCTTCGCCGACCCGCACGCGGTGGCCGGCGAGTTCGCCGGCACCTGGTGCGGGGTCGAAGGCGATGCGCGCGCGCTGGCGCTGCTGGCGCCGGCGCTGGCGGCGATCGGCGCGCGCGCGGTCGCTATCGATGCGGCCGCCAAGACGGTCTACCATGCCGCCTCGGTGTTCGCCTCGAACTACCTGGTGACGCTGCTCGACACGGCGCTGCGTGCCTACCAGGCGGCCGGCATCCCGGAAGCGGTGGCACGCGAACTGGCGCGCCCGCTGGCGACCGAAACATTGGCCAACGTGTTCCGCCTCGGGCCGCGCGCGGCGCTGTCGGGGCCGATCGCGCGCGGCGACCTCGCCACCGTGGCGCGCCAGCAGGCGGCGCTCGACGGCTGGGATGCGCAGGCCGGCAGGCTGTACCGCGCGCTGGCCGAGGCCACCACCGCGCTGGCGGCGCAGCCGATCGACCCACAGGAGACGCGATGATCAGAACAGCCGTCGCCGGCGACCGCGCCCAGGTGCTGGCGCTGTACCGCCTGGTGGCCACCATCCCGGACGGCATCGCGCGCACGCCGGAAGAAGTGAGCGAGGACTACGTCGACGGCTTCATGCGCCGCGCCGGCGCCGACGGCATCGAGCTGGTATGGGAGGAGGGCGGGCGCATCGTCGGCGAAATCCACGCCTCCTGCCCCGGCATCGCCGCGCTGGCGCACCTGCTCACCGACCTGACCATCGCGGTGGCGCCCGACGTGCAGCGGCGCGGCATCGGCCGCGCGCTGTTCCAGGCGCTGCTTGACCAGGTGGTCGAGAGCATGCCGCACATCCACCGGGTCGAGCTGTTCGCGCGCGTGTCGAACCAGAAGGCGCGCAGCCTGTACCAGTCGCTCGGCTTCGTCGAGGAAGGCCGGCTGCGCGCGCGCGTGAACAATTCGCACGGCATCGCCGAAGACGATACCCTGATGGGCTGGCTGCGGCCCGCCGCTGGCCTGCCCGCCATTTCACCCACCCCGAAGGACACCGCATGAACAATCTGACCGCCTGGACCACGCTCGCCGCACTCGGCGTCTACACCTGGACCGGCTACAAGGCGGGCGCCGCGCGCGTCAAGTACAAGGTACTGGCGCCGTCGATGGAGGGGCCGCTGGCGTTCCAGTCGGCCCAGCGGGTGCAGGCCAACACGCTCGAGCAGCTGCCGCTGCTGCTGGCGCCGCTGTGGCTGTGCGCGCTGTTCCTCGGCGACCAGTGGGCCGCCGGCGGCGGCGTGTTGTGGTGCGTCGGCCGTGTGTTGTATGCGCTTGGCTACTACCGCGATCCGGCCAAGCGCGAGCTCGGATTCGGCGTCAGCCTGACCGCCTGCTGCCTGCTGATGGTGGGTACCGGCGTGGGGCTGTTGTTGCATTGAGGTCGCATGGATGATGCATAGACGCCCGAAAGACGGGAATTTGCAACCGGTGCGGCGCGCAAGATGTTTTAATTGAGAAACTTGCCAACCGGGGATGCCGATGCTCTTTCTGAAAAGTACCACCGCCACCAAGGCGCCCGGCATCTACGAGCTCGACATTGCCGCCAAGCCGCCGGGCAAGACGTTCGGCGTGTTCGTCGCCACCGATCCCGGCCATCCGCCGACCGCCGTGCTGGAAGCCCTGGCGCTGCTGGGCTTTCGCAATACGCACGAGCAAGCCTATACCCACAGGGACAAGGGCAAGGTGCGCGACCTGCATTTCCACAAGCCTGGCAGCGACCTGTTCGAGGGCTGGACGGGCGACGAGTGCGCGGCCAACCTGGCCGGGCTGGCGGCGCTGTTTGCCGCCAACGGCATCACCATCGCGCCGCGCGTGATGACCTTGGCCGAAGCGTACGCGTAAGCCTCAGAGCCTCTCAGCTTCTCACGCCTGCACCTCGATGTGATACAGCGCCCACGGGCAGGCGCCGAAGCGATCGGCCAGCGGTTTCGCCGCCAGCTCGGCGATCCGGTCGGCGTCGAGCACCGCCCACAGCGGGCCGAGCCCGCCGAGCGGCATCGGTTTGCCGTCGAGCAGGGTGGCCACCATCAGGCGCTGGCGGCGCGCCTGCTCGACGCTGACGCTGACCGCAAAGCCGTCCACCGCGCGCAGGATCAGCTTGCCGGAGTCGGGCGGGCGGGCGCCGGTCACCGCCACCACGTCGAGCAGCAGCGGCCCGCGCAACTGGTGCGGCCTGGCGTCGTACTCGAGGGTCGGGACGATGGTGACGGCGGGCAGCTTGGCCAGGCTCGCGTAGTCGAAGGTATAGGCGCGCTCGAAACGGATGTGCTGCTTGTGCATCATCTGGTCGAGCGCGGGGTCGAACGGCGCACGATTGGTGCGCGCGATGGCGCCGGTGACGGTCAGCAGGGGCGGGCCCGGCAGCGGCGCCGCCGCGCTGGCGCCAAGCGGCCCCTGGCCGAGCACCGGCGCGGCGCCGCCCAGCGCGGCGGCGCCGAGGAATTCGCGCTTGTTCATGGCAATCTCCTGTCTATGGCATTATTGTCATCATAGTGTGTCATTCTGATCCATGGACTTATTCGCATCAAGCAAAATCATGACGCCGATCCCGCTGCGCGACGGCGTGCTGTCCTTCCTTGCGCACCTCGCGCTGCCGCTGCCGAACGACGCGCTGCTGGCGCGCCTGATCGCCGAGACCGCCTGGCGCTGCGAGCGGATCACCGTGTGGGGCAAGCAGCATCCACAGCCGCGCCTGACCGCCTGGCACGGCGACGCCGCGTATGCGTATTCCGGGCTGACCTTGGCGCCGAGCCCGTTCACGCCCTTGCTCGAGGAGATCCGCGCGGCGGTCGAAGCGGCCAGCGGAGCGCGCTTCAACAGCGTGCTGCTGAACTACTACCGCGACGGGCGCGACAGCATGGGCATGCACAGCGACGACGAGCCGGAACTGGGGCCGCGGCCGGCGATCGCCTCGCTCAGCCTGGGCGCCACGCGCACCTTCGTGTTGCAGCACAAGGCCAGCGGCGAGCGCCTCCGGCTCGCTTTGAGCGACGGCAGCCTGCTGCTGATGGGCGGCGAGCTGCAACATCATTGGTTACACGGAATTAACAAGGTTACGCGTAAGGTCGGTCCAAGAGTGAACCTAACATTCCGTTTAATCGTCTAAATGCGGCCATCGTCGCGCTACCTCTCATGCATATAAGTGAATGGCGGGTCAGTAATCGGCCCAAGCCGCTTACATTTGATTACATTTCTTACCTAATCCGCACGGACGTGGGGATTCGACGATGCTATCTTGGCCACCTCGCGATTCATTTGGAAATTGCGGGCCAGACGATTAACTTCATCAAAAGGATTCCGCATGAAAAAGCTTATTTTTGCACTCATCGCCGCAGCAACCGCCGTGGGCTCGGCACAAGCAGCAGGTCCGTACGTTGGCGTCGGTGTGGCCAGCGCTGACCACAGCTACAACCTGTCGGGCACCAGCAATGGCAGCACCGACGGCTACAAGGCGTCCGGCAAGGTATTCGCCGGCTACGACCTGGATCAGACCTGGGGCGTGGAAGCGGGTTACACCGACTTCAAGAAGTCGACCTACAACTACACCCTGAACAACGCTGCCGGCAGGGCGACCTCGGACGGCCACTCGTTCTATGTCGCCGGCAAGGCGACCGCACCAATCACCGACCAGTTCTCGGTGTTCGGCAAGCTGGGCGCGGCGCAGAACAAGTCGACCCTGAGCAGCGCCACCCCGGCATTTAACACCAGCAACAGCAAGACCGAGGTGTATGCCGGCGTCGGCCTGCAGTACAACCTGAACCAAAAGGTGGCACTGACGGCTGAATACGAGCGTTATGGCAAGAGCAAGGACTTCGGCGCCAAGGCCGACGT
>JARXKM010000151.1 GCA_030272785.1 Pseudomonadota bacterium
TGCGCTTCGTACAGATCGTGGGCGCGCCGCAGGCGCTCGCGGCTGTTGCTCAGGTGAGTACGCATCGCCGCACGCGCCGACTCGGCGTCGCGGCGTGCCAGCGCGGTAAAAATGTCTTCGTGTTCGTGCGTGACGCGCTCGATGTAGACCGACGGCGCGTCGCGCGGAACGCGGGCGGAGGACAAGCGCGCGCGTGGCAGCAGTTCCTTGCTCAGGTAGCTCAGGACGTCGTACAGATAGCGGTTGCCGGAAGCCTGCGCGATCGCCAGGTGGAACTGTGTATCGGCCTCCGCGGTCTCGCCGCCGGCCTTGCAGCGGATCAGGAACATGTCCAGCGCCGCCCGTACCTGCGCCAGTTGTGCATCGCTGCGGCGGCCGGCGGCAAGGCCGGCCGACTCGGTTTCGAGGCTGATGCGCAGTTCCAGCAGCGCCAGCACATCGTCCTTGCTCATCTCCTCCTGCGCCGTCAGTCCCATGGGCTGCGCCCTGCGGGCGAGGGCAAACGTGCCAACGCCCTGGCGCGTCTCGACCAGGCCGGATGCCTGCAGGCTCGACATCGCTTCGCGCACCACTGAACGGCTCACGCCCAGCACGCGGATGATCTCGGCCTCGGACGGCACCTTCTCGCCGGGCGCGATGCGGCCGTCGCCGATCCGTTCCGATACATAGGCAATGACGCCGTGCGCGAGATTGCGGTGCTTGTTGGTCAGTGGCAGTGGTAGCACGATGGTATCCATGATAGCGGTCGAAAATAAGCTGCAAACAGAAGTTGCAATTTCTAAATGCGCTGATTATACTACGACGTAAGTTGTCAGACGACGGATGACCAAGACGGCCCGACGATGTTGGCGCAATGCTCAAGCGGCCGGCCAAACGGGGCAAGCCGACGGGATAGGAGAGTGCGCGCAGCGCACCAGTTCCCCGCACCGACACGCAGAAGTCAATTTTTTAAACCCTTGGAGGAGACCCCCAATGCAGCATCGCCAACACCCTTACCCGCGCCGGCTCGCGTTATCGTCGATCGCACTAGCCGTACTGGCCCTGACCAACCAGGCCGCGGCCCAGCAGCAAGCGCCCGCCGCGCCGGTTGACGCGGTACAAAGGGTCGAAATTACCGGTTCCACCATCAAGCGCATCGCCAGCGAAATGGCGCTGCCGGTCACCACCGTGAAGGTCGAGGAGTTCGCCAACGCAGGACTGACCACCATCGCCGACGTGATGACGTCGCTGCCGGTGGGCGCGACCAATGTGCCGTCCTCGGCCGGCGCCGGCACCAACATCAACATGCGCGGGATCGGCATCAATCGCACGCTGGTGCTGCTGAACGGACGCCGCATGGCCAACGAGCCGATCGGCGACGGCTACGCTAACGTCGACGTGATCCCGATCAGCGCCCTGAGCCGGGTCGAGATCCTGCGCGACGGCGCCTCGTCGACCTATGGCACCGATGCCATCGGCGGCGTGGTCAACTTCATCACCAAGCGTACCTTCAACGGCCTGAACGTCACGGCGCAGACGGTCGTTCCCGAGGCGGCGGGCGGCGGCAAGGAACATCGCCTGAGCATCCTGGGCGGCATCGGCAACCTGGAAAGCGACGGCTGGAACCTGTATGCGACGGTCGACACGCACAAGCGCAGCGCGCTCAATTCGGCCGACCGCGCCGCGCTGTCGAGCCCCGACCTGCTGGCCAGTCTCGGCATCGCACCGAAGGCGGCCAGTGGCGGCTACGCGCAGCCGGCCAACGTGTTCTCGCCCAGTACCGGCATCACTGGCAACCCCTATTACGCGACCGGCTGCACGGCGCCGTACTCGGTGCCGGCGACCAAGAACACCTGCATCCTGAGCGCCAACTACGTGCTGGCCTTGCCGGGCGCCGCGCAGACCACCTTCTTTTCGAAAGGCAGCATCAAGCTCGGTGAAGACCACCTGATCACCGCCGAGCTGCTGTATGCGAAAGAGCACATCACGACCCAGAAGGCGCCGACCACCACGGTCGGTTTCAATGGCGCGGTGGCGCAGATCACGCCGAGCAGCCCCTACTACCCGGGCGGCAGCGCCGGCGTGCCTGCCATCGCCGGCCTGAAAGGGTCGACCTTGAACGTGTCGTGGAGCGTGGCCGAACTCGGCCCGGCCATCGCCACCGACGAACAGCAGAACACCCGCCTGGCGCTGACCGACGAAGGCCGCGTGATGGATTGGGATTACCGGCTCGGCTTCGTCTACGGCGCCGGCCAGCGCGATTCGTATTTCGTGCAAGGCTACCTGAATGGGCCGAAGCTGCAGGCCGGGGTGCTGAACGGCATCCTCAATCCGTTCGGCACGCAGGACGCGGCTGGCCTGGCCTACCTGAAAAGCAGCTCGGCCGACGGCGGCCAGATCCGCCATACCACCAACGTCTACACCGGCGTCGACCTGACCCTGACGCGCGAGCTGATGAAATTGGCCGGCGGCGCGCTGACCTTTGCCACCGGAGCCGAATTCCACCATGACGGCGATGACGACCGCTCGCTCGATGGCGATCTGCTGGTACCGTACCAAAACCGCCAGCCGAACCATTCCTCCGGCAGCCGCAACATCGGTGCAGTGTTCGCCGAGGTCGATCTGCCGCTTACCAAGGAACTCGACCTCGACCTGGCGGTGCGCGGCGACCGCTATTCCGACTTCGGCGGCACCGTCAATCCGAAGGCGAGCTTTCGCTACCAGCCGGCCAAGCTGGTGATGTTCCGCGGTTCCGCAAGCACCGGTTTCCGCGCGCCGACCGTGTTCGACCGCTACGGCTACCGCCTGCCGGGCGCCACCGCGGTGACCAACGCCAAGTGGGACGACCCGCTGCTGTGCCCCGGCACGATGGGTGTGCCGGGCACCGGCAAGGCCGTTGCCGGCGCCAATCCGCTGATTGTCTGCAACGCCGCCCAGCCGCTGCAAAACGGCAGCAACCCGGCGGTGCTGCCCGAAAAATCGCAAAACCTGACCCTCGGCATGGTCGTCGAGCCGCTCAAGAACATGACCGTCTCGCTCGATTACTTCAACATCCGTGTCAAGAACAGCATCGGCCAGCTGTCGCAGAACGCGATCTTCGCCAACACCACCAAGTACGCCGACCTGTTCGTACGCAACGCCGACGGTTCGCTCGCCTACGTCAAGGACATCGTCTCGAACCTGGGCGACCTGCGCACCAGCGGTATCGACGTCGGCCTGGCGTATGCCCTGCCAAAAAGCGCCGCCGGCGACTTCAAGGTGGCGCTCGACGGCACCTACGTGACCCGCTTCGAGACCCAGAACGAGAAGGACGGCGCGTGGATTTCGAACCTCGGCACCTTCGGTTCGAACGGTTCCGGCACCAGCAACCCGAGCCCGACCTACACGTTCCGCTGGAAGCACACGCTGCGCCTGTCATGGGGCCGCGGCGACTGGTTCAGCCAGCTGACCGAGAACTACAACACGTCCTACCATGATCTCAATGCCGTGCTGCCGCAGTACTACCGCGACATCAAACCGTACTCGGTATGGAACATGACGGTGGCGTACAAGGGCTTCAAGCACACCAACCTGACGCTCGGCGTGAGCAACCTGTTCAACGTCGATCCGCCGGTCACCAATTCGAACCCGACCGCGTACGCCAACAACATCGCCAGTCCGATCGGCCGCGCCATCAACGCGCGCCTGAGCTACGACTTTTAAGTCGGGCCGTTCTCCTTGGATCTGGCCGCGCCGGCACCGGTATGGCGGTACGGCGCGTGCCAGATCTTTTTTTACACCCATAGGCAGCATATGAAAATCGAACGAGTGCAAGGAACCGTGTTCCACTACCTGACCAGCCGCAGCGTCGACAGCGCCGGTCACTCTCATCCCGGGCCGGAAAAGCGCGCTACCATGGCGATGATCACCATCACCGCCGACGACGGCACCTGCGGCTACGCCTTCGGTCCGCCCGAAGTGGTGCGTCCGCACGTGCTCGAGGCGTTCGCCCGCAAGGTGCTGATCGGCCAGGATCCATTCGACCGCGAGCGGCTGTGGCAGGACCTGGTGCATTGGCAACGCGGCAGCGCCGGCCAGCTGACCGACCGCGCGCTGGCCGTCATCGAGCAGGCGCTGTGGGACCTGGCCGGCCGCGCGCTGAAGACGCCGGTCTACAAGTTGCTCGGTGCCTTCCGCGACAAGGTGCCGGCCTATGGCAGCACCATGTGCGGCGATGAACTGAAGGGCGGGCTGGCGACGCCGGACGACTACGCCAGGTTCGCCGTCAAGCTGGTCGAGCGCGGCTACAAGGCGATCAAACTGCACACCTGGATGCCACCGGTCTCGTTCGCACCCAGCCCGGCGATGGACATCAAGGCCTGCGCCGCGGTGCGCGAGGCGGTCGGCCCGAATGTCGCGCTGATGCTGGACGGATATCATTGGTACAGCCGTAGCGATGCGCTGACCATCGGCCGGGCGCTGGAACGGCTCAACTTCGCGTGGTTCGAGGAGATGATGAACGAGCAGAGCATCGCGTCTTACGCCTGGCTGGCCAACCAGCTCGACATCCCGATCGTCGGGCCCGAATCGATCTCGGGCAAGCACCACAGCCGCGCCGACTGGGTGCTGGCGGGCGCCTGCGATATCCTGCGCGCCGGCGTGCCGGGCGTGGGCGGCATCACGCCGACGATGAAAGTGGCGGCACTGGCAGATGCCTTCGGCATGAACTGCGAGGTGCACGGCAACGGCGCAGCCAACCTGGCGGTGACCGCCGCCATCAAGAACTGCGAGTGGTACGAGCGCGGCCTGCTGCACCCGTTTCTCGATTACGACACCGCGCCGGCCTACCTGCGCAGCCTGCCGGACGCCATGGACGCCGACGGCTTCGTTCACCTGTCGCAGCAGCCAGGCCTGGGCGAGGACATCGACTTCGATTACATCGCCGCCAACACGGTCGAATCCTACTAGGCGCAGCCACATGAGACGTTTAATGACATGGGCGACGCTGTCACTGGCGATGACGATGGCGCTGGCGCTCGCCGGCGTGCACGCGCACGCAGCGACCCCGCGCGACCAACTGGTGATCGGCATGAACATGAACAACCTGCTCTCGCTCGATCCGGCCGGCGCCACCGGCAACGACGTGCTGGGCGTGGCGGCCAATCTGTACGACTATCTGGTCGAGCTTGACCCGTCCAACCTCAGCAACGTGCAACCGGCGTTGGCCGAGCGCTGGCAGATCGGCGCCGACCGCAACAGCCTGACCTTGACCTTGCGCCCAGGGGTCCGCTTCCAGTCCGGCAACCTGCTCACCGCCGACGACGCGGCCTGGTCGCTGCAGCGCGTGCTCAAGCTGAACCTGGCGATGGCGTCGCCGTGGAAAAGCTACGGCTTTTCCGCCGCCAATGCCGAACAACTGATCCGCGCGGTCGACGCGCACACCCTGCACATCGCCTTTCCCGCGCCGACCGACCCGAAGATGGTGCTCTACACGCTCGGCACCTCGGTCAGCGCCGCCATCCTCGACCGCAAGGCGGTGCTGATGCATGAGAAGCAGGGCGACCTCGGCGCCGCATGGCTGCTGACGCACGCCGCCGGCTCGGGCCCGTACGCGCTGACCGAGTGGCGCGCCAAGGATGCCATGCTGCTCGACCGCTTCGACGGCTACTGGCGCGGGCCGGCGAAATTGCGCCGGGTGGTGATGCGCCACATTGCGGAATCGCTGTCGCTGCGTTTCATGATCGACCGCGGCGACGTCGACCTGGCCGCCGGAATGGCCGGTCCCGATATCGAAGCACTCAAGCGCGATGCCAAGGTGGTGGTGCAGCCCGTCATGCGCGGCAATACCTATTATGTCGCGGTGAGCATGAAGGAGCCGAAGTTTGCCGACAAGCGCGTGCGGCTGGCGCTGCGCAGCCTGATCGACTACGACGGCATCAACAAGGCGATCATGCCGAACTACGGCGTGTCGCACCAGCGTCCGGTCATGCTCGGCCTGGCCGCCGTGCTGCCAGAGCCGGGCTACCGCCTCGACGTCGCCGCCGCCCGGAAGCTGCTCGCAGCCGCCGGTTACCCGCGCGGTTTCACCACCACCATCAGGGTGCTGTCGGACCCGCCGATGATCAATATCGCGACATCGCTGCAGGCGACGCTGGCGCTGGCCGGTATCGAGGCGAGCATCCTGTCGGGCACCGGCAACCAGGTGTACGGCGCCATGCGGGACCGCAAATTCGACATCGTCGTCGGTCGCGGCGGTGGCGGGGTGGAGCCGCATCCGCACGCGAACCTGCGCGCGCTGGTGTACAACCCGAACAACAGCGACGCTGCCAAGCTGACCAATTTCCAGGGCTGGCGCACGTCGTTCTACAGTCCGCAGATCAATCGCCTGATCGAGCAGGCAGTGCGCGAGCGCGACGAGACGGCGCAGAATGCGATGTACCGGCAGGTGCAGCAACTGTACGACAGCGAAGTGGGCGCGATCCAGCCCATTGCGCAAATGGTGGAGACGGTGGTGCTCAGCAAGCGCGTGCACAACTACGTCGGGCATCCGTCTGCCACCACCCACCTTCGCGACGTCTACAAAGATTAGACGCGTACACACATATAACGGAGACACGTCATGGGCAATTTGTGGGCACGCGCCAGCGCACTGCGCAATCGCTTGCTGAGTACCTTGGTCACCCTGCTTGGCTTGCTGGTGCTGACCTTCTTCATCGGCCGCGTCATGCCGATCGACCCGGTGCTGTCGATTGTCGGACCGGACGCCGATGCGTCGATGTACCGCCAGGTCTCGGTCCAGCTGGGACTGGACCAGCCGGTGTGGGTCCAGTTCGGCCGCTACCTGGGCGAGCTGGTTCACGGCAAGCTGGGCACCTCGCTGTTGACCGGTAATGCGGTCAGCGCCGACATCGCCCGTGTGTTCCCGGCCACCGCCGAATTGGCGACGTTCGCCATCGTGCTCGGGGTGCTCGCCGGGGTGCCGCTCGGCGTGTTCGCCGCGGCCCGGCGCGGCCGCTGGGGCGACAACCTGGTGCGCGTCATCAGCCTGGCTGGCTACTCGACGCCGGTATTCTGGTTCGGCATGATGGGCCTGTTGGTGTTTTACGCCTGGCTCGGCTGGGCCGGCGGCTCGGGACGCGTCGATCTCGAGTTCGACGGCGCGATCCGGCCGATCACCGGCCTGCTGCTGGTCGACACCGCGGTCACCGGCAATTGGACCGCGTTCGCCAACGCCTTCAAGCACATCGCGCTGCCGGCCTGCATCCTCGGCCTGCATTCGATGGCCTACATCAGCCGGATGACGCGCAGCTTCATGCTGGCCCAATTGTCGCAGGAATACATCTTGACGGCGCGGGTCAAGGGCCTGTCCGAATGGAACGTCATCTGGCGCCACGCCTTTCGCAACATCCTGGTGCAGCTGCTGACCATCGTCGCGCTGGCGTATGGCGGCTTGCTGGAAGGCGCGGTGCTGATCGAGACCGTGTTCGCCTGGCCGGGCTTCGGTCAGTACCTGACCAACAGCCTGCTGCTGGGCGACATGAATTCGGTGATGGGATGCGTGCTGGTGGTCGGCATCATCTTCGTCACGCTCAACCTCGTCTCTGACGCGCTGTACCAGGTCTTCGATCCACGGATGCACTGATGCCTACTACCGAACTCTCTACTTCCGCCGCCGCGTCCACTGCCGCTACCCTGACACCGGTGCGCGCCGCTGCGCTCGATTCGCCAGCGCTGGCATTGCGCCAGCGCCTGCTGCGCGCGCTGCACCACCTGGTGATCAATCCGATGACCTTGGCCGGCTCGCTGGTGGTGCTGCTGCTGATTCTGGTGGCGTTGTGCGCGCCGTGGATCGTCACCCACAACCCGCAGGTGCAGGACCTCGCCAATACCCTGCAACCGCCGGGCGCCGCCCACTGGTTCGGCACCGACGAATACGGCCGCGACGTCTTCAGCCGACTGGTGTACGGCGCCCGCACCACGCTGTACATCGTCGGCCTGGTCACCATCGTGGTCGGGCCGGTCGGGCTGGCGGTCGGCACCGCGTCCGGCTACTTCGGCGGCTGGGTCGATACGCTGTTCATGCGCATCACCGACATCTTCATTTCGTTTCCCAGCCTGGTGCTGGCGCTGGCCTTCGTCGCCGCGCTGGGACCAGGGCTGGAACACGCGGTAATCGCCATCGCGCTCACTGCCTGGCCGCCGATCGCGCGCCTGGCGCGTGCCGAAACACGTTCGTTGCGCAAGGCCGATTTCGTCGCCGCGGTGCAGTTGCAAGGGGCGTCGCCGCTGCGCATCCTGGTGCACCACATCGTGCCCTTGTGCCTGTCGTCGGTGCTGGTGCGCCTGACCATGAACATGGCCGGCATCATCCTCACCGCCGCCGGCCTTGGTTTCCTCGGCCTCGGCGCGCAACCGCCGTCGGCGGAGTGGGGTGCGATGATTTCCGCGGGACGGCGCTACATGATGGAATGCTGGTGGCTGGTCGCGATGCCGGGCGCCGCGATCATGCTGGTGAGCCTCGCCTTTAACCTGTTGGGCGACGGCCTGCGCGACGTGTTCGACCCACGCAGTTGAAAAGGAATAGCAGCATGACTGACACAAAACTGGAAGTGGAAGACCTGAGCGTGCACTTCGACACGCGTGAAGGGCTGGTCGCGGCGGTGCGCGGCGTGTCGTTCAAGCTGGGCCGCGAGAAGCTGGCGATTGTCGGCGAGTCGGGCTCCGGCAAGTCGACGGTCGGGCGCACGCTGCTCAAGCTGCATCCGGCCAGCGCCCGCATCGATGCGCGCACGCTGCGCTTCGGCGACACCGACCTGCTGCAGGCCGACGAGAAGGCCATGCGCGCCATTCGCGGCAAGCGCATGTCGATGATCATGCAGGACCCGAAGTATTCGCTCAATCCAGTGATGAAAGTTGGCGACCAGATCGCCGAGGCCTACCTGGCGCATCACAAACTGCCGCGTGCCCAAGTGCGCGAGCGGGTCATCGCCATGCTCGAAAAGGTGCGCATACGCGAGCCGCAGCGCGTCTACGAGCGCTACCCGCACGAGGTATCGGGCGGCATGGGGCAGCGCATCATGATCGCGATGATGCTGATCCCGAACCCGGAACTGGTGATTGCCGACGAGCCGACGTCGGCGCTCGACGTGTCGGTGCGTTCGCAGGTGCTGGCGGTGCTGGACGACCTGGTTGGCGAGCGCGACCTCGGTCTGATTTTCATCAGCCATGATCTCAATCTGGTGCGCAGCTTTTGCGACCGCGTGCTGGTGATGTATGCCGGCCGCGTGGTCGAGACGATCGCCGCGGCGGACCTCGACGATGCGCAGCACCCGTACACGCGCGGCCTGCTGGCCGCCTTGCCGAGTATCGACCGGCGCCGCGCGGTGCTGCCGGTACTCCAGCGCGATCCGCGCTGGCTCACACATTAGGAACCGGACCATGATCACGGTAGATGCGCTGGAACTGTCCTTCGGCACGGGCAGTCAATACAACAAGGTGCTCAACGAAGTGAGTTTTTCGGTCGGCGAGGGCGAGGTGTTCGGCCTGGTCGGCGAGTCCGGCTCGGGCAAGAGCACGGTGCTGCGCTGCCTGGCCGGGCTGTACCAGGACTGGCAAGGGCGGATGCGGATCGACGGCAAAGACCTCGGGCGCAAGATCGACCGTCAGCGTTGCCGCCTGATGCAGATGGTGTTTCAGGATCCGTACGGTTCGCTGCACCCGCGCCATACGGTCGACACGGCGCTGTCGGAGCCGCTGAAGATCCACAAGATGAACAATATCGGCGCGCGCGTGTCGCAGATACTGCTCAAGGTGGGGCTGAACGAATCGTTCCGCTACCGTTATCCGCACCAGATGTCGGGCGGTCAGCGCCAGCGCGTGGCGATCGCGCGCGCCTTGATCCTGGAGCCGCGCATCTTGCTGCTGGACGAACCGACGTCGGCGCTGGACGTATCGGTGCAGGCCGAAATCCTCAACCTGCTGGCCGAACTGCGATCGCGCGACGGCCTCACGTACATCCTGGTGACGCACGACCTTGGCGTCGTCGTGCACCTGTGCGACCGCGTGGCGGTGATGCAGAACGGCCGCATCGTCGACACGCTCGCCAGCGCGCTCTTGAGCAACGGCGGCGCCACGCATCCGTACACGCGGGTGCTGGTCGACGCCACGCGCAGCTACACCCGAGCACCGACGCAGGCCGACGGCATGGCGGCCGGTTGATCCGGTCCGCTGTAGGGCCGATCACGACTATTTGGCACCGTACCATTCATCTTGGAACCTGGAGAGACCATGAAAAGACCACCTGCCATCGCGGGCAATGGCGCTCACAACCCGGCGCCGTTCATGCGGCCATCGAGCGCGCGGCGCCTTATCAACTTGCGCCTGCTGGTCGCCGAATTCGCGGGGCGCGAAATCGGCTGTGCCGGGGTTGCCCTGCTTCTCGGCTGCTCCTTGTCGGCGGCGCGCAACTACGTCGCTGAGCTGCTCGATGCGGGAGTGATCGCTTTGCGTCCGAACAGGCAAGCTGCCGGCGGCGTCGACCGCACGCTGTATCGACTGGCCGCCGAGCCACTGAAAGTGCACCAGTTCCTCGCTGCCTTGACCGATCGCGAGCGCATCGACCGTTTGTGGCGCGATGCCGATTTTTGCTGCGAAACAGACGGTTCCTTCGTGCGCAGGGATCCGCTGGTGGCCGCGCTGTTCGGCGCCGCGGTACAACCCGGCCCGCTGACCTGAGCCGCGACGGCCATTCATTCCACCGACCTTTACTGATAGACGATTATGACAACTGAAAATATTGGCAAGCCATTCAAGCGCATTTTACTGACCGGCGCCGCCGGCGGCCTGGGAACCGTGCTGCGCGAGCGGATCGGCGCATGGGCCGAGGTGGTGCGCCTGTCCGACCTGCGCATCGATAACCTTGGCGTGGCGCGCGCAGGCGAGGAAATCGTTCAGTGCGACCTGGCCGACAAGGCCGCGGTGTTGACGATGATGGAAGGCGTGGATGTGGTGTTGCACTTCGGCGGCTTGTCGACCGAACACGCTTTCGAGGACATCATGCAGGCAAATATACTCGGCACCGCTAACTTGTACGAGGCGGCCAACAAATGCGGCGTCAAGCGGGTGGTGTTCGCCAGTTCGAA
>JARXKM010000152.1 GCA_030272785.1 Pseudomonadota bacterium
TGGCGGCGAAGCAGGGACCGTGACGGCAGCGCCGCGGCACGCTATAATGACCGGTTGACGATTGAGGTTTACTGTGACTTACAGCATCAAAGAGATTTTCTACACGCTGCAGGGCGAAGGCGCCCATGCCGGCCGGCCGGCGGTATTTTGCCGCTTTTCCGGCTGCAATTTGTGGACCGGCCGCGAAGCGGACCGCGCCGGCGCCGTGTGCACCTTCTGCGACACCGACTTCGTCGGCACCGATGGCGAACGTGGCGGCAAGTTCGCGCAGGCGGGCGCGCTGGCCGCCGAGATCGACAGCTTGTGGCCGGCCAGCTACCCGGCCAGCAAGTACGTCGTGTTTACCGGCGGTGAACCGTTGCTGCAGCTCGATGCGGCGCTGATCGATGCGATGCACCTGGCCGGCTTCGAGATCGCCATCGAAACCAACGGCACCCTGCCGGTTCCGGCCGGGGTCGACTGGATTTGCGTCAGCCCGAAGATGGGGGCGACCTTGGTGGTCGGCCAGGGCAACGAAATCAAGGTCGTGATCCCGCAGACCGGGCAGGACCTGGCCGCCTACGAGCGACTCGATTTCGCCCATTTCTTCGTGCAGCCGATGGATGGGCCGCTCGCCGAGCACAACACGCGGCTCGCCATCGAGACCTGCAAGCGGCACCCGCAGTGGAAGCTGAGCTTGCAGACCCATAAACTTTTACAGATACCTTAAGCAATGCTCACCATCACACGCAAGCTCGAATTCGATGCCGGCCACCGGATTCCCGACCACAAAAGCCAGTGCCGCAACCTGCACGGGCACCGCTACACGCTCGAAATCACGCTCACCGGCGCGGTCATCGAAGTCGAAGGCAACTCCGACAATGGCATGATCATGGATTTCTCCGACATCAAGTCGCTCGCCAAGGAGCACCTGGTCGACCTGTGGGACCATGCCTTCCTGGTGTACCAGAAGGACGATGCCGTGCGCGAATTCCTCGCTACCTTGCCAGGCCACAAGACGGTCGTCATCGACCGCATTCCGACCGTCGAAAACCTGGCGCGGATCGCCTTCGACATCCTCAAGGCGGCCTACACCGACCGCTTCGGCACTGGCCTGCATCTGCACAAGCTGGTGCTGCACGAGACGCCGAACTGCTGGGCCGAGATCGCCGATGCCTGATGCCGGCTTCATGCAACTGGCGCTCGACCAGGCGCAGCACGCATGGACGCAGGGCGAAGTGCCGGTCGGCGCCGTCGTCGTCCGCGACGGCGAGCTGATCGCGGTTGGCTACAACCAGCCGATCGGGCGCCACGACCCCACCGCGCACGCCGAGATCGTCGCCTTGCGCGCCGCCGCGGACAAGCTGGGCAACTACCGGCTGCCTGGCTGCGAGCTGTACGTCACGCTCGAACCGTGCGTGATGTGCGCCGGCGCGATGATGCATGCGCGCCTGGCGCGCGTGGTGTACGGCGCGGCCGACCCGAAAACCGGCGCCTGCGGCTCGGTGCTGAACCTGTTCGAGCAGGAAGAACTGAACCACCACACCGAACTGCTCGGCGGCGTCATGGCCGACCAGGCCAGCGCCATGCTGCGCGGCTTTTTTGCCGAACGGCGCGCCGCCGCGCGCAAGGTCGCCGGCGACTGAATCGCCGCCGGCACACGCCGGGGGCAAAGGCGGCCGCCTGCGGCGCAGTGACAATGCCATGCGCGACCGGCACCACCGCGCGCTGCGCCGAACGCTGTTGCGCAGCGCGCCGCCGGCTCCGCGCCAGCATGCCGAACCCTCATTGCCAACCGGATCCGGCGCTGCCGCGCGCGATCGACCGGCCCGCCCTGGTGAGTCACGGCGCGCCGGAACGCTGCTATGGGCCGCCTGCGCCATCGACAGCGCGGCGCCGGTGCAAGGCGGCCGGCTGGCGCTTATGCGCCCGTCTTGCGCTTATCGAAGGCATGGGGCGCACCCTTCCGGCGCAGCTGATCGAGCGGCTGCTCGCCTTGATCGATGCGCATGCGCGCGGTAAGATGGCAGCCGAACCTCATCCACACCTTTTCGAAAACCAGTAATGACCAGACAACCCGGCATCGCCATCTTTGCCCCCGGCGGCCGCGCCCCCGACGACGCCGCGCTCGCGCGCGGCATCGCGCGGCTCGAACAGCGCGGCTGCATCGTCCACAACTACTACGATCCGGCGCTGGCGTTCCAGCGCTTCGGTGGCACCGACGAGGGCCGCCTGGCGCAACTGCAGGCGGCCGTCGCCGATCCCGACGTCCAGGTGGTGATGGCGCTGCGCGGCCAGTACGGCATTACGCGGCTGCTGCCGAAGATCGATTTCGAGGCGATGGCGGCGAGCGGCAAAATCTTCGTTGGCTTCAGCGACATGACCGCCTTCCACATGGGGCTGATGGCGAAAACCGGCGCGATCAGCTACGCCGGGCCGATGTTCGCCGGCGACTTCGCCAGCGACAAGCCGGTCGATTTCACGCTCGACAATTTCTGGCAATGCCTGGCCGGGCCGACCCACGTGATCACCGAACTGGCAGCCGGCAACCCCTCGGTCAACCTGTCCGGTAAAATCTGGGGCGGCAACCTGGCGATGCTGGTGTCGCTGCTCGGCACCGCGTATTTTCCTACCATCGACGGCGGCATCCTGTACATCGAAGACGTCAACGAGCACCCGTACCGGATCGAGCGGATGCTGCTGCAACTGCTGCAGGCCGGCGTGCTGGGGCGCCAGCAGGCGCTGGTGATCGGCGACGTCTCGGCGTACCGTCTCAGCCCGGCCGATAACGGCTACGACTACGACGCCATGCTGGCCTACCTGCGCAGCACCTTGCCGCTGCCGGTACTGACCGGGCTGCAGTTCGGCCACATCCCGAAGCGCGTGACGATCCCGTTCGGCGCCCAAGCCAGCCTGGTGTCGGACAGCGCGCGCTTCCAGCTGACCATGCGCGACTATCCGACCTTCGGCGATGCCTGAAAGCCTGCCCGGTGAGGACTACTACCGGGCCACATCGGCGGCCGACGACTATGCCGCGCTCGCAGGCAGCATCGACACCGGCATTTGCATCATCGGCGGCGGCTTCGCCGGGCTGGCCACCGCCGTCTCGCTGATGGAGCGCGGAAGAGGCGATGTGGTGCTGCTGGAGGCGGACACGATCGGCTTCGGCGCGTCCGGGCGCAATGGCGGCTTCGTGTTCGGCGGCTTCTCGCTAGGCGAGCGCAGCCTGGTCGGGGCGGTCGGCGCAAGCGACGCACGCGCGCTGTACCGGCTCACGCTCGACGCGATCGAGCGCATACGTGGGCGCATTGCGCGCTACGGCATCGACTGCGACCTGCGCGAAGAAGGCGTCTACCTGGCCAACTGGTTCGGCGACCAGCGCATCCTTGACGAGCGACAGCGCTTCATGGCCGACAGCCTCGGCGTCGAATGGCGGCGCATCGGCCGTGCCGATCTGGCCGACAAGCTGCACACCGAGCGTTATTCGGGCGCGCTGTTCGAGCCGGGCGCATTCCACTTCCATCCGCTCAAGTACGCGAGGGGGCTGGCGCGCGCGCTCGCCGGCGGCGGCGTGCGCGTGCATGAACGCAGCCGCGTGCTGCGCATCGCGCCCGATGGCGCCGGCTGGCGCATTGCCACGGCGGCCGGCGAGGTGAGGGCGCGCGAGGTGGTGGTGTGCTGCGGCGGCTATCTCGAACGGCTCTCGCCCCGCCTGGCGCGCGCGATACTGCCGATCGCCACCTACGTGATGGTGACGGAGCCGCTCGGCGCGCGCCTGCACGGTGCGCTGCGTACCGGCGCGGCCGTCTACGATACCCGCTTCGCCTTCGACTACTACCGCCCGCTGAGCGACAGCCGGCTGCTGTGGGGAGGGCGGATCGCCGTGCGCGCGCGTGCAGCCGGCGACGTCGCGCGCCTGCTCTACCGGGACATGCTGCGCGTCTATCCGCAACTGGCCGGCGCGCGGGTCGATTACGCCTGGAGCGGCATGATGAGCTACGGGCGCCACAAGATGCCGCAGCTCGGGCGCTTGCCCGACGGCCAATGGTACGGCATGGGTTTCGGCGGCCACGGGGTCGGGCCGACCACGCTGGCGGGCGACGTGTTGGCGGCCGCGCTGTGCGGCGACGGCGCGGCGCTGGCCCGTTTCGCGCCGTGGAAACTGCCGGCGACCGGCGGTCCGTTCGGTCAGCTCGCTGCCCAGCTAACCTACTGGTACTACGGCCTGTGCGACCGCGTGCGCGCATAGCCGAATTGCCCCATTGCCGTCTTTCAGCGCCGGGGTCAGGTCTGACAATCGGACATTTTGCCGGGGTCAGGTCTGACATTCGGACATTTTACCGGGGTCAGGTCTGACATTCGGACATCGCCGTAAATTGCGTGTGAATTCGATGTGAGATTTTGCCATTTGGCACGTCGCAGTGGCCGAAAACCGCCTCCACGCAGTCAACCGTGTCCGAATGTCAGACCTGACCCCGAAAAAATGTCCGATTGTCAGACCTGACCCCAGCTTTTTGTCCCATTGTCAGACCTGACCCCAGATGGAAGAGGAGCAATTGGGCGATTTCTCGGCGGCTGCACGGCATTCGCCGCACAATGGTAAAATCACCGGTTAATTGAAATCCTCGCCAAAGGCTTTACCCGTGCTCTCTACCGCTAATATCACCATGCAATTCGGCGCCAAGCCGCTGTTCGAAAATATCTCCGTCAAGTTTGGCGACGGCAACCGCTACGGCCTGATCGGCGCCAATGGTTGCGGTAAGTCGACGTTCATGAAAATCCTCGGCGGCGACCTCGAGCCGTCCGGCGGCACCGTCATGCTCGATCCGAATGAACGCCTCGGCAAGCTTCGCCAGGATCAGTTCGCCTTCGAAGAAATGCGCGTGCTCGACGTCGTCATGATGGGCCACACCGAACTGTGGAACGCGATCTCGGAACGCGATGCCATCTACGCGAACCCGGAAGCGACCGACGACGATTATATGCATGCAGCCGAACTCGAGAGTAAAGTGGCCGAATACGACGGCTATTCGGCCGAGGCGCGCGCCGGCGAACTGCTGCTCGGCGCCGGCGTGTCGATCGACCAGCACCAGGGGCCGATGAGCGCCGTCGCACCAGGCTGGAAGCTGCGCGTGCTGCTGGCCCAGGCGCTGTTCTCGAACCCGGATATCCTGCTGCTCGACGAGCCGACCAACAACCTCGACATCAACACCATCCGCTGGCTCGAAGATGTGCTCAACGACCGTAACTCGACGATGATCATCATCTCGCACGATCGCCACTTCCTCAACCAGGTCTGCACCCACGTCGCCGACATGGACTACGGTACCCTGAAGGTCTATCCGGGCAACTACGACGAGTACATGTTCGCCTCGACCCAGGCGCGCAACCAGCAGCTGGCCAACAACGCGAAAGCGAAAGACAAGGTCGCCGAGCTGCAGGATTTCGTGCGCCGCTTCGCCGCCAACAAGTCGAAGGCGCGCCAGGCCACATCGCGCGCCAAGCAGATCGAAAAGATCAAGGTCGACGACATCAAGCCGTCGTCGCGCGCCTATCCGTTCGTGCGCTTCGAGGAAGAGAAGAAGCTGCACCGCCTGGCGGTCGAGGCCGAAAACATCTCGAAGAAATACGACCGCCAGCTGTTCAAGAATTTCAGCATCATGGTCGAAGCGGGCGAACGCATCGCCATCATCGGCGCCAACGGCGCCGGCAAGACGACCTTGCTGCGCTGCCTGGGCGGCGAACTGGCCGGCCTGCAGCCGGACGGCGGACGCGTCAAGTGGGCCGAGAACGCCAACGTCGGCTACATGCCGCAGGATCCGACCGAGCAGTTCCCCACCGATACCATCCTGACCGACTGGATGGGCCAGTGGACCAAGGAAGGCGATGACGACCAGGCCGTCCGTTCCATCCTTGGCCGCCTGCTGTTTGGCGGCGACGACGTGCGCAAGTCGGTGCGCGTGCTGTCGGGCGGCGAGAAGGGCCGCATGATGTACGGCAAGCTGATGCTGGGCCGCCACAACGTGATGCTGATGGACGAGCCGACCAACCACATGGACATGGAGTCGATCGAGTCGCTCAACATCGCGCTTGAAAAATATACCGGCACCCTGATCTTCGTCTCGCACGACCGCGAATTCGTGTCGTCGCTGGCGACCCGCATCCTCGAGGTGAAGGAAGACGGCATCGTCGATTACCAGGGCAATTACGAGGACTACCTGAAGAGCCAGGGTATCGACTAATCAAGCGTGCAACAGGATCCGCGATGAACATCATGCCTATCAAGAGCGTCGAATACGACCATCCGCAAGCCGGCCTGTCCTGCACCGCGCAGGCCTGGGCGCGCGCGCCGGACACGCCGACGGCGGACCAACGCAGTGCGCTCAAGGACAAGATCCGGCGCCTGCTCAAGGAACGCGAGGCGGTGCTGGTGGCGCACTATTACGTCGACGCCGACCTGCAGGACCTGGCCGAGGAAACCGGCGGCTGCGTCTCCGATTCGCTCGAGATGGCGCGCTTTGGGCGCGACCATCCGGCCACCACGCTGGTGGTGGCGGGCGTGCGCTTCATGGGCGAGACGGCCAAAATCCTCAGCCCTGAAAAACGCATCCTGATGCCCGACCTGGACGCCACCTGTTCGCTCGACCTGGGCTGCCCGGCCGACGAATTCGCCGCCTTCTGCGACGCCCATCCGGACCGCACGGTGGTGGTGTATGCGAACACCAGCGCGGCGGTGAAGGCGCGCGCCGACTGGATGGTGACGTCCTCGATCGGCCTCGACATCGTCGCCCACCTGCACGCGCAGGGCAAAAAAATCCTGTGGGCGCCGGACCGCCACCTCGGCTCCTACATCCAAAAGCAGACCGGCGCCGACATGCTGCTGTGGCAGGGCTCCTGCCTGGTGCACGACGAATTCAAGGGCATCGAGCTCGATCTGCTCAAGGCCGAGCATCCCGAGGCGAAAGTGCTGGTGCATCCGGAGTCGCCCGCCAACGTGGTGGCGCTGGCCGACGTGGTCGGCTCGACCACGCAGCTGATCAACGCGGCCGTCGGCATGGAGGCGACCACTTTCATCGTCGCCACCGACAACGGCATCCTGCACAAGATGCGCATGGCGGCGCCCGGCAAGCACTTCATCGAGGCGCCGACCGCCGGCAACAGCGCCACCTGCAAGAGCTGCGCGCATTGCCCGTGGATGGCGATGAACGGCCTGCGCAACCTGGCCGAGGTGCTCGAGAATATGAACAACGAAGTGTTCGTCGATCCCGCCATCGGCCAGCTGGCGGTGCGCTCGATCGACCGCATGCTCGATTTCGCCGCGGCGAAAAAGGCCAGGGCCCTGCCGACCGGCGAACTGGCGAACGAAGCGGCACTGTTTTCAGGAGTTGGACCTGCATGAGTAATTTGCGTAATCCCTACAACGAATTCGACGCGGCGCTGCAGTCGGCGTTCGAATCGAACCTGCTGGCGGCCCTGTTGGAAGACATCGGCAGCGGCGATCTGACCGGCAAGCTGGTGCCCGACGACACGCGCGTGCGCGCGCGCGTGATCGTGCGCGAGGACGCGGTGCTGTGCGGCGCTCCCTGGTTCGAGGGCGTAATGGAGGCGCTCGACGGCGACACCGAGATCGAGTGGAACTATGCCGAAGGCGACATGATGCGCGCCGGCAGCGTGGTGTGCAGCATCGACGCGGCGCCGCGCTCGCTGCTGACGGCCGAACGCGCCGCCCTGAACTTCCTGCAGCTGATGTCGGGCGTGGCCAGCGCCACGCGCAAGTACGTCGACGCGGTGGCCGGCACCAAGGCGGCCATCCTCGACACCCGCAAGACCTTGCCGGGCCTGCGCCAGGCGCAGAAGTACGCGGTGCGGGTGGGCGGCGGCAAGAACCAGCGCATGGCCTTGTTCGACGGCATCCTGATCAAGGAAAACCATATCGCCGCCGCCGGCGGCGTTGGCAAGGCGCTGGCCGCGGCCGATGCGCTCGGCGCCGGCAAGCCGGTGCAGATCGAAGTGGAAACGCTGGCGCAGCTGGGCGAAGCGCTGGCCGCCGGCGCCACCTCGGTGTTGCTGGATAATTTCGAACTCGATGCGATGCGCGCCGCGGTGGCGCTGAACGGCGGGCGCGCGCTGCTCGAAGCGTCCGGCGGCGTCAGCCTCGAGAGCGTGCGGGCGATCGCCGAAACCGGCGTCGACCGCATCTCGGTCGGCAGTCTGACCAAGGACCTGAAGGCGACCGACTACTCGCTGCGCATTGTCGACTAAATCAGGTCGCCGGCGGCGCCAGCTGCGCCACGTAGATTAGTTTGGATGTATCGAAACCGAGCGCCTGGGCCTTTGCGACCAGGCGCTTTTTTGTCGCCGCGTCCATCGTCGGGGTGCGCGAGAGCAGCCACAGATACGACGTGTCCGGGCCGCTGACCATCGAATAGCGGTAGTCCGGATCGAGGTCGAAGACGATGTAGGCGCCGTAGAACGGACCGAAGAACGACACCTTCAGGTAGGCCTGGTCGGGCGATCCGACGAAATAGGCCTTGCCGACCGACTCCTTCCAGGCCGCGTCGGCATCCTTGTAGCCGCGGTTGACCACCTTCAGGCCGCCGTCGTCGCGCACGCTGTAGGTGGCGCTGACGCGGCTCAGGCCTTTTTCAAAGGAGTGATCGAGGCGCGCGATCTCGTACCACGTGCCGAGGTATTTCGCGCTGCTGAAGTTGGCGACCGGCGTGACATTGTCCGGCTTGGTCACGCAGCCGCCAAGCAGCAGCGCCGTTGCCAGCAAGAGTATCTTGATCGGTGTGTTTTCCATCATCGAGGCGCGTCCATTGTCGCGCGCAGCGCCGGCAGCAGCCGTTCGGCCGAGGCGTCGATTTTCAGTGTCAGCAGGTCGTCGGCGCGCGTGATGCCCAGGTTGATGGCCGCGATCGGCTTGCCCGCCGCCGCCGCCATGCGGCAAAAACGGAATCCCGAGAACACCATCAGCGACGAGCCGACCACCAGCAGCGCATCGGCCGATTCCATCGCGGCGAGCGCCTGCGCGGTGCAGGCCGGCGCGACGCCGTCGCCGAAGAACACCACGTCCGGCTTGAGCGTGCCGCCGCAGCAGATGCAGTCGGCCAGGTGGAATTCGGCCAGCGTGTCGGGCTCGAGGTGAGCGTCGCCGTCCGGCGCGGCCTCGGCGACGGCGCCGCGTACGCCCGGATTGCGCTCTTCGAGCAAATCCTGCACGAACTGGCGCGTGAAACTGGCGTGGCAGTCGAGGCACACGACGCGGTGGATATTGCCGTGCAATTCGATCACGCCTGCGCTGCCGGCACGCTGGTGCAGGCCATCGACGTTCTGGGTGATCATCGCGCCCAGGACGGCGTCGGCCTGCAGCGCGGCGATCGCGCGGTGCGCCGGGTTGGGCGCCGCGCGGGCGAGGGTGGGGTAGCCGACCATGCTGCGCGCCCAGTAGCGCTTGCGCACCGCCTCCGAGGTGCGGAACTCCGGCCCCTGCACCGGCGACTTGCCGCGCCGTACGCCGTCGCGGCCGCGGTAATCGGGGATGCCGGAGGCGGTGCTGATGCCGGCGCCGGTCAGCACCAGCACGCGGCGCAGCGGCGCGAGAAAGCGGGCCAGTTGGTCGGCCAGTGGCTGCTCGCATGGCAGGACGCTCGAGTGCATAGGCGGCATGTTCGGTAAAAAATTCATCGATGTTTTGCAATTTACCAGAAAGAGCGGCCGTGCGCCCGCCGCCAGCGTTGGGCCCGTGTCTGAATGCCGGCACTGACCCCCGGGGTCAGTGCCGGCATTCAGACACGGCCTCAGCGCGCCGACCAGCCGATGCCGCCGATGATCAGCGCGAAGGCGGCAATGTGGTACCAGTGCGGCAGTTCGCCGAGGAAGGCGCTCGACATCAGCGCGGCGAACAGCGGTGTGAGGTTGATGAAGAAGGCGCCCACCGTGGGGCCGGCACGCTGCACGCCGGCGCCCCAGCAGCGGAATGCGATGACGGCCGGGCCGAGTGCCACATACAGCAGCGCGGTCGCAACCTTCCAGCTCCAGTCGATATGCACGTCGCCATTCGACCATTCGGCGCCGGCCAGCGCGCCCGACCACAGCACGCCGTACACCACTTGGGCGGCGAGGAAGGCGGCCCAGTCGGCGCGGATCTCGGGCCGGTCTTTCGGCTGCATCAGCAGCCAGCTGTAGAACGACCAGGCGATTGTCGCCAGGATCATGTACAGGTCGCCGGCCACCAGCCGCATGGCGACGAACTGGCGCCACTCGCCGCGCGCGAGCACCAGCAGTACGCCGGCGATCGACAGCGCCGCACCGATCAGCTGCCTGCGCTTGACCGGCACGCCGAAGCACAGCGCGCCGACCAGCAGCATCCACACCGGCATGCCGGAGGCGACCAGGGTGACGTTGATCGGCGTGGAGGTCTGCAGCGCCAGGTACTGCAGCGCGTTGTAGAGGCCGACCCCGAGCAGGCCGAGCAGGCTGTAGCGGCGCCAGTCGGTCCACAGGCCGCTGCCCGGACGCAGGATGGCGCGCCCGAGCGGCAGCAGGATCAGTAGCGCGATCGACCAACGCAGCAGGTTCAGGGTCATCGGCGGCACCGCCGCGCGTACCAGCCGGCCGACGATGGCGTTGCCGGCCCACAGCAGCGGCGGGACGGTCAGCAGCAGGGCGGTCGAGGCGGTCAGTTTGCGGTTCATGCGGTCGGCGGGCGTGAAAAAAAACCCGCCGGCAGCAGGTTCGGTTGGATCGGTTGGATCGGGACCGGCGTTAGCGGCGCGGCGGCGTCAGCACGCTCGGCAGCGCCTTCGGCAACGTGGCCGGATAGTCGCGGCTAAAGTGCAGGCCGCGGCTCTCGTGGCGCGACAGCGCGCTGTTGACGATCAGCGCGGCGACGTCGACCAGGTTGCGCAGCTCGAGCAGGTCGTGGGTGATGCGGAAGTTGCGGTAGTACTCGTCGATCTCTTCCTTGAGCAGCACGATGCGGTGCTGCGCCCGTTCGAGCCGCTTGGTGGTGCGCACAATGCCAACGTAGTTCCACATGAAGCGGCGCAGCTCGTCCCAGTTGTGCGAGATGAC
>JARXKM010000153.1:0-8311 GCA_030272785.1 Pseudomonadota bacterium
ACCTGCAGCGCAAGCAGATCAAGGGCCTGATGCGCGAGTGGGAGAAAAAATATCCCGGCCGCGTCGAGAGCATCTTCTCGTCGCTGTCGACGGTGGTGCCGTCGCACCTGATGGACCGCGACCTGTTCGGTTTCACCGACCTGAAGACCGACGGCGTGGCCAATCCTTTGGGCGACATCGCGTTCGACGAGGAGCCGTGTTCGACGCCGGCGCCGGGCGTGTTCTCGATTCAGCCGGCGAACGACTAACGCCGGCCATGCAAGCGACTCCGCTGCGACTTCTTCGCTGGAAGTAACCGGCCGAGAAGCGCAGGTCGGACACGTCGTCGGCAAACTCCATAGTTTTCAGGGCGATGCCACTCGTGCCTTTGCACGCTCGTTCGCCACTGCAGCCCAAGCGGCCGCATCAGTCTGCAGTTCCGGAAAAGCCGTAACGGCGGGATTAATGAGCTTATCCACGACTTCTGCCATCACCGCGCCAAACGTATGTCTCAATTCGCGCGCCTCTTGCTCGGTCAATCCGTTCAGCAGCTCCGGGAAAACTGAATTCAACGCAGCCATCGAGTCGATTCCAGCGTCACGCATTCCACGTGCGCACTGGATGGAAGAAGGAGTCATTCTTGAACCTCATTGGTATGCGATTTCGCGAATTCGAGAGTCTTGAGGAGAGAACTCAATTTAGTGCGCCAAGCAGAAAGACCGCGCCCTGAGAAGGTCGTAGAGTAGCATGAAGTATCCGGGCCGGGTCGAGAGCAATGGACCTGGCCATGTTCGGTTTCAAGGACCTCAAGGCGGACGACCAGGCCAATCCGCCGGGCGACATCGCGCTCGACGACGAGCCGTGTTCGGCGCCGGCGACGGGCGTGTTCGCGATCCAGCCGGCCGGCTAATCCTTCCGTTGCGCGCTGATGGCGCGCGAGTTGACGTCGGTGCGAAACAGGATCGGCATGGTCTTTTGCTGCGCCGCGGCGTGCTGCGCCTGCTGCGCGTGCATCACGATGGCCTGCACCTCGGCGTGCTGCGGCGATTTGGCGCACACCGGGTCGGCGTTGTCGGCGTCGCCCGTCAGCGCGTAGGCCTGGCAGCGGCAGCCGCCGAAGTCCTTGCCCTTCTCCGGGCAGCTGCTGCAGGGCGACTTCATCCATGCGTCGCCGCGGTAACGGTTGAAGGCGCCACTGGCGTACCAGATGTCGTGCACGCTGAACTGGCGCACGTTGGGGAACGCGATCCCCGGCAGCGAGCGCGCGGCGTGGCACGGCAGCGCGGTGCCGTCCGGCGCGATGCCGAGAAATACCGATCCCCAGCCGTTCATGCACGCCTTGGGTCGCTCTTCAAAATAGTCGGGCACGACGAACAGGATGCGCACCTGGCTGCCGATCCGCGCGCGGTATTCGTTGACCACCGCCTCGGCGCGCACCAGTTGTTCGCGCGTCGGCATCAGCTGCGCGCGGTTGGCCAGGCCCCAGCCGTAGTACTGGGTGTTGGCCAGCTCCAGGTACTCGACACCCATCTCTATCGCCATGTCGATGATGCGGCCCACGTGGTCGAGGTTATAGCGGTGCAGCACCACGTTGAGCACCATCGGGTAGTCGTACTGCTTGATCAGTTTGGCGACCCGCAGCTTGAGGTCGAACGTCTTGGTACTGGAGAGGAAATCGTTCATCCCGCGCGTCGAATCCTGGAACGACAGCTGGATGTGATCGAGCCCGAGCGCCTTCATGCGCGCCAGCCGCACCTCGGTCAGGCCGATGCCGGAGGTGATCAGGTTGGTGTAGTAGCCGAGCCGGCGCCCTTCGCCGATCAGCTCTTCGAGGTCGTCGCGCAGCAGCGGCTCGCCGCCCGAAAAGCCCAGCTGGGCGGCGCCGAGCTTGCGCGCCTGGCGCATCACGTCGACCCATTCCGCGGTACTCAGTTCGGCGCGGTTGGCGGCGTAGTCGAGCGGGTTGTAGCAGAACGCGCAGTGCAGCGGGCAGCGGTAGGTCAGCTCGGCGAGCAGCCAGAGCGGCGCGGCGATGGCCGGGCGGGGCATGGGGCCGTTCATCGCGCCCGCTCAGCTGATCCAGCCGCGCTCATTGGCCGCGCGCAGGAAATCGTCGACGTCGTCGCGCAGGCCGCTGGCGCCGAACTCCTGTTCGAGTTCGTGGACGATGGCCAGCGCGCTGTGGCGGCCGTCGCAGCGTTTGAGGATTTCGGCGGCGCTCTGGTTCAGCTTGACCATCCCTTCCGGATAGAGCAGCACGTAGTTGTTCTGCGCCTCTTCCCATTGCATGCGGAACTGGCGCGCCAGGGCGGGTTTGTGGGGGATCGTGTTCATCGTGGCACCTCGCGGTTAGGGGTAAGCATTTTCGATCGCGTCGAGCATCGACCACAGGATGTCGAGCTTGAACTGGAGGATGGCAAGCGCACGCTCCTGCAGCGGGCGGGTGGTGAAGTGGCCGAGCGTGACCTGCAGGCCGTGTTCGACGTCGCGTTCGGCCAGCGAGATCCGGCTGCGGAAATACTGCAGGCCGGCCGGGTCGATCCAGCCGTAGTGGGCCGGCCAGTTGGCCAGCCGGTCCTTGTGGATCTGCGGCGCGAACATTTCGGTCAGCGACGAGCAGACCGCCTCCTGCCACGGCGCCTGGCGCGCGAAGTTGACGTAGGCGTCGACGGCGAAGCGCACCGCCGGCACCACGTGGCGCTGCGACCACAGCGCCTCCGGTTCGAGGCCGACCGCTACTCCCAGCCGCACCCAGGCGTCGATGCCGCCCGCGTTGTCGCCGTCGCCGTCGTGGTCAAGGATGCGCCGCACCCACTTGCGGCGCGTCTCGCGGTCGGTGCAGTTGGCGATGATGGCGCCGTCCTTCTGCGGGATGTTCACCTGGTAGTAGAACCGGTTGGCGACCCAGCCGCGGATCTGCTCTTCGGTCAACAGGCCGCTGTTCATCTTGACGTTGAACGGGTGGTTGATGTGATAGCCGGCGCCGCGCGCGCGCAGTTGCGCTTCGAATTCGCTGCGGCACCAGCGCGGAGCGCAGGTCATAAGTCGATCTCCATGCCGTCGAAGGCGACTTCGACGCCGTGTCGCGCCAGGCTGGCGCGTTCGGCGGAATCGTCGTCGAGGATCGGGTTGGTGTTGTTGATGTGGATGAGGATCTTGCGGCGCGCGCCGATGCCTTCGAGCAGAGCGAGCATGCCGTTGGCGCCGGACTGCGGCAAATGCCCCATGTCGGCGGCGCTCTTGGCGGAAAAGCCGAGCCGCTGCATTTCGTCGGCGCGCCAGAAGGTGCCGTCGACCAGCACGCAGTCGGCGCCGCGCATGGCGGCGTCGACGCGCGGGTCGACGGCGCCCAGCCCGGGCGCGTAGAACAGCGACTTGCCGCTGGCCGAATCGGCAATCAGCAGGCCGATATTGTCGCCCGGCGCCGGGTTGTGGCGGTGCGGCGAATACGGCGGTGCCTTGCTCGACAGGTCGAGCGCGGTGAAGGTGATGCCCTCGATGCCGGGCAGGCTGACGGCGCCGGCCAGCGCCAGTTCGTGCCACTGCACGCCGCAGTAGTGACCCAGCACCGGCGCCAGCGGCAGGCCGGTGTTGAGGTCGCCCCACACCGACGCGCTGCAGTACAGCGGCAGCGGCGCGCCGGCCTCGCGCAGCATCAGCAGGCCGGTGACGTGGTCGACCTGGGCGTCCATCAGGATCACCGCGGCGATGCCGCTGTCGCGCGCTGCGCGCGCCGGCTGCAGCGCCGGGGTGGCGCGCAGTTGGCTGAGAATGTCGGGCGACGCGTTGATCAGCACCCAGTCGCTGCCGTTGGCCGACACCGCGATCGACGACTGCGTACGCGGTGTCGCCCTGACGGCGCCACTGCGCACGCCGGCACAGTTGCGGCAGTTGCAGTTCCACTGCGGGAAACCGCCACCGGCGGCCGATCCCAAGACGATGATTTTCATTGTTCTGCCATGTGAAGGCGGAAACCGCGCACGCGGGCGGCGCGGTTTCCGCGGCGGGCCGGATCAGCGGTTCGCGATGTACAACGTGATTTCAAAACCAAAACGCCAGTCGATGAATTCCGGTTTGCTCCAGGTCATGATGAATCTCCTAAGGTTGACTATCGTGTGGCAGGACGATTGCGTGGCGGCGCGGCCCGGAGCCGGCCACCAGCAGTCAAGGGAGATGAGTGCAATATGCGTGCCAATTGCGCGGCCACAGGGGCCTGGCCTGGCCATTGTTCCAAATTCGCACAGTGTGCGCAGCAGTGAGACACATGTGACATGACAACTGTGTCACGCAGCTGCCGCCGTCATTGCGGCGGCGGCATCCTGCGCCCGAGGCCGGGAAACAGCGGCAGCAGCGGCGCGCTGTCGGGCGGCAGCGAGGGGCGAAACACGGTCTCGTAGAAGTCGAGCAGATACTGGTGCGAGGGGTGACCCAGCCAGGTCGGCTTGGCGATGGTGAAATGGTCGGAGTCCGGAATGATCTTGTAGGCGCCGAAATAC
The DNA here is from genome assembly GCA_030272785.1 of Pseudomonadota bacterium. Taxonomy (GTDB): domain Bacteria; phylum Pseudomonadota; class Gammaproteobacteria; order Burkholderiales; family Burkholderiaceae_D; genus JAFCUW01. The sequence continues at coordinate 4,476 of JARXKM010000153.1, forward strand.
GAGGCCGAGTCCTGCGCCGAGACCACGTGGGCCGAATGAAACAGCGGGCCGGCCACCACGAAGTTATTCTCGAACAGGTCGATGCCGACCAGGCCGGGCAAGCGCTTCTGCATCACCAGGTCGAAAAAGCGGCCGTCGAGGTCGACCAAAAAGTCGTTGTCGCGCTCGAGTTGGCCGGCCATGCGGTTGCCGAATGCCTTGCGGATCAGTTTGAGCCGGTCGGCCCACGCCGAGCCGCGCGACGGCGACGCCAGCAGCACCAGGCCGATGTGCTTGGACTTGAACAGTTCCTGGTTACGCTCGAGCATATAGCGCACCACCAGGCCACCGGTGCTGTGCGCGATGAAGACGATGTTCGGCTTGTCGAGCAAGGGCATGCGCCCCTTCGGATCCCTGACGCGCATATACGTCAGCAATTCGGTGGCCGCATCCGGCACGCGGTACAAGCCGCTCGAAAAATCGGTATGGTAACTGGCCAGGTAGATGCTCGGGCTGCCGAAGCGCGCGTCAGAACGCAGCAGCTGCGGCCAGTACGCGCCGCTCTTGGAGGTCCAGCACTCGATCGAATTCGAAAAAATCCCGTGCACGAACACGAACACGGTGGAGGAGCCGTTGGCCAGGTACCAGCCGGTGCTCGGCGCCACGTGGAAGACCATGTTCGGCGCCAGCGCGGCGCCTTGCGCGCCCTGCCAGCAGAACAACAGGGCGAGAACGATGCGGGTGTGCCAGCTTGCTCGACAACGTGTCATGTGAGGTCTCCGCCAACCGACTAGCCCACGTGGATCCGCATCGAGCGCCTTGGGCGACGCGCTCGAACAACCAGACACAAACATAACATTGTCATCGAGTGCACGCAACAGCGATATCGTTGTCGGACGCGCGCAGCTCAGGCCGACCTGAATGGCCGTTGCCGCATCCATTTGGTGACGATCCACTCTTCGCCGGCGAGGACCGGGGCACCGGCGTGCAGCGACAGCGGATCGAGCTGGCCGTCCAGAATGCAGTATTCGAAATACAGGGCGCAGCCGCGGCGCGGCGCCACCGCGATGCCCGACTCCGGAAACAGCGTCGCGCCGCCGCGCGCCACCTCGTTCAGGTAGACGATGAGCGTGCTGACGCGCTGGCCGCTGCGCACCAGCGAGGCGCGATTGGCGTCGCTGGTCGGCATCAGGAAATCGTAGTGCGGCAGGCTTTGCGCACCGACCGGATAGCGCAGCACCTGCAAGCCTTCGCCGTGTTCGAGCGGCAGCTGCATCAATGACGACAGACGCCGCTCGAGCCGCTCGAGCAGCGCATCTTCGGCCAGCCGGAAGAACATGCCGTCGCTGCTACGCGCCGCGCTCTGGCTGTCCGCGGCGGCGCGCTTACTTCGGCACGACGTTGTTCGGCACGACGTTGGTGCGCATCACCGGGTACAGGTTGAAGCGCTCGTCCCACGACGCATGGCGGCGCGCGAAGAACTCCAGCCGCGCGCGGGCATTCTTGGCGAAGGCCGGATCGGTGTCGACCAGCTTCCTGAACTGCACCGCCAGCGCCGGATCGGCCGCCATCTGCGCGCGCGCCACGTCTTCGGCCACGTATTCCTCCATGTATTCCTTGCGCTCGAAGGCGTTGTTGAATTCCCCCCAGGCCAGCAGCGAATCGGGCGCCTGCGGCTCGAGCAGCGCCATCACCAGCAGCGCTTTCGGCTGCGCCACCGGGACGAACAGGGCGCCCTTGCCGAGCGCACGCGGCTCGGCTTTCCACGCGCCCTGCACCGCCAGCAGCTGGTGCGACTCGAACGAGCCGGGCGAAAAGGTCGCCTTGTCGGCGCGGAAGGTCTCGACATTGGCGCCGGCCTGGTCGGCGCCCAGCACGCGGAAGCTGATGGCGTGCTGCGTCAGCTTGGCGGCGACCATTTGCGCCTGCGCGGCCGGCACGATGTAGCCGGCGCCCGGCGCCTTCACGGTCAGGTCGGCCACCACCTCGTCGCGCAGCGGAACGGTCCACAGCTGCGGTTTGGTTTCGTCATAGTGCGTCATCAGGATGCCCGAGACGTCGGACGGCGTGCGGGTGTAGGCGTAGCCCTTGAAGGCGACCATGTGCGACTTGTCGGTGGTCTTGTAGCTCAGCGCCACCGGCGTGCCGGCGATTTTCAGCGCGCGTGCATCGGCGGCGGCGGCGGCCTGCTGCCATGCGGCGCCGTGCAGCGCGACCTGCGCCAGCACCGACACGATGGCGTTGTGGGTGATGCGCACGCGGGTCGGATAGTCCTTCCACGAGTGCGTCTCGACCAGCATCGCCATCCGGTTGCGCAGCTGGAAATAGCCGGTCGAAAAGCGTGGCGTCGAGACGGCATCGACAAAGCCCGATTGCGGATTGTCGCTCTCGGCGAACGACATGTAGTACGACTGCGGCTGCGCGCCTTGCGCGGTGATGTCGGCGATGACGTTGTCGCGCAGCGCCAGGCCGGCGGCGCGGAACTGCAGGTCGCCCGAGTAGATCGGTTCGACCTGGATCGAGACGTCGTGCTCGAACTTGGCGCCGTCGGTGACGTGCAGGTCGACGTAGGCGAGCGGATCCCAGGCGTTCACCAGCGCCAGCATGGCGCGCATTTCGGGGGCGTCGGCCTTGACGTAGTCGCGATTGAGGTTGAAGTTCTGCGCCGTGGTGCGCCAGCCCATGGCGACCGGGCCGCGCTGGTTCGGCCGGTTGTTCGGCGTGAAGCGCTCGTGGCCGTCGACGTTGAATACCGGGACGAACAGCAGCACCTGCTTGTCGAGTGCGCCCTTGGCGGCGCGGTTCTCGAGCAGCTCGCGCAGCGCCAGAAAGCCGGCGTCCTTGCCGTCGATCTCGCCGGCGTGGATGCCGCCCTGGATCAGCACCACCGGCAGCTTGCGCTGCCTGGCCGCCTGCGCCGTCATGGCGCCGGTGCGGGTGACGATGAGCGCCTTCATCGGCCGCCCTTCCGGGGTGGCGCCGAAATCGATGCACTTGACCTGCTTCGGATAGGCCTGCTGGAACGCCGCGCACAGCGCGATCACCTCATCGTAACGGCCGGTGCTCTGGAAGGCGGAGCGCTCCGACACGGTGGTCAGGTCGGGGACGGCATGGGCGGCGTGACTAAAGGGGACGGCGGCGAACAGGGCAAGCAGCAACGCAGAACGGATCATCGGTAAGGCTCCGGCAGATTGAGGGATCGCCCGCGCGTGTGCGCCCGGGCAGCGGGAAATTATAGACGTGTTTTCGCCATGGCAAGAGAACGCCGTCGAGTGCCGGGTGCGTGCGTTTGCGCGGGCTGGCCGATTTGCTATTCTAGTGCCGGTTTCAATCAAACAACGAGGAAGACACATGACGACAGAACTGACGATGCTGGCCTGGACCCTGGTGCTGGCACTGGTGCAAATTTTCCTGGCATCCACACTGCGCACGATGGAGACCGGGCTGGCGTTCAACATGAGCGCGCGCGACGGGGTCGCCCCGCCGATCCGGCCGCTGACCGCGCGCATGCAGCGGGCCCAGGCCAATCTGTTCGAGACGCTGCCGCTGTTCGCCGGCGCCGTGCTGATCGCCCATGCGGCCGGCATCCACAGCGGCCAGACCGTGCTCGGCTGCCAGCTCTACCTGGCCGCGCGAGTGCTGTACGTGCCGCTGTACGCGGCCGGCGTGCCGGTGCTGCGCACGCTGGTGTGGGGCGGGTCGGTGTGGGGGATGATCATGCTGCTCAAGGCGATCCTGATCGGCTGAGTCCGCGCGCGGCACGCCCAAAAACCGGGTCTGTCCCGGTTTTTAAAAACCGGGACAGACCCGGTTTCGTGAGTTCCGGCCCCGGAGTTGCATGACACCATTGCAATGGG
>JARXKM010000153.1:8411-11025 GCA_030272785.1 Pseudomonadota bacterium
CAGACCCGGTTTCGTGAGTTCCGGCCCCGGAGTTGCATGACACCATTGCAATGGGACGATGCCGGTCTAGTATGAAAGATGTGCCCTTCGCTGCATCGTTTCCTGCGAAGCGGCGCGTTTCTTTCTGAAAGGAGTTGGCAATGGACACCAAGCAAACCAAGCAGCTTGTCATGCAGGCTTATCAGTTTTACAAAGACAAGAATATCAAGGGGATTCTTTCGTTGAACCATGACGATATCGAATGGATCAGCCCGGATTCGGACTACATCCCGTTCGCCGGCAGCTTCCACGGCAAGGACCAGGTGGCGCAGTTCTTCAGCAAACTCGAACAGACCACCGAAGCACTCAAGTTCGAACCGCAAAACTTCATCGCCGAGGGCGACAAGGTGGTCGTGACCGGCGTGTCGAGCTGGCGCGTCAAGGCGACCGGATTGACCTATGACAATCCCTGGGTGCATGTATTTACCCTGCGCAACGGCAAAATCGCCCGTTTCGAGCAGTACAACCACACCGCCGCCGCGGAGGCGGCATTCCGGCCGGGCCAGCAAGCCGGCAAGGGCAAAGATACTTCGATGCGGCACTGAGCCGCAAAAAAACTGGATGGCGTCCTTGCGGAGGCCATCCAGTCGATCCTGCCGCCAGCGGCGTTCTAGGCGGCGTGGCTGGTGCTGCCGGCCGCTGCCGTCGGCTTGCCGAAGGTGGCGATCAGGGTCGCTTCCTTCGCCTTGGCCGCCTTCAGGTGGCGCTCCTTGACGTGGCCGTAACCGCGGATGTCTTCCGGGATGCTGGCGATCGCCACCGCTTGCGACAAGTTGTCCGCCGTCAGTTGCGACAGCAGGGCGCCGACCGTCTGGCGGTATTCGCCGATCAGCGCGCGCTCCATCTTGCGCTCGGCGGTGTAGCCGAACACGTCGAGCGCGCCGCCACGCAGGCCCTTGAACCTGGCCAGCATGCCGAACGCCTTCATCATCCACGGGCCGAATTCCTGCTTGATCAGGTGGCCTTCCTTGTCGTGCTTGGCGAACAGCGGCGGCGCCAGGTGGAACTTGAGGGTGATGTCGCCCTCGAACATGCCGGCGATTTTTTCCTTGAACGCGCCGTCGGTGTACAGGCGGGCGACTTCGTACTCGTCCTTGTACGCCATCAGCTTGTAGAAGTAACGCGCAACCGCTTCGGCCAGCCGCGTGCCCTTGCCCAGCTTCGCCTCCTCGGCGCGCACCTGGTCGACAAACGCCTTGTACTGCGCCGCGTAGCCGGCGTCCTGGTAGGCGGTCAGCAGCTCGACGCGGCGCTTGACGAGGTCATCCAAGGTCTGGGTGCGCTTGAATTCGATCACCTTGGCCGGCGTAGTCATCTTCACCAGCGACGCCAGGTCGTGCGCGCCAGTGCGGCCCCACAGGAAGGCCGACTTGTTGAAGCCGACCGCCACGCCATTGAGTTCGATCGCCTTGATGATCGATGCCTCGCTCAAAGGCACGCGGCCTTTTTGCCAGGCGTAGCCGAGCATGAACATGTTGGTGGCGATCGAGTCGCCCATCAGCGCGGTGGCGATCTGGCCGGCGTCGATGAACTCGACGCGTTCGGCGCCGCAAGCCTTGCTGATCTCCGACTTCGACGAGGCGCCCGGGAACTGCCAGTCCGGGTTCTTGACGAATGCGGCGGTCGACGAACCGGTCGAATTGATCGTCGCGTAGGTGCGTCCCTCGCCCATGCGCGACAGGGCGTCGCGGCTGGCGGTGACGATCAGGTCGCAGCCGATCACCAGGTCGGCGCTGCCGGTGCCGACGCGCGTCGAGTGCAGGTCGGCCTGCTTGTCGGCCAGGCGCACGTGCGACATCACCGGACCGCCCTTCTGGGCCAGGCCACTCATGTCGAGCACGATGGCGCCCTTGCCTTCGACGTGCGCCGCCATCGCCAGGATCTGGCCGACGGTGACGACACCGGTGCCGCCGATGCCGGTGATCAGGATGCCGTATGGCTGTTCAGTCGTCGGCAGCACCGGCGCCGGCAGCGCCGGCGGCGCCACCTCGCCGGCGGCGGCCTTCTTCGGCTTCTTCAGCGCGCCGCCTTCGACCGTGACGAAACTCGGGCAGAAACCGGTGACGCAGGAGAAATCCTTGTTGCAGGACGACTGGTTGATCTGGCGCTTGCGACCGAGCTCGGTCTCGAGCGGTTCGACCGACAGGCAGTTGGACTGCACCGAGCAGTCGCCGCAGCCTTCGCAGACCGCTTCGTTGATGACGGCGCGCTTGGCCGGATCCGGGTACTCGTTGCGTTTCCGGCGGCGGCGCTTTTCGGACGCGCAGGTCTGGTCGTAGATCATCGCGGACACGCCCGGGCAGTCGCGCAGTTCGCGCTGCACGTCCATCAGTTCGCTGCGGTGGCGCACGGTGACGCCTTCGGCCCACTTGTAGTCGTCCGGGTATTTGTCCGGCTCGTCGGTGACGACGATGATCGGGCCGACGCCTTCGGCGGCGATCTGGCGGCTGATCATGCCCGGGTCGAGCGGGCCGTCGAACTCCTGCCCGCCGGTCATGGCGACGGCGTCGTTGAACAGGATCTTGTAGGTGATGTTGACCTTGGCCGCCACCGCCGCGCGGATCGCCAGCAGGCC
>JARXKM010000009.1:0-13780 GCA_030272785.1 Pseudomonadota bacterium
GCCGCAACCCTGCCGACCGCGTCTTAGTCGACGGCCGCAAGGCCAGGGCTATCCTGGTCCTGGCGTTAGCGCACGAAGCTCGGCCGCTTGCTGTCGAACTGCCATCCCGGGAAGAAGAACTGCATGGCGACGGCATCGTTGCGCGCGCCCAGGCCCATGTTGCGATAGACCTGGTGTGCGCTCTCGATCGCCGCCATGTCGAGATCGACGCCGAGGCCGGGCGCGCTCGGCACCTTGACCATGCCCCCTTCGATCTGCAAGGGATTGGTGGTCAGCGCCTGGCCATCCTGCCAGATCCAGTGCGTGTCGATGGCGGTGATCTTGCCCGGCGCGGCCGCCGCCACATGGGTGAACATCGCCAGCGAAATGTCGAAGTGGTTATTCGAATGCGAGCCCCACGTCAGGCCCCACTCATGGCACAACTGCGCCACCCGCACCGATCCCTGCATGGTCCAGAAGTGCGGATCGGCCAGCGGGATATCGACCGATTGCAGCTGCACCGCGTGGCCCAGTTCGCGCCAGTCGGTGGCAATCATGTTGGTGGCGGTCGGCAGGCCGGTGGCGCGGCGGAATTCGGCCATCACTTCGCGGCCCGAGTAGCCGTTCTCGGCGCCGCAGGGATCTTCGGCGTAGGCCAGCACGTGATGCTGATCGCGGCACAGCCGGATCGCATCCTTGAGCAGCCAGCCACCGTTCGGATCGAGTGTCACGCGCGCCTCCGGGAAGCGCTCGGCCAGTGCCGTGACGGCAGCGATTTCGTCCTCGCCGCGCAAGACGCCGCCCTTCAGCTTGAAGTCCTTGAAGCCGTAGCGCGCATACGCCGCTTCGGCCAGCCGCACCACCGCTTCCGGCGTCATCGCCACCTCGTGGCGCAGGCGTTGCCAGTCGTCCGCCGCATCGGGCTCGCTGTCGTAGCCCAGGTCGGTGGCGGCGCGGTCGCCGACGTAGAACAGGTAGCCGAGCATCTCGACCCGGTCGCGTTGCTGGCCGTCGCCTAATAATGCGCAGACCGGCACGCCCAGAAACTTCCCCAGCAAATCGAGCAGCGATGCTTCGAGCGCGGTGACGGCGTGAATGGCGATACGCAGGTCGAACGTCTGCAGGCCGCGCCCGCCTGCATCGCGGTCGGCAAAAGCGATGCGAGCCTGGTTGAGGATGGCCTTGTAGCTGCCGATTGGCTGCCCGAGCAGCAGCGCCCGCGCATCCTCCAGGGTCTGCCGGATGGCCTCGCCGCCCGGCACTTCACCGACGCCGGTGTTGCCGGCGCTGTCGGTGAGAATCACGATGTTGCGCGTGAAGTAGGGACCATGTGCGCCGCTCAGGTTGAGCAGCATGCTGTCGCGTCCGGCGACGGGAATGACGCGCATGTCGGCGATGATGGGCGTGGCGTGACGGCTGGAAATATCGTTGCTGTGCATAAGAGTCCCTGAAGAGTACATGCGGCAGGCCAGCGGCGCTACCGGCTTCGTCTGAAATGATAGAAAATGACGGTAATGCTGAAAATTATGAGGATTAATGTTGGGCGCATCATTCGTTCAGCCTAACGCAAGTCGCATATTTTTGCAACTTGGGTCAAAATAATCTTATGACATACACGCATAAAAAACATTAAATCATTGATTTTAAATTGTTTGTCAGTTTTTAAGACGCTTGCAAATGCCGATTAAACCATACTATACTGATTATCGAGAAATGATAGAAAATGATAGTTATTTGCCGGCTCATCCTGTAGGCGACCGGTTCGTTCGCCGGCGCGCCGGTGTTCGTCGGTGCCAACGCCCTGGTGGCCATCCGCTGTTATTTGTTCCTGGTTGGCGACATCCAGCGTTGCGCCTTCAAGCAGCAGGTGGCGGCGGGCAGCCTCTGAGGCGCGTGCGCCGCTGTTCGCTCCCGGCTTCCGCTACTCGCAGTAAAATCGCTGTTTTTCCCACGAGACGCGCATGGATGCTTTGAAACCGCACGACCCGGCCCAGCCCCACATCACCAGCGCGACCTTGCTCGATGTCGCGCGCGTTGCCGGGGTGTCGCCGATCACGGTATCGCGCGCGCTCAACCAGCCGAAACTGGTGCGGCCCGGGACCCTGGCCAGGGTCCAGGCGGCGGTGCGCGAAACCGGCTATGCCAGGAACGCGGCGCCGCCCGATCGCAGCAAGCTGGTGGCGCTGATCCTGCCCACGGTCGCCAACCCGATCTTTGCCGACATGGTGCAGGCGGCGAGCGACAAGCTCACCGACGGCGGCTACCAGCTGCTGCTGGGCCTGGCCGGCTACGAGCTGTGGCGCGAAGAGATCCTCGTCGAGACGGTGCTCAGCCGTCGCCCGGACGGCATCATCCTCACCGGCACGCTCCATTCCGATAACACGCGCAAGCGGCTGGCCGCGGCCAACATCCCGCTGGTCGAGACGTGGGACATGACGGCGTCGCCGATCGACATGCTGGTCGGCTTTTCGCACGAAGAGGTGGGCAACACGGTCGCCATGGCCATGCTGGAGAAAGGCTATCGGCGCTTCGCCTTGTTGACCGCGGACGACCCGCGCGCGGGCCGGCGCAACCAGGGCCTGCAGGCGGCCCTGGCGCGCCAGGGCGTGAACATCGTCGCGTCCACGGTCATGCCGACCCCGGCCAGCCTGCAACTGGGACGCGAGGGCTGCGCGCGCCTGCTGGCGGCGCATCCCGACATCGAATTGATCGTCTGCAGTTCCGATACGCTCGCGCAAGGCGCGTTGACCGAGGCGGCCAGCCGCGGACTGCGGGTGCCCGCCGATCTGGCCATCATGGGTTTCGGCGACCTGAGTTTTGCGGCCCACACTTTCCCGCCGCTGTCGAGCGTGCGCGTCGATGGCAGCGCGATCGGCGCACTGGCCGCGCAGGCGATCCTGGACCGGCTTGCGCAGGCGCCCGGCGCGCCGCGCGTGCCAACCGTGATCGACACGGGATTTCAGCTCGTCGAGCGTGGCAGCACGTGAGTTGAGCCGCGGGCCTGGCCATGCCCGCCTTCCGGCTCGAGAAACACGAAGCGGCTATCCTCGACCACAATCTTGGCCTCAAGATGGCGGCCGGGGGTGTCGAGAATGCCCCCATCTGGAACCGGCTCGGTGCGCTCGGCTGCGATGTCTCGCAAGGCTATCTCATCGGCATGCCAATGCCGGGGGGCAATTCGAAAACGGGGAAAGCGCCTGGCCGCAGGTGCCGCCGCCGGTGCTGAGTTGTAAAGTTAGAAAATACCTGCCATAAGCCAATTTACTTTCTCGCATCGGGCAGGGCGCATCGCCTTGATGGGCGTTTGCGGAATCTATCGTCTCCCAGGCTGGTATCGTGCTGCCCGGTAAGCTCGCCTGGCTGGCCACGATACGGAAAGCAATATTCCTCTACGCTGTAATGTGATGGGCGGCTTCCGGGACGGCGTCAAGGTCGACAACGGCCACGTCCTGCTGCCGGAACTGCCGGGAATCGGCCTCGAAGGCAAGGCCGACCTGTAGCGGGAATTGATCAAGCTGGCCGAGTAACGCGAGCGCCGCCCGCAGCACGCCAGCAGGCCGTTCAGCCGAACAGCTTGCCTTTCAGCATGTTGAGGCCTTGGGCCAGCAATTCGTTCTGCGGCACACTGCCGTTCGGCGTCAGCTGGTCGATGATTTGCGGCAGCAGCTGGGCCAGCCCGGTCGATGCATGCTCAGGCGCGATGCCCGCCTGGCGCGCGACTTGCTCAACATCGGCGTCGCCCAGCGCGGCCTTGATCTGATCGCCGGACACTGGCTGATTTTCGCCGGTGCCGATCCATGAGGCGACCTGGTCGGACAGTCCTGACTGCTTGAGTTTTTCCAGCAGTGCCGGGATGCCGCCATTGCGCTCGATCATGCCCATCAGGCCGTCGAGCAATTGGCCCTGCGGCACCGCATCCTGCAGTTGGGCGCCGAGCGACCCCATCACCTGGCCTGCCAATTGATCCAGTAGTCCCATCATATCCTCCTGTGAAACGGTTGAACAAACGCGCGCGCCCGCAGCGGCTACGGCAGCGCTAGTGTACCGCCGAAATGGCGCCGAAGGATTGCAGCCGGGAGATTTTCAGCGCGCCGCTGGCATCGCTTGCCTCTCTCAGGTAGAGTTTGAAATTTGGAGGCATGACATGAGTGCGGCGCGGCGCGGTGGCATCGAGCCCGCGGGAAGCGGGCGGATCTTGTTGTGGCGCGGTGGCAGCATCTGGATCGGCCGCGCTGAAGCGTCTACCGATTTCCATGCGCATCATGCTATTCAGATTACCCTGTCGCTGTCGGCAGGGAGCTGTCGGTTTCGCTCGCTGGACGAGGAGTGGAAGGAATATGCGGCGGCGATCATCGCGGCCCACCATCCTCACGCGTTCGAAGCGCGCGGCGAGCTGGTCGCGCTCGTTTTCGTCGAGCCGGAATCGGTCGACGGCCATGCCATACGCGACCGATTCCGGCATGGCATCACTGCATTGTCAGCCGATCTCGCGCGGCGCGACATCGATGCCCTCGCCGCGGCCTACGACGAACATTGCGCCGACCAGGAATTGATCGACTGCGCCCGGACCCTGATTGCCAACCTGGCCGCGACAGGTCGCCGGCCGACGCTACCGCTGGACCGGCGCATCCTGCTCGCCATCGAGCTGTTGCATGAGCGTCTCGATCGAACCATCAGCCTTGCTGACGTTGCGGACCTGGTGCACCTGTCGCCTGAACGGTTTCGGCACTTGTTCGTCGAGGCGACTGGAATCCGCTTCCGGCCTTACGTGCTATGGCTGCGCCTGGGCAGCGCTGTCTCAGCCTATGCGGCAGGCGCCAGCTTGACCGATGCTGCCCACGCAAGTGGTTTCGCCGATTCCGCCCACCTCTCTCGCACCTTCAAACGGATGTTCGGCGTCGCGCCGGTCAGCATCCGGCCAGAATAGCCGCTTCGTTCAAGTGGGTGGGCGCGCCCGTCGCTACACTGGCCTCTCACTTCACTGAAAGGAACGTCATCATGAACACATCCAATGAATCCCCTTGCGATTGCACCGCCTGCGCTGGCGCAGCTTGCCAATGCGGTTGCCAGTCGGCGCCGACACAGGCGAACTGCGCTTGCGGTCCGCAATGCCGCTGTGGCGACAGCTGCACGTGCGACACGGGCACCTGCGCCGGCGCCTGAGTCGGCGCCACGCAGCGGCGCATGCCGGCGTCGGCCCATCGATTCCGGCGCGCGGCCATCCATTCCGGCCTGAATGCCATTATTCCTGTCGTGCGCCGATGCGATGATTGGCAGTAAACACGGTCTGTATGGCGTATTTGACGCGCGGCGAGCGATGACAATGCACTTACGCCATTCTCGTCGCTCCCACCATGTGCTCAAGGGCTGTCGCGACTGAACGCATTCGGGCGTCCTGTTGCGGGACGAAAGCGCCGGCCGGCGGCACTGCGGCGCGAGGCCAATCAACCCAAAGGAAAAATGTGAGAACCGTTGCCGTCTTGTTGTTCGACGATGTGGAGGTCCTTGATTTCGCCGGCCCGTACGAGGTATTCGGCGTCGCCGGCGGCTCGCAGCGCTTGTACGACGTCTTCACGGTCGCGCAGTTCGCGCGCCCCATAGCCGCCCGCAACAAGCTCAGTATCAATCCCGACTACGCGTTCGATCAGATGCCGCAGGCGGATGTATTGGTGCTGCCGGGCGGCTTCGGCACCCGGCGTGAAAAGCACAACGCGACCGTGCTGGAATTTGTCCGGGACCGCGCCGCCGCTGCGCAAAGCGTGCTGTCCGTCTGTTCTGGTGCCTTGCTGCTGGCCAAGGCTGGCCTGCTGCGCGGCCAGCATGCAACGACACACCGGGATGCACTCGCCGAGTTGGCCCTGGACGAACCGACCTGCAAGGTATTGCCAAGGGCCCGTGTCGTCGACAACGGCAAGCTGGTCGTCTCGGCCGGTATCGCAATGGGCATCGAGGGCGCGCTCTATACCGTGGCAAAACACCACGGCCAGGCGCTGGCCGCGGCGACCGCCGACTATATGGAATACGACTGGATCCATCGCGCCGTCGACGGTCACCATGTCGTTCGCACCCATCGCATGCCGGAGGGCGCAGGATGAGAGGCGCAATTCGCGCCGGGGCCGTCAGGGCCTTCCTGCTGCTGCTGTCGCCATGTGTGCTCGCTCAGGATGACGTGGCCGCCGAAGCACCCGTGCAAACTGTTCAGATCCGCGGCATACGCGACCCCGCGCTCTTGCCTTATGCCGACGTCGTCATGCTGCGCCGCGTGTTCGCCGGGGCGTCGGGTGGCGGCGCCATCCGGGCCGGGATCAAGGTATCGAGCAAGCAGGAAGGCGGGCAGGTGGAAAACTTGCACGTCTCGCTCGCAGCCGACGGCAAGCGGATCGAGGTGCCACTGAAATCGGGCTTCGTACCGCTCGCTGAGTTGCCGACGACCGATGACGCGGCAGCGGAGTTCTTGACCAACCAGCGCAAGGGCGCGCTGCAGATCGAAATCTTGTTGATCGTCGAGCTCAGGGACCCGCGCCGCTTCGCCTTGGGCGAGCTGGCACAGGCGCTCGACCAGGGCAACGGCATTCGTCGTCGCTTGCTGCCCTGGTATGTGCGCGCGGTCGTGCCGGCATTCCAGCGCGCCGACGTCTGCTTCGCGGCGCCCGGAGGCGAGGCGTCGATCGTCCAGGGCGGGCTGCACCGCGTCATATCGGCGTCGGCCTCTGATTGCCTGACGCTCCCACTGGACAACGTCGCCGGCGAGACTGGCGTCGAGCTGAACACGACGCCGCTCTACGTGCGCTTGCGCTAAGCACGCGCGGTGCCACCTCGGCGCTCAGATCCTGGTGCGCAACACGATCCCCACGTAGCGCCGCTCGCCCGGCGTCGCCGTCACCGCGCTGGTGGTGCTGAAGGCGCCGATGTTGGTCACGTAGTGCGTGTCGGCCAGGTTCTTGCCGACCAGGTCGAGCTCCCATTTGCCGTTGGCACTGGCGATGCCGATGCCGCCGTCGACCAGGTTGTAGCCGTCTTGCGCGCCCGCCTGTGCCAGGCCGGCGTTGTAGTTGGCGCTGCCGCGGTGGACCAGGTTGGCATGCACGCGCAGCGCGAACGCGCGCCCGACGGGAAACTGGTAGTCGAAGCCGACGTTGCCGCTCAACGTGGGCGCAAACGGCAGTGTCTTGCCGGTGAAATTGCACTGCTGCTGGCCGCCCGGTGCGCCCGCCACGTCGGCCGGGCAAGGCGCATCGGCGAAGTCCGCGTACGTCGCCTGGTTGTAGGCGCCGCTGAAGGTAAAGCGCAGTTGTGCGCTGGCGATGACGGCGCCGTCGAGTTCGAGGCCACGCAGGCGCACGCCCTTGACGTTACCCAGGTAGCCGCGGTAGGTCGTGGCGCCGTTTTCACATGCCGTGCGCCGTTTCCGCTTACTTCAACTGCCAGATCGCACCCGAGCAGAACCACTTGACGGCATTGCTCATCCCGGCCGGCGAGAAGAAGCCCGCGGTGAGGGTGCAGCGCGTCGCCAGCGCGCCCGAGTACATCAAGTAGCCGGCGGCCGGCAATCGATCAATGGCATGAGCAAAGCGCATATAGTCATCCGGTTGCGCGCCCGCTGGCGCGGTTGCGCGATAACGTATGGCACCGAGCGCGGCAAGGCCTGCGTCCACCAGGCTTGCATGCGCGTGCCGCCGCGAGCGCCATTGATCGAACACCGTGGGAATCAACATGTCGACCGCCATCTCTACCCGTTCATCGGCCAGCCCGGTCGTCACCGCCATGCAAGTGATCCCGGTGGCGGGCCATGACAGCATGCTGCTCAATCTGTGCGGCGCCCACGCTCCTTATTTCACGCGCAACCTGGTGCTGCTGACCGACAGCAGCGGCCACACCGGCATCGGCGAGGTGCCGGGCGGCGCCGGCATCCTGCGCGCGTTGCAGAACACCGTTGCGCTGGTGGTCGGCACCGAGATCGGCTGCCACAACCGCACGCTCAACCGGTTGCGGCTGGCGATTGCCGGCGACAGCGGCGGCGGCCCGCAGCACCAGGTCAGTTCGGCCGCCGAGCAGGCGGTGCTGCTGCAACCGCACGAAATCAACCTGCGCCTCGAAAACGTGGTGACGGCGGTGGAGGCGGCGCTGCTCGACCTGCTCGGCAAACACCTCGGCGTGCCGGTCTGCGAACTGCTGGGAGCAGGGCAGCAGCGCGACAGCGTGCCGATGCTGGCCTACCTGTTCTACATCGGCGACCGCAAGCGCACCGACCTGCCGTATCTGGCGGGCACCGGTGCGGCGCACGACTGGTACGCCATCCGCCATGAAGAGGCGCTCACGCCAGCCGCCATCGTCGCCCAGGCCGAGGCGACGGTGGCGCGCTATGGCTTCCGCGACTTCAAGCTCAAAGGCGGCGTGATGGACGGCGCCGAGGAAATGGCGGCGGTGGCCGGCATCAAGGCGCGTTTCCCGGACGCGCGCGTGACGCTCGACCCGAACGGTGCCTGGTCGCTGGCCGAAGCGATCGCGCTGTGCCGCGGCCAGGGCCACTTGCTGGCCTACGCGGAGGATCCGTGCGGTCCGGAAGGCGGATACTCCGGTCGCGAGACGATGGCGGAGTTTCGGCGCGCCACCGGCATCCCTACCGCAACCAATATGGTGGCCACCGACTGGCGCCAGATGGCCCATGCGCATGCGCTTGGCGCGGTCGACATTCCGCTGGCCGATCCGCATTTCTGGACCATGCAGGGATCGGTGCGGCTGGCCCAATTGTGCGCGCAGTGGGGACTGACCTGGGGCTCGCACTCGAACAACCACTTCGACGTGTCGCTGGCCATGTTCACCCACGTCGCCGCCGCCGCGCCGGGACAGATCACCGCCATCGACACGCACTGGATCTGGCAGGAAGGCCAGCAGCGCCTTACCCGCGCGCCGCTTGAGATCAAGGACGGCGCGGTGGTGGTGCCGCAGGCGCCTGGACTGGGCATCGAGGCGGACATGGAGCGCATCCTTGCGGCCCATGCGCTGTACCGGCGCGTCGGCGCGACGGCGCGCGACGATGCGATGGCGATGCGCTGCCTGGTGCCGGGCTGGCGGTACTCGCCGAGCCGGCCCAGCATGGGACGGCGCGCCTGAGAGCTTGCGACCATCGCGATTTCGAAAGAATCACCTTTTTGAGTCGAAAATCGGCACAATTACGTAGTAAAATTCCGTCCATATCAAGCCTCCGACCGTTCTCATTAGGGCGGCAAGGCTGGTTTGTCGGGTTGTGCCTCGCAATGCACAGGCTCAATTCTCTCAAAAAACGTAAATTTACTACAGTTGGACGGCCGGCCGATACCCGCTCCAGCGCTACCGAGAAAGCGACACCATGAACCCAAGCGTCACCCGCCGCGCGACCAAGATCGTCGCCACCATCGGCCCCGCCTCGAACGACCTCGATACCCTGGTGCGCATGTTCAAGGCCGGCGTCGATGTGGTGCGCCTCAATTTTTCGCACGGCAAGGCGCAGGACCACATCGAGCGCGCGCGCATGGTGCGCGAGGCGGCCAGTCTGTGCGGGCGCGAGGTCGCCATCATGGCCGACCTGCAGGGGCCCAAGATCCGGGTGGGGAAGTTCGAGAACGGCAAGGTGCAGCTTGAAAGCGGCGCCAGTTTCATCCTCGACGCCGCCTGCGAGCTGGGCAACGAGGAGCGCGTCGGGCTCGACTACAAGGATCTGCCGCGCGACCTGAAGCCGGCCGACGTGCTGCTGCTTAACGACGGCCTGATCGTGCTGGTGGTCGAGCGCATCGTCGGCAGCGCCATCTACACGGTGGTGCGCATCGGCGGCGAGCTGTCGAACAACAAGGGCATCAACCGGCAGGGCGGCGGCCTGACGGCGCCGGCCCTGACGTCGAAGGACATGGAGGACATCAAGACGGCGATGAGCTTCCAGGCCGATTACGTGGCCGTGTCGTTTCCGAAGAACGCCACCGACATGGTGATGGCGCGCCAGCTGGCCAACATTGCCGGCGAGCGCTACGATCACAAGCCGTTCATGATCGCCAAGATCGAACGCGCCGAGGCGATTCCCGCGCTGCAGGAAATCCTCGACGCCTCCGACGGCATCATGGTCGCGCGCGGCGACCTGGCGGTGGAAGTGGGCAACGCGGCGGTGCCGGCGCTGCAAAAGCGCATGATCAAGATGGCGCGCGCGTCCAACAAGCTGGCCATCACCGCCACCCAGATGATGGAGTCGATGATCTACGCCGCCGTGCCGACGCGCGCCGAGGTGTCGGACGTGGCCAATGCCGTGCTCGACGGCACCGACGCGGTGATGACGTCGGCCGAGACGGCGTCGGGGCGCTATCCGGTCGAAACGGTGGAGGCGATGGCGGCGATCTGCCTCGATGCCGAGAAGTGGGACACCTGCAAGCTCGACGTCGACCTGCGCAGCACCACCTTCAGCCGGATCGACCAGTCGATCGCCTACGGCGCCTTGTTTACCGCCTACCACCTGGGTGTGAAGGCCATCGCGGCGCTGACCGAATCCGGCTCGACCGCGTTGTGGATGAGCCGTAACAACATCGATATCCCGATCTTCGCGCTCACGCCCAACCTGGGCACCCAGCGCAAGCTGTCGCTGTACCGCAATGTGGAGGCGCTCGCGCTGGCGCAGGGCGACGATCGCGAACTGGTGCTCGAGGCGGTCGAGGCGCTGCTGCGGGAACGCGGCATCGTCAGCACCGGCGACACCGTCGCCCTGACCTGGGGCGAGCCGCTGGGCGTGGTGGGCGGCACCAATGCGCTGAAGATCATGCAGATCGGCGCCTGAGAGCGGCTGCGTTTGCCGTCTGTTGATATAGCGCCAAGCGCGCGCATTCCGCCGGCGTAGTATTGGTCTTGGCGAGGTAGCAAAGAGGTCATGCAGCGGCCTGCAAAGCCGTCCAGATGGGTTCGATTCCCGTCCTCGCCTCCAGATCGCAGGAAATAGCCCACCGGTGCGTGGGCTATTTTTTTGGTGCGCGCTGTCGCCGCGGACACCACCTCGGCGGCGCTTGCACGCATTGTTACAACTGCTTTCGATTGAAACGTTTATCTCCTTTCGCGTGCGCGCCTCAGCAAGTAGTCTATGGGCTTGCCGTATGTATGCGGGCACGCGGTTACGCGATGCGGCCCCGCCGCGCGTGTGGCGTGCCTTGCGCGCGCGTCACGCCCCTGCGCCGTCCCGGCGCCTCCCGCGCGGACCGGACGCCGCGCCGCCAGGCGCCGAGGCGCGCGCCGCCCGCGGCATCCACTTTAAAGGAGCTTCCCTTGTTCGACCCAAAACATGCACAACCCGAGACGGTCATCAAAGTCATCGGCGTCGGCGGCGCCGGCGGCAATGCCGTCAACCACATGGCGTCCTCTGGACTGGCCGATATCGAATTCATCTGCGCCAATACCGACGCGCAGGCGCTGGCGCTGACCGGCTCCGCCACCAGGATACAACTGGGCGAGAGCGGCCTTGGCGCCGGCAGCGACCCGATCGTCGGGCGCGAAAGCGCGATCCGCGAACGCGCCAACATCGCCGAAGCGCTCAAGGGCGCGCACATGGTGTTCATCACCGCCGGCATGGGCGGGGGCACCGGCACCGGCGCCGCGCCGGTGGTGGCCGAAGTGGCCAAGGAGATGGGTATCCTGACGGTCGGCGTGGTCTCGAAGCCGTTCGGTTTCGAAGGCGCGCGCCGCATGCGCGTGGCCGACGAGGGCATCCAGATCCTGTCGAAATCGGTCGACTCGCTCGTCATCGTGCTCAACAGCCGCCTGGAGGAAGTGCTGGGCGACGACATCACCCAGAAGCAGGCGTTTCACGCCGCCGACGAGGTGCTCAGCAAGGCCGTGTCGGGGATCGCCGAAATCATCAATGTGCCCGGCATGATCAACGTCGATTTCGAGGACGTGCGCACCGTCATGCGCCAGATGGGCACGGCCATGATGGGCACGGCCATGCACACCGGCGAAGACCGCGCCGTCAATGCGGCGCAGGAGGCCATCTCGTGCCCGCTGCTCGACGGCTCGAATCTGCACGCCGCGCGCGGCCTGCTGGTCAACATCGCCGCCTCCGAAGAGACGCTCAAGCTGCGCGAGACCAAGCAGGTGATGAACGTGATCTGCGCGCAGACGAGTGACGACGCCATCATCAAGTTCGGCGCCGTGTTCGACGACACGCTCGGCGACGCCATGCGCGTGACGGTGCTGGCGACCGGGTTGTCGCGCCCGTTCGAGGCCGCCGTCGGCGCGGGCCAGCCGCACAACGCGCGCATCGGCGCCGGCCATAGCGCCGGTGCCGGGATGCTGGTGCGCGGCAGCAGCGTGAAGGAGTCGCCGGTGCACGCAAACCAGCGTCAGCACAGCGTGCTCGCGGCGGCGCAACCGTTGGCCGGCCAGGCGGCGCGCGCACTGACGACGCCGCGCCAGGCCGCATCGAACGGCGCCGAGGAAGGCAATCGGCCGGCCGGCGCGCACGCCATGGCGCCGGCCAAGCACTAACAATCGCCGCCGCGCCGGTCCTCACGGGCGGCGCTGCGCGCGCCTCGGCGCGCCGCCGATCCCGCCATCCGCCCGCGCCCGATCGGACGGCGCGGCCGCGTCATGGCGGCGCAGGATTGCCCCTGCGCCGCCATCCGGTTTCCCCCCTTCAGTTCAGTGATGTGATCCCCCTGCGGCAAGCCCGCCGCATGCCGCCCACGCTCGTATGCGCGCCCGCGTCAAGCGTCAAGTGCCAATGACTTATTTGACAACCATAATTATGCGAAAAGCATATTAAAAATTCAAGATGGCATCGGCATTTTTACGACACTTGAGACCGTGTACGAATGCCGGCACTGACCCCTGGGAGAGGGGTGGCGCTATGTAGCATGCTGGGAAAATTTGTCAAGCTGCTGCTGTTCAAAATATTGTCGATTTTTGTTTACGTTGTCGATTCAACTAGGCGTATGATTGTTTTACTATGTCTTCGTGACAAGATTTAATAATCGCAAAGCCCGCTAGAACGGGCTTCACGGGTCGTCCAGCGTCTCCAGCCCGATTCCATTGCCTGCGTGATCAACTATGAGCATTGTCGACGTCGATATCTTGTTGCAAGAGCTCGCTGAGGCGGCGCCCTGCGGCCCCAATCTGGAGTACGATCCCGCTTTCCTCGAGCTGGAGCAGGCGGTGCTCGGCAAGGCCGAGGTGCAGTACGGCGACACCATCACCGCGGCGGTGCCGCCGGAGTGGAAGCAGGTCAAGAAACTGTCGCTCGACTTGCTGGCGCGCACCCGCGACCTGCGCGTCGCCTTGCCGCTGCTGCGCGCCTTGCTCGCGCTGCACGGCATGGCCGGCTTTGCCGACGGCGCGCGCCTGATCCAGCGCCTGGTCGACGAGCGCTGGGACAGCGTGCACCCGCAACTCGACCCCGATGACGACCTCGACCCGATGTTGCGCATCAATTCGCTCGCCACCCTGGCCGATGCCGCCACCGTGCTGCGCGAACTGAAGGACAGCGCCTTCATCCAGCTGCCCGGGCTCGGCCCGCTGACCTTGCGCACGCTCGAGCTGGCCAACGGCGAGCTGGCCGCGCCGGAAGGCCAGACCCCCGTCAGCATGGCCTCGCTCGAGGCGGCGCTGCGCGATGTCGCCGCCGAGCCGATGCAGCGTGCCCGCGATGCCGCCGCCCAGGCCCACGACAGCATCGTCGAGATCGAAGTGGCGCTGGTGCGCCGGGTCGGCAGCTCGCAGGCGCTCAATCTCGACCAGCTCACCCGCAACCTGCGCCGCATGCGCGATTTCCTCGCCAGCCTCGATGCGCCGGCGGCGA